>DASVSS010000296.1:0-46856 GCA_036387945.1 Tepidisphaeraceae bacterium | reverse complement strand
CCGAAGTGCCGCGCGCGATGGCCGAGGCGTTCCGCAGCGGGAACCTGGGCATCATGGATTATTACAAGATGAAGAACGTGCAGGCCGACACGTCGATGCGCGAGTCGATCGCCAAGCCCGACGAACGCTAAGGCCGGCGATCACGAGCGGTGATACATGTCGCGCCTCGGAGAACAACCTTCCCTTGCCGGGCGGGGCGGCGTCAGGTGGCTGGCGATCCTGATGTTTGCGGCGGCGTTTCTCGCGGCGGTCATCACGTTGTTCGCCGGGCATACGATTTGGCGCAACGCAGTTGCCCGCACTTGGCCGGTGGCGGAGGGGCGGGTGGTTTCTTCAAAGGCGTACATGGCCGTCGTCGGCAGGAACAACCAGAAGGCGCTGCGTGCCAGGGTCGATTATCAATACACGGTCGATCGCCGCACGTTCCAGGCCACGCACCTGCACTATGACCGCGGGATCGGTGGGACCTTTTGCTTGTACGGTGCCGACTACGCCGATCGGTACCCGACAGGACGCACGCTGCGGGTGGCGTACGACCCGGAGCGGCCCGAGCATTCGGTGGTCGAAATGTCCAGCGACCCGTACGCCCGGTTCACCCTGGGCGTCGGCGTGCTGATCGCGTACGCGGCGTACTTGATTCGGCTCAACACCGGCCGCCGGCCGGCTGTGGCTGGTGCCGGCGGCGGAACTTTGAGAGGCGCGTCGTATGAATGACTGGCCGAATCTGCTCGCGGACGTCGACGACGGGCCGAACTTCAAGTTCATCGTCGGCCTGATCGTGGCGGTGATCTACGTCGTCGCGCAGGCGGCGTCGGCGTGGAAGGACCGCCAACGGAAATCCCCGCCGCCGATGCCGCACGATCCGCGAAGTGACCCGCGTAGCGAGCCACGGTACGAGTCGCGCGCTGAGCCGCCGGCGCTGCCTTCTCGCATGCCCGCTGAAGTGCAGCGCCGCATTCCGCAGCAGCGTCGGCCGATGCAGGACGCGCCGCGCCCGCAGCAGCAGGGGCAGCGCACCGGCAAACGCAAGGGCGTCCCCAAGGCCGAGCAGGCCCGGCGTCGTGCCGCCGAGGAATTGGCGAACATGACCCGCCAACCCCGCGCGCAGCCGCCGGAGCGCACCCCGGCCTATGCGCCGACGCGGTCGTCCGACGCCGTGGCCACGGTGACGCGGCCGGACCAGCTGCGCGAAGTCGTCGGCGATGCCGATGCCCGGTCCCGCGGACCGAGCAAGGGCCAGCGCCTGCGCGCACTGCTTCGGCCGGGGAATCTGCGCAAGGAGTTCATCCTGACTGAACTGCTGCAGAAGCCGGTCGGCTTGCGCGACGACGCTTAGAGCGGCTCGCCGCTGCAAGGCGCGGCAAAGCCGCCCTTAGCAGATGCGGTCGGTCGGCTTGCTTCCAAGCACATATGGCGATCATCGGTCCCCTCTCCCGGTACTTTGGGAGAGGGCTAGGCAGAGGGTTTGAGTCTTAAGATGCAGGCCGGTCCCAAGGCCCCCTCCCTAACCCTCCCCCGGCGTACCGGGAGAGGGGACCAGATAAGCATGCGCGGTGCAGGCGCGATCGCATCACGGTCGTCGCGAAGGTGCCAGTGCATGGGCGTACGTCGCAAAGCCCGTCGCCTGCTTCGCCAGGCGGGCGTCGATGGCGGGGTCGGTGAGGTGGCCGTCGTCATTCAATCGCGTGTGCAGAGCGGGGATGAACACGCGATCCGGGTAGACGTGGGCGTTGCGGTATCCGAAGACCATCTGCAGTTGTTCGACCGCTCGCAGCCCGCCCCAGATGCCGCTGGCGACGCCGGTGAAGGCAACGGGCTTGTGCTCGAAGCTTTCGGGGAACTTGAGCATGTCGATGAAGTATTTCAACACCCCGGCGAACGAGCCGTTGTATTCCGGCGTGATGACGTGCAGGCCCGCGGCATCGAGCACGCGCCGCTGCACGGCGAGCCACGCCTCGGGCTTTTGCGCATAGCTCGTGGGCGCGAACAGCTCCGGGGGCATTTCGGTCAGCGAGTAGATCTCGGATTCGATGCCGGCCGCGGCGTAGTGCGCCTGCAGCACGGTGGCGATCTTGAAGGTGCTGCTGCCGGGGCGGTTCGTGCCGGCGATGATGAGGATCATGCGGCCGAGGATAGAACCGCGGCCCGGCGGCGGCAACGCGGATGAAGCGCCATTACTGCCCGGCCGAATCCGCCAGCGCTCGCCGGATCGCCAGCTGCGGCTTGCTGAACGGCAATGCGTCCATCTCGGCAAGCGTCGCCCACGCGCGCGGCGCGGCGACCGGCGCGTCGGCGGCGACGGCGACGAAAGCGTCGAAGACGTACTGGCGGTGGGTGAGCGCGTGCCGCACGGTGGTCAATGGCCGTACGTCGCTCAGCGGCATCGCCAGCGCGGCCGACAGCGTCGCGGCGCCCGGCGTGGTGAGGTCGGCCTCGAGCGTTGGGAACTGCCACAGTCCCGCCCACCGGCCGGTGGCGGGGCGTTGCTCGATGAGATACGCATCGCCATCGGCCCGGCGCACGCAGACGACCCACCGGCGAAGCAGCGGCGTGGCCTTGGCGGGCCTGGGTTTGGGGATGCTCTCCTGCACGCCGGCATCTGCGGCGCGGCAGAAGCGGCGCACGGGGCAGAGCAGGCAGGACGGATTTTTCGGCGTGCAGATCGTTGCGCCCAGTTCCATCAGCGACTGATTGAAATCACCGGCGCGCAGCACCGGCACGATCTCACCAGCGCGGACCCACAGACGGTCGCGCACCGCGGGAAGGCGCGGGTCGTCTTCGATCCGGTCGAGCCGGCAGAGCACGCGGACGACGTTGCCGTCGAGGATCGGCGCAGGCGTGTCGTAAGCGATCGAGGCAATCGCGCCCGCGGTATAACGGCCCACGCCGGGGAGCGTCAGCAGTTCGTCGACCGTCGCCGGAACGACACCGCCGAACTGTTCGACGACGCGTCCGGCGGCCTTCCGGAGATTGCGCGCCCGGCTGTAGTAGCCCAGTCCCTGCCATAAACGCAGCACGACTTGCTCGTCGGCGGCGGCAAGGGCTTCGATCGTCGGCAGGGCGGCCATGAAGCGATGGAAGTAAGGCACGACCGCGGCGACCTGCGTCTGCTGCAGCATCGCCTCGCTCACGAGCACCCCATACGCCGGCGGCCGCGCGCCGGGCGGGGCGGATCTGGCGACGCGCCAAGGCAAGTCACGCCGGTGGGCGTCGAACCATTCCAGAAGCGAGCGTTGCAACGACGAGGCGGGCATGGGATGACCGACAATACGCGACGGCGCGATGAAGGTTCCAGAACCGCCGCGCTGCATTGTCGCTTCAGCGACCATGCGGCGCGGCGTGGAGGGCGCGAACGTCGCGTGCGCCCGGGCTGACAAAATTCCCGCTTCCCACTTTGCGTTTCGGGCGTCGTCCGCTACATTCCGCTCGAACCTGCGGCCGCGCTAACCATGTCGCCGCTTTGGCCCCTGGCATTGTCTGGCCGAGGGCGAACTGATCGAAAAGCAGAGCCTTATGCCCAGCGCCGCTGCCGGTCGCTCGCGGACGTTTTTCCTCCGCGGCCTTCAGACCCTGCTCCCGACGTTGATCACGCTGTCGCTGCTGATCTGGGTTTGGACATTTCTGTGGGAACAGCTCGGCCGCCACCTGATCTGGGCGGTGCAGAACGTGCAATACCAGCTCGGCGGGCCCGAGGCCCAGTGGGGCAGGATCCGCCGGACCTGGATGTACAACGACGAGTACACCGGCGAATGGCGGTGGGAGTGGTGGTCGCAACTCGTCGGGGTCTCGCTGGCGGTGCTGCTGGTGTATATCGTCGGGCTGCTGGTGGGCAACCTCATCGGCCGGACGTTCTGGAAGCTCGGCGAGTCGCTGGCACTGAAGATCCCGGTCGTCCGGGCGATCTACCCGGCCGTGAAGCAGGTGACCGATTTCCTGCTCCAGGACCGGCGCTCCCCGCAGATCAGTGCCGCGGGCGCCAACCGCGTGGTCGCGTGCCGGCCGCACGCCAGCGGCATCTGGTCGATCGCCCTGGTCACCGGGCAAGGCCTTCCACCGCTGGCCACAGCGACAGGTCAGGACCTCGTGACGGTGTTCGTGCCGAGCAGCCCGACGGCGTTCAGCGGGTACGTCATGCTTGTGCCGCGCACCGAGGTCATCGAGCTGCCGATGACGGTGGAGGAAGCGATGCGCTTGCTCATCAGTGGCGGCGTGCTGATGCCAAAGGCGCCCGACGCCGAAGGACACGGCGCCGAGACGATCGCCGGGGCGATTGGACATCGCGCGGCGCGGTCGCATTAGCGACCCTGTGACGGGCGCGGGTTTGTCCCGATGGCGTAGAACGTGGTCGCTGAAGCGACCGCGCCGCGCAGAAGTCGGGATCGCGGGCGCAGATGGATGACGGTCGTCGGGTGACTGTTGCGACGTACCCGCTACAATGGCTCACCGTGGTCGATAGTGGCCCGAGAGGAGTTTCTTAGTGAACATCGTCGTAACCGGCAGACACATGGACGTGACCGAGGCAATGAAATCCTTCGCCGAGGCGAAGGTGACCAAGCTGCTGAAGTATTTCGACCGCATCCAGGAAATCGAAGTGGTGTTCGACAAGGGCAAAAGCGAGATGAAAGTCGAAATCATCGTCAATGCCGAGCACAAGAAAGAGTTCATCGCCCATCACAGCCATGCCGACGCTTATGCCTGCGTGGACGGGTGCACCGACAAGCTCGAGCGGCAACTGACCGATTACAAGAAGTCGCTGCGCAACCGCAAGCACCCCGAAGGCGGCGAGGACGCCACCATCCGCCACGGCGATGAAGTGACAAAGTAGGACGGCCCCGAATGAAGCTGAAGGATTTTATCGTCGAAGACGCGATCGTCCCCGCCCTGGCGGCCACGACCCGCGACGAGGCGATCCGCGAACTCGTCACCTCGCTGGCCACCGCCGGCGCGCTCGACGCATCGGCGGTCGACGACATCGTCGCCGCCCTCGTGAAGCGCGAAAAGAACGGCAGCACCGGCTTCGGCAAGGGCGTGGCCGTTCCGCACGTGAAACACGCGGCGGTAAAAAAGATGTCCGGCACCGTCGGGTGCAGCGAGGCGGGGCTCGATTTCTCGGCCCTGGACAGCCAACCGGTCTACTCGATCCTCCTGCTGCTGAGCCCCGAGAACCAGCCGCAGCAGCATTTGCAGGCCATGCACATCGTGTTCGCCAACTTGCAGAAAGACATGTTCCGCCGCTTCCTGCGGCAAAGCGACAGCCGACAGAAGATCTGCGACCTGCTGGAAGAAGCGGACGCGGAAAAGTGATTTTTGGGTATTTTGGTACTGCGTGTTTTGGTGTTTGGGTATTTTGGTGTTCCAGCAGATGAATCCCGTGCCCGAGCGCACCGGTCGACAGACGCAGCCAAAATAACAAAACACCCAGACACCAAAACACCCAATACCGAACACAATAATTGGCCGTTACGCGAAAGGCGGCCCCGAATGACCCAGCACACAGCCCCCATGTCCATCGTCAGCCGCACCGTCACCATCGAGAGCCCACTGGGCATGCACGCCCGGCCGGCAATGGCATTCGTGGACCTGGCGAACAACTTCAAGTCCGATATTGCCGTCCACAAAGACGTGACGGGCGACGGGGGCGAGGCCGTCACCGTCGACGGCAAAAGCGTGATGCAGGTCATCACGCTCGAAGCGATCCAAGGGACCGTCTTACGCATTGAGGCCGCCGGCGAAGACGCACAGGCGGCGGTCGACCAACTGGCAAAGCTCGTCGAAGAAAACTTCGGCGAAGAGGATTAGGGAGAAGGCGGGGTTAGGGGTTAGGGGTTAGGGGATAGGAAGAAGTTGGCGGGCCCGGCGGGCTTCGCCTTTTCCTATCCCCTGACCCCTAACCCCTAACCCCTCCCCTACGATGGAAATTATCAAAGGGATCGGCGTCAGTCCCGGCGTGGTGATTTTCCCCGCCGTGGTGCTCGACGCAGAAGATCTCATCATCCCGCGCCGCGTGATCGACGCCTCGCTCGTCGAAAGCGAATCGGCACGCTTGCACTACGCCGTCGCCAAGGCCCAGGGTGAACTAGCGGCGCTGCGGGCGGGCCTGGTCAGCAGCCACGGGAAGGAGATCGCCTCGATCTTCGATTTCCACGCGGGGCTTCTCAAGGACAAGACGCTTGTCAGCTCGATCGAGAATGAGATCAAGCACCATCTGAGCAACGCCGAGTACGCGGTCAGCACCGCGATGCGCAAGCTCGCCAACACGTTCGTGCAGATGAAGGACACGTACCTGTCCGACCGCGTGAAGGACATCTACGACATCGAAAAGCGCGTCCTTCGCACGCTCATCGGCAATAAGCACGAAGACCTGCTGCACCTGAAGCAGAACGTGATCGTCATCGCCCACGACTTGCTGCCGTCGCAGACCGCGGCGCTGGACAAGCAGCACGTGCGCGGCTTCGCCTGCGACGTCGGCGGGCGCACGAGCCACACGGCGATCGTCGCCCGGGCGATGGGCATTCCCGCGGTCGTGGGCCTGGGCAACATCACCGGCGCCGTCAGCGGCGGCGACACCATCATCATCGACGGCGCGCGCGGTATGGTGATCGTCAATCCCGACGACGACCAGCTGCGCGAGCACGAACAGCTCGTGCGCCAGCAGGTCAAGATCGACGCCGATCTCGCCGCGATGGCGCCGTTGGCGGCGGAGACCAGCGACGGCAACGCCGTCAGCCTGATGGCCAACATCGAGTTCCCCGCCGAGATCGACGAGGCCCTGGCGAAAGGGGCGGCGGGGATCGGTTTGTACCGGACCGAGTTCTTGTACATGGCCAGTGCCGTCGAGCCGACGGAAGAAGACCACTACAACGCCTATGTTGACGCCGTGCGCCGACTCGGCGGGCGGCCGCTGGTGATCCGCACGCTCGACCTGGGCGCCGACAAATACGTCTACGGCAAAGGCCCGAGCAAGGAAGCAAATCCGTTCCTCGGCGACCGCTCGATCCGCATGTGCCTGCACAACCTGCCGATGTTCAAGGCCCAGCTGCGCGCGATCCTGCGGGCCAGCGTCAAAGGCGACGTGCGGATCATGTTCCCCATGATCAGTACGATGATGGAACTGCGGCAGGCGAAGATGGTGCTCAACGACGTGATGGAGGAACTCGAAGACGAAGGCGTCCCGTTCAAGCGCGACGTGCCGGTGGGAATGATGGTCGAAGTGCCCTCTGCGGCGCTGATGGCCAACACGTTCGCGCGGGAAGTGCATTTCTTCAGCATCGGCACCAACGACCTGATCCAGTACACGCTGGCGGTCGACCGCACGAACGAAAGGGTCGCCGGGCTGTTCACCCCGTGTCATCCGGCGGTGCTGACGCTCATCCGCGACGTGATCCGCGCCGGCAACCGCCAGGGCATCCCCGTCAGCGTCTGCGGCGAAATGGCCGGCGAGCCGATCTACACGATGCTGCTGCTGGGCCTGGGGCTCAACAGCTTCAGCATGAACGGCCCCGACATCCCCGAAGTGAAAAAGGTGCTTCGCAGCACCACGACCGAACACGCGCGCCAAGTGGCGCGCAAGGTACTGAGTCTCGACTCCGAGCGGCAGGTGCAACATTACCTGCGCGAAGAGACGAGGAAGATTATTCCGGAAGCTTTTTAGAGAAAGGAGCCAGGAGTCGGTAGCCAGAAGTGCCAGGAGAAAGAAGCAGGCGTGCCTTTGGGTATCCGCCTCCTGACTCCTGGCTCCTGGCTCCTGGCTCCTCCCAACACCATGAAAGAAATGCTCATCAACGTCAGCGCCGGCGAGGAGTGCCGCATCGCGCTGCTTGACGACGGGAAATTGCAGGAACTGTACATGGAGCGCACGAGTGCGACCTCGCACGTGGGCAACATTTACAAGGGCAAAGTCACCAACGTCGAGCCGTCGATCCAGGCGGCGTTCGTCGACTTCGGCATCGGCCGCAACGGGTTCCTGCACATCAGCGACCTGATGCCGTCCTACTTCGGCAAGCGCGGCAGCGAGGCGATCGAGCCCGTCGGCCGCAAGCTCGGCCGGCGCGACCGTCCGCCGATCCAGCAGTGCCTGCGCAAGGGCGACGAGATCATCGTGCAGATCATCAAGGAAGGCATCGGCACGAAAGGACCGACGCTCAGTTCGTACCTTAGCGTCCCCGGCCGCGTGCTGGTGATGATGCCGGGCATGAGCAAGATGGGCATCAGCAAGAAGATCGAGGACGAGGAAGAGCGCATGCGCCTGCGCAAGATCCTCGACGGCCTCAAGCCGCCGAAGGACTGCGGCTTCATCATCCGCACCGCCGGCATCGGCAAGAGCAAGCTCGAGATCGAGCGCGACTTGAAATACCTCGCCCGGCTGTGGGAGACGCTGAAGAAGAAGATCGACAAGGAAAAGCCGCCCGTCGAGCTTTACACCGAAGGCGACCTCGTGACGCGCACCGTGCGCGACGTGTTCACGAGCGACGTCGATCACATCACGATCGATGACAAGGAAACCGCCCGTAAGGTGAAGGACTTCATCAAGCTGGCGATGCCGCGCACGAAGAACAAGGTCAATCTCTACGAAGACGCCGTCCCCTTGTTCCACAAGGCCGACATCGAAGGCGAGATCGAAAGCATCTACAGCCGCCGCGTGCCCCTGCCCAGCGGCGGCAGCCTGGTGATCGATCAGACCGAAGCGATCGTGGCGATCGACGTCAACAGCGGCAAGTTCCGCGACCACAGCGACGCCGAGACGACCGCCTTCAAGACCGACATGGAAGCCGCCGACGAGATCCCGCGCCAGCTCAAGCTGCGCGACATGGGCGGGGTCATCATCTGCGACTTCATCGACCTGCGCTTCGAGCGGCACCGCCGCGAAGTCGAAGAGCGGTTGCACAAGAACCTGAGCAACGACCGCGCCAAAACCCGCATGCTGCGGATGAGCCACTTCGGCATCATCGAAATGACGCGCCAGCGCATGCGGCCGAGCCTGAAGAAGAGCATTTACCAGGAATGCACCGCCTGCCGCGCGCACGGCATGGTGAAGACGCCCGAGAGCATGGCCCTGGACGTCATGCGCAAGCTGCGGATCGCCCTGAATGACACCGCCGTGGTGCGCGTGCAACTCGCGGTCCACCCGGACGTGGCGCTGTTCCTGCAGAACCGTAAGCGGGCGGAACTGGCGGCGCTGGAGAACGCCAGTTCCAAGCGCGTCATCATCACGTCCGACGCGACACTGCCGATGGACGAGATGCGGTTCGAGCTGTTCGACGCGCGTGACGGGTACATCTTCATCGCCGAGCTGGGCATGGCGCTGCCGTCGACCCAGGGCGGCCAGCACCGCGGCGGCCCGCCGCAACGCGGGGGACGCGACCGCGGCGGCGACCGCAGCCAGCAATTCAAGCCCAAGCACGACCGCCAGCACGAAGAGAGCGAAGCGATCGACGCCGACGACTTGTTCAGCGAGGACGCCGACGAAGCGCCCAAGAAGACCAAGCAGGCGAAGGTCGCCCGGACGTCGGCGCGAGAGGCGAAGGAAAGCAAAGACGTTATCGACGGCGCAACCGACGTGGCCGAGGGCGAGGCCATCGAACAGACCGGCAACGACGACGAAGCGAGCGTGGTCGAGATCGACGAAGGCGGCAGCGAACTGCCCGGCAACGCCGCCGAGCCGTTCAATGACCCGCGCGAGCAGCGGTACAACAACAACCGCAACAACCGCCCGCAGAACCGCCACCGCGGCGGCGACCGTCGTCCGGATGACCGTCGACCCGATGACCGTCGACCCGACGACCGCCGGCCCGACGACCGCCGGCCCGAAAACCGGCCGGTCGCCGATCGTCCGCCGCAGGAAAATCGGGGCCGCGACGACCGCAACCGCGACGACCGCAACCGCAACGACCGCAATCGGCCCGATCGAAACCGCGACCAGCGCGGCGGAGGCAATCGTCCGTCAGAGAATCGCCAGCCGGACAACCGCCGACAGGAGAATCGCCCGCAGAACGATCTGCCGCGCGAGGTGATCGACGCCGAAGCCGGCGAGCGGATGGACGAAAACCGCCAGCCGGTCGGCGAAGTCGGAGCAGGCGGTGAACGCCCGCAGCAGAACGGCGAAGGCCAAGGCGGCGAAGGCGGCCGTCGGCGTCGCCGGCGGCGTGGCCGTCGCGGCCGCGGGCGTGGCGGGGATCAAGGCAACAACCCGGGCAACGGCCCGCAGGGTGAGGCCGGCAACAACCTCGCGCCGCAGCCGCAGGGCGGGGCAGACGACGATGACTTCGCCGACGATGATTCGGACCGCCCGGCACCGGGCAATTCGATCAACGACCCCACCAGCCCGCAGGAGCAACTCGCGCTGCGCGACGAGCGCGCCGGCGGGGGCGGCCGCAACCGCCGCGGCGGCGGACGCAACCAGCGCGGCCGCGGGCGCGGCAACAACCGCCCGCAGCCGAGTTTCGACCGCACTGGCCTGCCGGACGACGAAGAACTCGAACGCGAAGCCCGGGCGTTGGAAGAAGCGCAGGCCGCGATGAGCAACCTCGCGCTCGCCCGCCAGCCGGCGAATGCCCCCGACGACGATGCCCGCGGCAATGAACGGGGCAATGAACGGGGCAGCGAGCGGGGCAATGAACGCGACGACGACCGCGGGAATGACGCCGGCGACGACGCCGGCAATCGTTCCGAAGCGTCCGCACCCGCCGAAGCCCCGCCGCGCGAGGCGGCCCCGACGACGGGCCGCGGCAGCCGCGGAGGCCGGTCGCGGTCGGTCGCCAAGCGCGTCCCGCCGCCGATGCCGGACGTGGTGAAGACCGGCTCGGCCGACAAGCACCTTGCCGACGACGAGCCCGTCGACGCCGACACCGCCTACAAGCGGCCGGAGACGTACGCCGATCTCGACGAACTGCCGGATTACGACGAGTAATCGTCTGCCGCAGTCGAAGTCGCACTGAAACGAAAAGCCCACGCCATCGCGGCGTGGGCTTTTCGATGCGCGAAGGCAGTGTGGCTGCCTAGCTGGTTCCTCCCCCTCCGGGGGAGGTCAGGCGGAGGCGGCCGCGGCTATGCAACAGCGGATTGATGCCGCCAAAGACTCAAACCTCCCAGTACTCCGGGAGAAGGTAGGGAGAGGGCTCAGCGTCTAGGCGTTTGATTACGATGAGGCACTCGCCCGCCCCCAACAAACCTCCCCCAGGGGCGGGATAGGAGAGGCGTTTTATCGTGGTTAGACGATCACCGCCCGACTTAGCGCCATCGGGAGGGGCAGGAAACCGGAGGCGCGAATCGTGGGATCGGATCAGCGACCTGCGGAGCCCGCGACGCGAGCCCGTGACGCGGGAGGGAACCTCGCGTCAGGCCAGCGCGTTCAGCACGGCGCAGCCTTCAATCAGCTTCTCGTCGGTGGTCGCGTAGCTGATGCGGAAGTGGGTGTCGCGTTCGCTGAAGACGTTGCCGGGGATGATCAGCACATTGTTGGCGATCGCTTTTTCAACGAACGCACTGGCGGTCATGCCGGCCGGGGCTTTCGGGAAGACGTAGAACGCGCCGCCGGGCTTTTCAATCTCGAATTTCCCCGACAGCGCCGCGTATACGAGATCGCGCTTGCGGCGGTAGTCGGCGACGTGACCGGTCATGTCCACGTCCATCGCCGCCAGCGCGCCTTCCTGGAACGGCGACGGCGCACACACGAACGTGTACTGCTGCAGCTTGGCCATCTGCTGGATCACTTCGGCGGGTCCGAAGGCGTAGCCGACACGCCACCCGGTCATCGCGTGACTTTTGCTGAAGCCGCGCACGACGAGGGTGTGGTCGTAGAGCGCCAGGGGAGAGTAGATGCCGGGTTTCGGGGTTCGGGTCTCGGGTTCCGGGGAAGGCGATGGGGTCGTGTCTGCCGGAACCCGGGACCCGGACCACGGAACCCGGTCATACAAAAACGGCTCGTAAATCTCGTCGGACAAAATCAACAGGCCGTGGCGGCGGGCGATGTCGACGGCGGCGCGAAGCTCGGCGTCGCTCATCACCACGCCGGTGGGGTTGCTCGGCGAATTGAGGATCAGCAGCTTCGTGCGCGGCGTGATAGCGGCCTCGACCTTGTCGGCGGGGAAGCCGAACGTCGGGTAGCTGTCGACGGGCACAGCCACGCCGCCGGCCATCGTGAGCAGGTGCTTGTACATTACGAAGTACGGGTCGAGAAAAATCGCTTCGTCGCCGGGGTCGATGACGGCGAGGATCGCCAGCAGGAGCGCGCCGCTGACGCCGCTGGTGACCAGCACGTCGCCCACGTCACGGCCGATCTCCCGGGTCAGGTCCGCGCGCAGGCGGTCACGCAGCGGCGCGATGCCCTGGGTTTGCGTGTAGCGGTTGTGGCCGGCGTCGATCGCGGCGGCGGCGGCGCGCTTGGCGACGTCAGGGACGTCGAAATCAGGCAAACCGATCGAAAGATTGATCGGGTCTTTGAGCCTGGCGGCGAGATCGAACACCTTGCGAATGCCGCTGGCGTCAACGGCATTGGCGCGGCGGGAAATGAGCGGGCGCGTCGGCATGAGAGGATGATAAAGGCCCGGTCATTAGTCATCAGTCACTGGTCATCAGTCAAAACTAATGACTAATGACCAGTGACTGATGACTATTAACGATGACTGCCGGCAACGCATCGGCGGGCGGACTACTTCTTCTTTGCCGGCGCCGCGGCCTTGGCGGCGGGGGCGCCCTTCGCGGGGGCGGCACCCTTTGCCGGAGCGGCAGCGCCTTTGGCAGGAGCGGCGCCCTTAGCGGCGGGGGCGGCCTTGCCGCCGGTCGCCGGGGCGGCGGCATCGGCTTCGGCGTCCTTCTTGTCCTTGCCGCCGACGATCAGCTTGCGATTGCCGACCTTCGGCAGGCCGAACGGGCTTTTGCCCTCGCTCCACTTGCCCAGGCCCGCCAGCTTGGCGAGACGTTCGCCGCGGGTAAGGACGTTACGGTGACGGACCAGGCTGCTGGCGCTCTTGAGCGATGAATCGAGTGACATAAAGGCCTCAGGGCTGTGGGTTGAATCGAGCCGCGTAATTTAGCGGACACGGGCGTTGTTGGCAAGGTGCGTTGTCGATAGTCATCGCGCCTCAGGTTCCTCCCCCTCCAGGGACGCTAGGTCGGGCGGCGGGCGCCTCATCGCTTTCAATCGCCAAATGTCTGGTCCCTCCCCTGCGGGGGAGGTTAGGTGGGGGCGGGCGGGTGCCTCATCACAACAAAGCGCCGATAGGCTCTAGCCCTCTCCCTACCCTCTCCCGGAGTACCGGGCGAGGGGTTTGGGTCTCGGGCGGCCGCGAGCCCCTGTTGCAGGTCACGGGCCGCCCCCACCTAACCTCCCCCGGAGGGGGAGGAACCAGAAGGAAGCGGAACGCGTGCGGGCGATTATCCGCGCGGGTGGAACTGCTTGTGCACCTTGCGCAGCCGGGCGGCGTCGACGTGGGTGTAGATTTGCGTGGTGGTGATGTCGCTGTGGCCGAGCAGTTCCTGCACGACGCGCAAATCCGCGCCGCCGCTGATAAGGTGCGTGGCAAAGCAATGGCGAAGCACGTGCGGGCCGATCTCTTTTTGTAAAAGCTCTTTGGCGTGCTTGCGCACGAGCAGCCACAGGGCCACGCGATCGAACGGCTTGCCGGCGCGGGACAGAAACAGCAACTCGCTGCGCCGCTCCTTGAGCAGGTTGGGGCGGCACTCACGCAGGTACCGCTCGATGGCGACGACGGCTGCGCGGCCCATTGGCACGACGCGCTCTTTGCTGCCTTTGCCGAAGACGCGCAGCGCCCCGACCTGCAGATTGAGGTCGCCGAGTTTGAGCGTGCACAGCTCCGTGGCGCGCAGGCCGCTGGCGTAGAGGAGTTCCAGAATGGCCACGTCGCGCGGGATGAATCGCTGGTAGCTTTTATCGGTGATCTTCGTCGGCGCTCCGATCAGCCGTGCGACTTGATCGGCGCTCATCACCATCGGCAGGTCGTGCTCGGGCTTGGGCCGTTCGAGCTGATCGAGGATTTCGCGCTTCGGCGTGCCGCAGGTCTCGCAGAACCGGAGGTAAACACGGATGGCCGCCAGGCGGCGGGCGACGGTCTTCGTGCTCTGCTTGTTGCGTGACTGCTGCTGCAGGTAGCCGCGAAAGTCGTCGGCGACGGCGGTATCGAGCGTGCGGCCGGTGAGCTTGAGGTACGCGATCAGGTCCGCGAGATCGCGCCCGTAAGCGAGGCGCGTATTGATCGCCAGGCCCCGCTCGGCGTGCAGGTGTGAGAGGAACGCCGTCAGCTCAGGCGGCGGCGACTTCGGCTTCGGCCGACGACTCGGCCTGGTCGTAGTGGGCGGCGTGGGCATAAGGAAGCACCGAGAGTTCGCACCGCCGCACACGGCGCTCGACGAGCAGTTCCAGGTACGTCGGGCATGCCTTGTACTCGGCAAAGCAGTGCCGGTACGCGTGCTGCAACGTTCCGACCTTCAGGTGGTCCGCGCAGCGGCAGTCTTCACGATTCAGAAACGGACAGTGACGCGGGCAATTTTGCATGGCGACACACCTCGCTGGTGTGTTATCGGTCAACCGGCGGCGAGGAGTTGAATGAAGTCGGAGAAGGTCGTGCGGTCGTGCGACGCGACGAAAGGCAGATCGTTCCCCGCGGGCGTACACGAACGCCTCATCATATTGAAGTGCCGCGATCCGGTTCGGGGAGGATTGCGCGATCCCGTGAGGTGGCGGCTGGTCGCGCCGGCCTTGCTCCATTGGACGCAGCGGGGGATCGGCGTTTGGAGGTTCTACTCCGCGACGCTGGTGAAGGCCGGCTGGGCGGGGACTAGGCCGAGCTTGTGGGCGCCGACGGTCTTTTCGATCGCGTTCGGGGCGGTGTCGATCGCCACCTGGAGCTGCTGGTTCCACAGCTCGATCTGCAGGTTCTGCAGTTCGCGGTGGGCTTGGTTGATCTGGTAGTTGATCTCGGTGCGCTCGTGCCGCAGGTGCAGCAGCAGGCCGGCGAGGACGAAGGCGAACGTCAGGCAGGTAAGGAGCTTAATCATGATGTGGCCCTCATCGGTTCCTTCACGCAAGCGGAGGGATCCGATTGCCTATCCGACCTTTGCCGGCAACTTCAGCTTCATGTCAGCGCGGATCATGTTGCCGTCGCGGAGAACGTCTTTGTTAAGCTCCAGGATCGTCGAGGCCAGCCGGGCCGAGCCGAGTTCGGCGGCGGCGATGCGGCCAAGCGTATCGCCCTTTTGCACGATATAAACGCGGGCGGTGTCGGGCTTGGCGTCCGGTCTGCCGCCATTTTTTGAATCGGTTTTTGCGTCCATCTTTGCCCCGGTCCGTTCGGCGGTCTTCTGCTCGGACGCGGGCACCGCTGACGTCGTCTGCACGAGGGCAACCTGCGTGACCGTGGCGACCGTTCGCGGCAGCAGGTAGGAACGGCCGGCGATGACTTTATTCGGGTCTTTCTGCAGCGTCGGGTTGAGTTGAACGACCGCGTCGCGGTTGAGCTTCGTTGCTCCGCCAGGAAGCAGGGCCGCGATGCGGCTGAGGGTGTCGCCGGGCTGGGCCTTGTATTCACGGGCGTTGTTGGCGGCCACCGGCGGATAGGTGACGGCCGCGGTGGTGACCGGGGCCACGGGCACGAGCGGCTCGCCGGCGAGGCGGGCGGTCTGGGCGAGTTCGGCATTGGCGAACGGGTCGCTCGGCGTCGGCGTGCGGGTGACGATCGGCGGCAGCGGGGCGGGCTGATGGACCGCCACCGGCGACGGCGTCTCGACCGGCAGCGGGGCGCCCTGCTGGATAACGATCGGCGGCTGCTGTTGCGGCCCGCCGATGGTGATCTGCGTCATCCCTGCCGGCGGCCCCTGCAGCGGCGGCTGGGTCATCGGCTGGGTCATGGGCTGGGTCATGGGCTGGGCAACGGGCTGGGCCGGCAACTCGATCGCCGGCGGCGTGACGGCCCCGGGCGTCGACACGCCCGCCTGCACGCCCCGGCCGGCATCCGCCAGAGACGCCGCGGGCCGCTCAGTGGCCGCCGTCATGTGATCGCTCAGCAGAATGCCGACGACAATGATAAAGGCCAAGCCAACGAGAAGGCCGATCTTGGTTTCGCGAGTCATTGGTGCCCTTCGGGCACAGGAGGGAAGGAGTCAGGAGCCAGGAGTCAGGAGAAGAAGGCAAGAGGATTCGGCTCATCGCCGCCCGCTCCTGACTCCTGACTCCTAGCTTCTGGCTCCTGTCGCCCGGCCGCCCGCGCGCTGGAAAATTACATCAACCTTTCGGGCCGCACGGCGACCCGCAGCTTGGCCGATCGGGCGCGGGGATTGGCATCGATTTCGGCGGGGGAGGGAGAGAGGGGCCTGGGCGTGAGGATGCTCAGTCGCCCGGTCTGCTCCGCCGACCGAAACGCGTGCTTTACGAGCCGGTCTTCCGTGGAATGGAAGGTCAGGATCGCCAGTTTCCCGCCGGGCCTGAGAAGCTCAGGGGCGACTTTCAGCAGTCGCTCGAGATTTCCCATCTCGCCGTTCACCGCCATGCGCAAGGCAAGGAAGGTGCGGGTCGCCGCATCGATCTCTTTGGCTCGGTCCCTCGCCCGGGTCGGCGGCACACAACTGCGCACCAACTCGGCCAAGTGTCCGGTTGTTGTAATCGGCGTTTGCCGGCGCGTTTCGACAATCTTTCTGGCGATGCGGCGTGAATACCGCTCGTCGGCGAGCGTGAAGAGCGTGTCGGCGATCTGCTTCTCGCCCCAGGCGTTGACGATCCCGTGCGCCGAGACGCGCGTGCGCGGGTCCAGCCGCATGTCCAGCGGCTGGTCGACCGAAAAACTCAGGCCGTACGGCTCGTCGAAAAGCTGGTTGGTGCTGATGCCGAGGTCCGCCAGGATCGCGTCGACCTGTTCAACGCCGGCGGCGGCGAGGGCGTCGTCGATCTCGGCGAAGTTGGCGTGAAACAACCGCACCGGCAGGCCGGCGAGACGCTCGCCGGCAAAGGCGAGGTTGCGCGGATCGTAATCGAGCCCGATGAGCGTGCCGCCGGGCGATACCGCCGCGGCCATCGCGAGGCTGTGCCCGCCACGCCCGACGGTGCAGTCCACGGCCGTCTGCCCGGGGAGCAGTGCGAGATGCCCGAGAACTTCGGCGAGCATAACCGGCTCATGTCCGTGAACGGGACGATCCATGGGAAACTCTTACGCCGGATCGAGAGGATTGGCGAGCGCGGAAATGCGGCCGTGTGAGATGGTCGTTGCCGTGTCGGGCGAAAGCCTGCCGCAACGGAGAAGGTGATCTGCCCGTCTCTTCTCTGGTGTTGCTGGGGGATGTTGCTGGAGGAATGTTTTGTCCGCCGTCCCTACCGGCCCGGAAAGGCTGAAACCTCAATCGATCTGCCGTGCCGATGGAATCGGCAGTGCGGGCGGACATGCGGAAAAGGCGAATCAGGTCTTAAGGGAATCCCTAAGTGCAGTGCCGTCAACTTGGCGGTAACATGCGACTTGCGCCACATGCCGTTCACTGCATGAATTGCATTTCATTTGCAATTCAGTTTTGGTCTGCTAGTTTGTTCGGGTTCCGTCCGGCTATGGCAGGGCTGGAAGGGTTGATGGCGAGGCCGGGAGATTTGCCAAGGCGAGGTAGCAATATCGCCTGGGCCGCTGCCGGCAATGCTCTTGGCGTTTGGAACCAAAGATCAGGAAATGTGTTAGCGATCGCGTAGGGCCGCCGTCTCTGCAAAAGTCGGCGGACTTGTTGGGGTCGACCGTCGTTAAAAACGGGCGGCCCGGCAAGGAGCTATGGCGATCGACGAGGGCAAGGCCGGGCATCCGATCCCCCGCGCTGCAACGCGGGCCCCGATCCGTGGGATGACCTCACCAGAGTCGTCGAGTCGTGTTTTTCAGTCCGCAGTCGTCGGCAGATACAGTCGAGACGTTACCGTCGCGACGTTGCTTCGAATCGTCGGTTCGTCGGCCAGTCCTGCTGATGGCGCCTGACTGATCGACGGGGCGATTCCCGTTCGAGTGGCCGTGTCCGTGGCCCTAAGGATATGACGGCACAATCCATTGGCCGCCGTCTGTAATCTGCGTCGTTCGGCACCGTGTATATCGCACGGGGCCGTAAGCCGCAGCGGATCGTTGTCGTCTTGTTCCGCCGGGTCATGGGCCCGACGAAGCAAGGGGGATCGCCTCGGTGCGCGCGGCAAATCCATTGCCCACGTGCACGGTCGTGCGATCAGTCGGTTGTCAGATCAGTCCGTTGCGTGTCCGTTGCACTCGACGCATGGCCGCGGCAGTCCTTAGCCCTTGGCAAGGCCTCGCATCGCGTCCTGCGGTGCGGGTCTGTCCCGTCGCGTCAGAGATATGGCGGGCGTCTCCGACGTCCGCGAGAATCAGTCATCTGCCCCGCAGGGCGCCCCAGTAGCAGACTTGGCCTCAATCCCTTCGAGACGCCGGTCGTTTACTGCCGCGATGACGGGTTGCGAATGCTATGGAGTGCTGATCGTGCCCGAGAGGGATTCGATCAGTTCCTGCATCCCGGCCTGCAAGCGTTCTTGCTCGGCGGCCCAGTCGCCGCGGTTCCAGAGTTCCATGTGATCGCCGGCACAAACCAGCGTCGTCTCCCGGTCGAGCTTCAGTCCGGACAGGAGCTTCGGCGACAACAGGATTCGTCCTTGCTTATCCCATTGCAGCCGCTGCGCTTGTCCGAACAACGCCCGCAACAGCAGTTGCTGTTGCACCGTGGGGACGATGTTCACCTTCACGTGTCCGATCCGGTCGAGGTGGTATTTCTCCGGGTAGAGAAACGCCCGCCCGCCCATGTTCACCAGCACCAGGACGTCGTTCTCACCGAACAACTCAAGGCGTTTTCGAATCTCAGCGGGAACGAGGAGGCGACCTTTTTCGTCGATCGCAAGCTCGTGCTCGCCAATAAGCGGAAACCATGGTGACATCAGGAATCACTTCCATTCATCGGTCGTGACGCCCACTTTTTACCACGCGCTCCCACGTGTGGCAACGACATTTTTGCGCCATCGGGGTTTTTCTTAAAGTTAAGTGTTTGTTTGGTATCGCGTACGCATTTTTACGCAAATATTCGGGGTGCGTATCGCGAAGTGGGCAGGAAGCGGTGGGCGAAATGTGGATAACTTGGCGCGAATGGGGCATTTGCGGGCAGACAGAAATTTTTCCGCGATTCATTTCGTGTTTATTTTTCGCCGCCGCAACGCAATCGCCAGCGGACAGAGCGCGATCACGACCGGAACCACCAATTGCACGCCGAAAAGCGGCCAGGCGGGGGGCAGGTGGGGGAGAATGGGGCAAGTGCCGAGCACAGGGGAAAACAGCGTCCAAACCGTGCTGGCCGGCCGAGTCACCGGGCCGAACTCGCGGGACAAATAAAATACCGCCGGGACGACGACGCAGGCGGCGAGTACCGCCGATTGCAGCGTCGGCGATCGACCGAAACGGCCCTGAAAAACCGCCGAAAACGCTCCCAGCCAAGCCACCACGATCGTCCCGCCAGCCAGGGCCAGTGCCGGTGTGCAACCCGCGGCGAGGGCCGCGAGGGTCGTCAGCGGCAAGGCCGTCGCCATCGTGCGGACCGCCGCCACCGGGGTTGAGAAGAGCGCGCGACCGGATAGCGCCGCCACGATCAGTGCCGTCGCCGCCACCGCGCAGCCGGCGTATTGCTCGACCGGCGAGGGCATTCGCGCCGCCAGCGGCACGCGGGCTGCCAGCAGCGCCAGGACCGTGAGCTGCGCCATCGACCAGACTGTCCAGGCCGGCCAGTAAGGCGTCGGGGGTTGGATCAAAGCCGCCACGGCTGCAGCGTAACGAATACGGCCCCCAGGCGTGAGGGCAAGGCGAATCCACGCCCGTCGCCGTCAGTTCGTGCGTGCACGCCCGCGGGCGTCGGGGACGGTGGGGTTATCGAAGCGCAAGTCGATCCACTGCAGGTTCATGTCCACCCGGCCGGTCTGCTGGCGGGCCTGTTGCAGGTATTCGAGCTTGCGGTTCACGCGCTGCTCGACGAAGAACGCCGTCGCGCTGGGCGGCTGACCCCAGCGGACTTCCGTGCCGTAGCGGGTGATGAGATTGAGCTGCGATTCGTTCGGGTTCACCCGGCCGTTGAAGTTGCTGACGTCGATCTTCACGATCTGGTCGGCGTACGGCTTGTCGGCCAGAAGGGCGATCATCTCGATCCCCGCCTGCACGTCCCCGCCCGGCCAGGGCAGCCCGGCGGCGATCGGCGGCTCGGCGGCGCCTTCGATGATGCGAAAGCGCATCGACCGCCCCGCGTCGATGAGCTGACCGGCCTGCTCGGCGCTGAGTTTTTCCGGCAGCCGCACGCCTTCGGCGTCGACGTACCAGTAATTATCGCGCTCACGCACGAGGGCGACCGGCGCCCGGAACTCGGCGTCGATCTCGATCGTATCGCCCGGCTGCTGGTCGTAGACCCGTCGCACGCCACGCACCCGCTTCACCCACGGATCGACCGAAAGGGTTTGCGCGTCGGCCTGCAGAAGGCTCGTGTCGCTCGCGGGCGCCGCGACGTAAGCGCGCACGCTCCCGGTGATGCGGGCGGCAAGCGTGTCGTTCATCCAGGCCGGGCGATTTCGGATCGTCACCCGCGGCGGGCCGGCGGGGCGGATGTGCTGCTCGACGTAATCCTTCGACGCCTTGAACCCCACGCCGACGACCGCACTAAAGGCGACAGCCGCAATCCCGTGCAGCGCCACCTTTCGGTACGGCGCCCAGTTGATCGGCGCACGCGGCGGCTTGCGAACGGGCGGGGCGGGGCGGATTTCTTTCGCGGGCTTTTTGGCCATAAGGGTTTATCGGTTTATCGGCCATCAGCCCGGTTTGTGTGCAGCGGGGGCGGTAGGGAAGAGGATTTATCCTTCCAGGTCCGCATGGAATGGCATGGAAGGCGTCGGTCGCACCGTCGTGTCCGCCCGGCGTTTACGGCGGCGCGCCGCAAGCCGCGGACGCCGCAAGACACGGCGGCGTCGCTTGCGGTTTAGCTCGGGTCGTCAGGCGCTTGATCGCGATGAGACGCTCGCCGCCCGCACCTAACCTCCCCCGGAGGGGGAACCGGACATTGCGGACCATTGTGATAAGGCGACCGTGCGTAGCGCGAGTGATGCGACGCTACGTCGTCGCGAGGACCGCGGCGCGGCCGGCCGCGAGATGGACGAGTCGGTCGACGAGTTCGACGAACGGCACGCCGGCGCGGGCGGCGGCCTCGGGCAGCAGGCTCACAGCGGTGAAGCCGGGGATGGTGTTGATCTCCAGCAATTGCGGCGTGCCGTCGGCGGCGACGATGATGTCCACGCGGCCCAGATCGCGGCAGCCGAGCAGGCGGCTGGCGTTCTCGGCAAGCGACTTGCAGTCGGCGATCACGCCGGCGGACAAGTGCGTGTCGAAGCTATGCGTCGCGCCGCCGGCGGTGTATTTCGCGGAGTAATCAAAAAATGCGTGGCTTGTTTCGATCCGGATCGGCGGCAGGGCGACGTTCTCGAGCAAACCGACCGTGATCTCCGTGCCGCTGACGAACTCTTCCATCATCACTTCGCCGTGGCGCTCGAGCAGAGACGCGGCGGCCTTGGTCACCGCGGCTTCGTCACGGCAGACACAGACGTCGATGCTGCTGCCGCTGCGAATGGCCTTGACGATCACCGGCAGACCCAGTGCCCCCGGCTCGCGCGGCGGCTCGCGCAGCACGCGCCACCCCGGCGTCGGAAGCCCCGCGTCGCGCCACACCTGCTTGGCGGCGATTTTGTCCATGCCCAGCCGCGACGCCTTCGCGCCCGATCCCACGAACGGCAGGTCGCGTTCTTCAAGGATGTCCTGCAGTTCCCCGCTCTCGCCGAAATCGCCGTGGAGCACTGGGAAGATCACGTCCGCCGGGGTGTCCAGCGCCGACAACTCCGTCGGCGAAATGTCGGCGACGAACACGTCATGCCCGGCCGCGGCCAGCGCCGCGGCAACGGCCTTGCCGCTGATGAGGCTGATCCCGCGCTCGCTCGAAGGACCGCCGCAGAGGACTGTGATTCGCATAACAAACCTTTCGCGTCTACCAGAGCTGAACGACAAGACACCAACAGGCCAGGGAAATACGGGAAGAAGGTTGAACGCTGAAGCCGCTGAGGCGCCCATGTCCGAGAGAAGAGCGCTCAAAGGAAAGGCCGCGTGTTAGCCACGAATCGACACGAATGAACACAAATAAGTACGCTCCATTCGTGTTCATTCGTGTCGATTCGTGGCTAACGTCTTTTCCTCAACGGACTCGGCAGCTTCGGCATTCGATTTTCTCATTGCATATCGTCAGCGTCTTGGCGTTCGTTCCTCTGCCACGTCATGGCCAGATGCGGACTTCGCTTTCCAGTTCGATGTGCGTCTTATCCGCCACGCGCTCGCGAACGGCGGCGATGAGGTTCTGCACGTCGGCGCTCGTGCACCCGGGGTGGGCGACGATGAAGTTAGCGTGCTTGTCGCTCACTTCGGCGCCGCCGATGCGGAATCCCTTCAAGCCGCTTTCGTCGATCAGTGCGCCGGCGCTGACGGTATCGGTCGCACCGCCCACGCCGCGGCGGGGGTTCTTGAAGACGCAGCCGCAATTCTTGCCGTTGAGCGGCTGGGTGTTGCGCTTGTACATCCAGATCTCTTTCGTCCGCGCCGCGACAGCGTCGGGGTCGTCTTCTTCGAGGCGCAGCGTCGCGCCGAGGATGAACGGTGCGGCGATGTTGGTTTTGCGGTAATCGAAGATGAGGTCTTCGCGCAGGCGGTCGAAGACGACGCCTTCGCTGTCCATTACGCGCACGCGCTCGACAACGGAGCCGAGGTCGCCGTACTTGCCGCCGGCGTTCATTCGGATGCCCCCGCCGATCGTGCCGGGGATTCCGGCCATGCGCTCGAGGCCCGCAAGGCCGCTTCGGGCGGTCTGCAGCAGCAGCTTCTGCAAATCCTTGCCGCAGCCGGCGGTGACGGTGTTGCCGTCGATCGTCGTTTCTTCCCAGTACGGGGTTTCGTGGAAATAAAAGACCGCCCCGTCCACGCCCCCGTCGCTCACGAGCAGGTTCGCGCCACGGCCAAGAACGTACATCGGGATCCCGTTCTCTCCGCACCGGCGAACGGCAAGCTGCAGCTCGGCCAGATCGCGCGGCCGCACGAAATACCGGGCCGGCCCGCCGAGCTTGTACCAGGTGTAAGGCGCCAGCCCCACGTTCTCCGTGACGACCGCCTCAAGGCCCCCGAAAGGATGATGCGACGCGATCTGCATGAGCGGATTGATTAAACACGAAGTCGCGGTCGACACGAAGGGGCGGGAAAGAAAATTTGGTGCTTCAGTACGCCCACGGACGAGACAAGAAACGAACGCCACGGCCGCTGAATTCGCGGAGAAGAGAAGAAAGCCACGGAT
The DNA here is from genome assembly GCA_036387945.1 of Tepidisphaeraceae bacterium. Lineage (GTDB taxonomy): Bacteria > Planctomycetota > Phycisphaerae > Tepidisphaerales > Tepidisphaeraceae > DASVSS01. The sequence continues at coordinate 23,477 of DASVSS010000296.1, read as the reverse complement.
GGCACGGATGAACACGGATAAAGAAAATTATCGGGTTTATCCGTGTTCATTCGTGCCATCTGTGGCTCGTCTGCTCTTTCCTCTTTCTAAGCGGTCCCGGTGTTCATCCCTTCCCGATCTAAATGCCGCGGACCAGCGCCTTGCCGATCTCGTTCACGTTTCCCGCGCCCATCGTGACGATGAGATCACCGTCACGCGCCTCGGCACGGAGGTGCTCGACGATCGCGTCGAACGACGGGATGTGCACGGCGGCGTGCCCTTCGGCGGTGATGCGGGCGACAAGGTCTTCGGTGCAGACGAGGTGCTTTTCGTCCTCGCTGTCGCGCACGAAGAAAATGTCCGGCATCACCGTCTCATCGGCGGCGGCGAAGCTCGTGGCGAAGTCGCCGAGCAGGTGACGGGTGCGGCTGTGCTGGTGCGGCTGGAACACGCAGATGAGACGCTTCGGGGCGTACCGCTCGCGCAGGGCGGCGAGGGTGATGCGGATCTCGGTGGGGTGGTGGCCGTAGTCGTCTACGACGCGCGCGCCGTTGAACGTGCCGACTTCGGTCTGCCGGCGGTCGACGCCGGTGAATCGGCCGATGGCGTCGGCGGCTTCCTGCGGGAAGGCGCCCGCCGCCACCGCCGCGGCGAGGGCCATCGTGGCGTTGAACAGATTGTGCAGCCCCGGCACGCTCATCCGCAGCGTGGCGATCAGCCGGCCGTCGAAATGGACGTCGCCGTGGTGGCAGCCGTTGACGATGCCTTTGGATCGCGTGCTCCAGGTCGACGCCGGCGATTCGTCCGGCCCGACGACCGCCACGCGCTGCACGCGGCACGACGCCGCGGCGATCACTTTATCTACGTTCGGGTCGCGGCCATTGGCGATCAACACGCCTTCGGCCGGCACGAGGGCGGCGAAGGTGCGGAAACTTTCGATGATCTCGTCGATGTTCTTGTAGCAGTCGAGGTGGTCTTCTTCGATGTTGGTAATCATCGCCACCGTCGGGGCGAGATTGTGGAAGCTGCGGTCGTACTCGCAGGCCTCGGCGACGAACGCGTCGCCGCCGCCGGAGCGGCTGCCGCTGTTGTTGATCTGCGGCACCGTGCCGCCCACGACGAAGCTCGGATCGAGCCCGCATTCCACCAGCGCGAAGGCGGCCATCGCGGTCGTCGTCGATTTGCCGTGCGTGCCGGCGACGGCGATGCCGAGGCGCTCGCGCATGACTTCGCCGAGCATTTGGGCGTACTTCATGGTCGGCAGGCCCATCGCCGCGGCGGCAAGCATTTCGGGGTGGCTGTCGGGGACGGCGGCGCTGCGGACGACGAGGTCGATCGTGCCGCTGAGCAACTCGCCGCGCTGGGCGGTGCTGATGCGCACGCCGCGCTTGTGCAGCAGACCGATCTGCGGGTTGTGCTTGGCGTCGCTGCCGGTAACGAGCGCGCCGCAGTCGAGCATCATCTGCGCCAAACCGCTCATGCCAGAGCCGCCGATGCCGACGAAATGGACGCGCTTGCGCGCGAACTTGCTGCTCGGCCAGGCGAGGCGCGGGGCGTTGATCTCGCGGAAAACGGGTTTGAAGAGTTTATCGGCCGCGGACGAGGGTATTGCGGACATGAAGCCTTCCCGATTGCCGACCCTCACTCGCATCCCGGCAGCGGCTTGTCGAAAGCCGTCAACGCCGCGAAAAGCGGAAAGGGACGAATCCATTCATCGGCCGATCGGCTCGCGTCGCATGACGGTTTACGGCAACCGCTTGCGACCGACGATCGTGGCATCCATGCCATCCCGGCTCACCCGAGAGACCGGCGGTAATATAGCGAAGGTGGGAAGAAATGCGATGCAAAAATGCGGGCGTCACCGAGGGGTTCCTGGTATTTCCTTCCCACCAGCCTCAGCCAGCCCCAGCCAGCCCCAGGAGGCGCAACCCCCACCCACCCCTCTCCCACCGGGCTTGCCACTTCAGTGGCACGCACTCCCCCGCGCGAAGACGAAAGCGACCCAACCGCGCCGCGCAACTGCATCGAAGCGATTCTGACGAAAGTCCCCAAAGCCCTCGAATGCAGACGCAAGGTCGTCGCGATAGGTAATGCGTCCGATCGGCGGATGGGGGACACGTCGCCGGAGCCCTTGTGACTTAGCGCGCGATCGCAAGGCGCTTCATTGCGATGAGGCAGCCGCCCGCCCCCACCTAACCTCCCCCGGAGGGGAGGGACCAGATTCGCGATCTGCTGTAATGAGGCGATGGCCGCCGCCTCATTGCGTTCCCGATGTACGATCGGCGGTTCGTTGTCGCACGCCCCCGCGATTACGCGATCATCCCCGCCAGCCGGTCCGCGACGTCTTCCGCGGCCGTGGGGCGGCCGAGCTTTGCCGCGGCGTCGGCCATCGCGCGGCGGCGGGTGGCGTCACGCAAGAGGGCCGTCAGATGCGGCTGCAACTGCTCGGCATTGGGCTTGCGGGCCTTTTTGTCGTCCAGCAGCACGGCGGCACCGGCGTTGCGCAGGACTTCGCCGTTGGCGCGCTGGTGCATGTCTTTGTGGAATGGATAGGGGAACAAAATCGACGCGATACCCAACGCCGTCAGCTCGGCGCAGGTGCTGGCACCGGCCCGGGCGACCGCCAGGTCGGTGACGGCCCACACGTCCTGCATGTCGGGCGTAAAGTCGATCACCACGGCCGGCAGGCCGAGCTTGCGGTACTCGCCACGCACGGCCTCGGCGTGGTCTTTGCCGGCCAGGTGCAGCACGTTCCAGCCTTGCAGCGTGGCGGTCGTGAGTGATTCCAGAACCGCTTCGTTCACGGTTTGTGCGCCTTGGCTGGCGCCGGTGATCGTCAGCGTCGCCAGCTTCGGGTCCACGCCGAGGCGCTTGGCGGCTTCGGCGCGCGGCGGCAAGGGGAGCAGGCCGGGGCGGATCGGGCAGCCGACGACGCGCATCTTGTGCTGGTGCGCCAGCGGCAGACACGCCCGCGTGGCCTCGAACTGGCAGTAAACTTCCTGGACGTGCCGCAGCAGGTAGTGGTTGGCCCGGCCGGGGATGACATCGGGATTGAGGATCGCCGCCGGCACGCCCTTTTCCGACGCGTACTTCACCGCCGGGCCGGCCGCGTAGCCGCCGAGGCCCAAGATGGCGGCGGGGTGGGCTTCGCGCAGGGTCTTCTTCAGCAGGTCTTTGGTCTCACGCCACGATTTGAAGAAGCTCAGCAGCCCGCCGACCGACCGCCGGGGCGGCTGGATCGGCTGCTCGATGAAGGCAAAGCCCGCGGGCGCGAGGATCGTGCGGTCGATCGCACGAGTGGTGCACAAAAACAAGGGTTTCACGTCCGGCCGCCGGGCGATCAGCGCCTGCGCGACGGCGATCCCGGGATACAAATGCCCGCCGGTGCCGCCGCCGGCGAAGAGGATCGTGCGCTGGTCGGACATCGTCGCGGCGGGGTTGTACCCCAAACCGGCAACGGAAGGTAGCGGCAACGGCGCTTACCGCGCCATCGGACGACGCCGACGGCGGATCAGGGCCGCGCTGCCCAGCAGCGCCGCCGTCAGCCCGCTCGGCTCGGGCACGCTGCCGCCAGCGATCGGATGGCGCGGCACGTCGCCGTACTCGTCTTCGACGTCCTGAAGGCTGTAATCCATCCCCAGATCGCCGCCGTAGTAGCGGACGTAGTCGAACTCGACCGAATCCGGGAACGTGCTGTGGGCGGGATTGCCCGCGAAGCTGCGCGTGTCTTCGTCGGGCACTTCCATGCTCAGGATCATGAATTCCGGCACGGCGCTGAGGCCATGCTCATTGCTGTAAACGAAGTTCGAGTTGAACTCCCCTTTGCCGACCCGGCCGTCCTCTTTGACTTCGATGAACGAGACGTCCAGGTCTTTCGTCCCGTCCTTCACCAGCCACGACAGCTTGTTGTTGACGTAGAATGCGTAGTAGTCCGGCGTCCACGTCATGCTGATGGTGTTCCATGCGTCTTCCGAGCGGTCGACGTGGTCGATCGCGATCGGGGTGGTGGAGTTATGGTCCGGGTCGCTGATGGCCCAGCGGTGCTCGAGGCCTTCATCGCCGTAGCCGTTGTAGTGGATGGCGTGGCTGGCCTTGCCCGGGTCGCCGTTGTTCTTGCGGGTGTACTCGAAGATGTCGAGTTCGGTGCCCTTATTGACGGGGTCGGGATTGGTCTTGCTGGAATCGAAGATCCACGGCGACTGCAGCCAGAACGCCGACCAGTTGCCGGCCTTCTCCTGGAGCTTGACGCGGGTTTCGAAGTGGCCGTACTTGAAGAACTTCGCGTCCTGCGTGCCGATCATCGCAGTCGGGTAGAGCCCGTCTGAATTCTTGGGCGCGGTCGTGATCTTCAGGGCCGAGTACTGCGTCTGGCCGGTGAGCGGGTCGACCGGCGCGTTGATGCTGACTTGATCGATGGTATCGAAACCCGCCCGCCGCTTGCCGGGGTAGTATTCGGTCCAGGTATCGGTATCGAGCGTACGTTTCGAGAATTCGTCGCGCCAGGTCGGCTGTTTACTCAAGAAACTCGCCGTCTGCGGATTAAGCGTCAGTGGCACCTTGGTTGGTTCGGCAAGCGAGAATGCGGTAGACCCAGCGACGCCGCAAAATGCGGCGAGAGCGATACATCGGTGCATATTTCTCCCGGGTGGCCGGCCAACAACTGGGCCGGAGAGCGGCCGGAGCAAATACACTGCCCGGCCGAGATCAGCCATATTCTGACGAATGGACGGCGGTATGAAAAGAAAAAAATCCCCGAGGTTGGGATTTTCACCGATGGCCGGCGTTTGGCCGGTTTTAATGCGGTGGAAGGCAGTCTGGGGCATTCGGGGGAAGTGGGATCAACGCCCGCGAGGATAAACCCACAAGCCGCCACACCTGCATCATCGCCTCCTTCCGGTTCCTCCCCCTCCGGGGGAGGCTAGGTGGGGGCGGCCCCTGACCTGAAACAACGGCTTGCTGATGCCCGAGACCCAAACCCCTCGCCCGGTACCCCGGGAGAGGGTAGGGAGAGGGCCGAACGTCTAGGCGATTCATTGTGATGAAGCGTCCGCCCGCCCCCACCTAACCTTCCCCGCAGGGGAGGGACCAGAGAGGCTGGCGATCGGTCGGATGGTGTCCCACCGTGGGCCCGCTTCTACGCCGTCGTCCATTGCGACCACAGCTTTTCGTCCACCACGCCCGCCTTGCCCGGCCGGCGGGCGGGGCGGGTGGTGGCGAGGGGTTCGGTGTGCGGGTGCCGCAGAATGCTGCCCAGCACGCCCAAGGCGGCGGCGGTGATGATCAGACCGCTGCCGCCGCTGCTGATGAGCGGGAGCGACAAACCCTTCGTCGGCACGCTGACGGTGGCGACGGCGACGTTGATCGCCGCCTGCGTGGCGACCATCATCGCGATGCCGAATGCCAGCAGCCGCCCGAAGCTGTCACGCGGGGCTTTGACCGCCTGCCACGCCAGCACCAGCATCGCGGCATACAGCCCGATCACCACCGCCGCCCCGGCGAGGCCGAGTTCTTCGCAAATCGTGGCGAAGATGAAATCGGTCGTGTCTTCCGGCAGGTACCCCAGCTTCTGGATCCCGCCGCCGAGTCCCGTGCCGCCGAGCCCGCCGGTGGCGAAGCTCAGCAGGCTCTGGATCATGTGGTAGCCGTCGCCCTGCGGGGCGGCGTAGGGGTCGAGGAAAGCGGTCATCCGTTTCCAGCGGTATTCCTTGTGGGCCACGAACCAGTACGCCAGCGCCAGTGCCGGCGGGACGATCACCGATAAATGCCACAACTTCGCCCGCCCCACGAACAGCATCGACAGCGCCACCGTGGCGATCAGCGCCGCGGTGCCGAAATCCTGGACCACCACGAGCAGGCACAACACGCACACCGGTACGAGCGTCAGCAGAAAAACGCCGAAGCGTTCGACGTTGAGCGGCCGATGGACGAGCCACCAGGCGAGGAAAATCACCACCGCCCACTTCGCCAGCTCCGACGGCTGCACCTGCATCACGCCCAGGGGCAGCCAGCGGCGGGCGCCGTTCTTTTCGATGCCGACATGCGGGATCAGCACCAGCGCGCACGCCAGGGCCGCGATCGCCACCAGCAGCATCGGCGGGGCGATCATCCAGGGGATTTTCTTCGGTGCCAGGCGGACGTAATCGATGCGGCTGAAGACGAGATACGCCACGGCCGCCACGGTCGCGTAAACCGCCTGTTTGCCGCCGAGTTCGGTGAACTGCCACGTCGATTGCCCCGTCACGCCGATCGACGCCGACTGCACCATGATGACGCTGATGCCTAGCAGCGCCAGCAGCACCAGCAGCAGGAAATCGTGATTGCGCAGGCGGTAGATCGAGTCGTCCATCAACCGTGTTATCGGACCGATGCCACAGCGGACTTGACGCGCGCCGGCGGCGATCAGGGTTTGGCCAGATTCAAGTTGCGGCCATGAAACGCCACGGCGTCCCGGACGTGTTCGTCCCAGTAATCCCAGTCGTGGGCGCCGGGGAAGGTGCGGTAGGTGTGAGGCACTCCGCGGTCCTTCAGCGCCGCGACGAACGTTTCATTGTCATTGAATAGGAAATCGTCCACGCCGCAGTCGATCAAAATCTCCGGCAAGGCGGCGTTTGCCTTGCACCGCTCGGCGAGGGCGAGCAGGTCGTGGTCGGTGCCGGCCGGCGACTCGCCGAACACGCGCGTGAATTCCGCCGAATCCGACGCCCGCGCCCCCCACAGCAGGGCCCCGGAATGGGAATGCACGCTCGAAAACACGTCCGGGAACCCCAGCCCCAGCCGCAGCGCGCCGTAGCCGCCCATCGACAGCCCACCCACCGCCCGGGCAGAGCGGTCGGCCCGGAGGCGGAAGTGCCGCTCGGCCCCGCCGACCACGTCTTCGATCATGTACCGCGCATACGCCGGCCCGGCGGCGTTATCGGTGTATGCCCCGCGGAAACCGTCGGGCATGACCACCGCCAGCGGCAGATCACGGACGTAGTACTCAATGCGCGAGCGGCGCAGCCAGGTCGTGTAGTCGTCGCTCAGGCCGTGCAGGAGGTACAGCGTAGCGAACGGCGGCTTGCCGCGATCGGGCATGAGGACGTACGCGCCGACCTGTTTGCCCAGCACCTTCGAAAAGAAACGAAACTCGCACAGCGCCATGGCCGAAAAGGTATGTCGAGGGCGCTTGTTGTTCCAGCGCCGCCGGGGATCGGGCTTTCCCGGACGGGTCATCGGCCTTCCAACGACCGCGTCGTGCGTCCGCCCCTTGCACCGGGGGCGGGCGAACGACGCCATGATTTGCATGAGCACTCTGCCCGTTTACAATCGACCGCTTTCGCGCGCCGCCGCCGCCCCCGACGTGATCAACTCCGCGCGCCCCGCGCCTCAAACCACCGCCGACGCCGCCCTCGGCGGGCCGCCGTTGCGGCGCGCGATGAGCGTCGTCACCGTCGCCTGGCTGTTCGGTTCGGTGTGGATGCACGGCTTGGCGGGGGCGCCGCTGACGCACTTCGCCGCGGCCCTGGGGGCGACGAACTTCGAATTCGGGCTGATGGCGGCGATCCCCTTCGTCGCCGCCCTGGCAGCGCTGCCGGCGAGTGTGCTGATCGACCGCACCGGGCAGCGTAAGCTCATTTTCCTGATCGCCCTTTACGTCAACCGCCTGATGTGGGTGCCGATCGCCGTCGTGCCGTGGTGGATCGTCCATCGCTTTGGGCCGGGGCACATGCACACGGCCGTCATGGTGTTCCTTGTGCTGCTCATGGTGATGAACGTCGGCGGGTCGATCGGCGGGCCGGCGTGGGTGAGCTGGATGGCCGACCTCGTGCCGTCGCGCCTGCGCGGGCGGTACTTCGCACGCCGCAGGCAGTGGGGCATCTGCTCGGCGATCCCCGCGGCGCTGATCGGCGGATGGGCGCTGGACGCCTATGCCGGCACGAACGTCGCCGGCGACGTGCTGCTCATGTGCGCGGTGTTGTTCATGATCGCCACCGTCTTCGGCGCCGCCGATGTGGCGATGTTCCACTTCGTCCCGCACACCCCAAAGCCGCGGCCGCGGCAGCCATTGCTGCGCACCTTCGCCGGGCCACTGCGCAACAAGCGCTTCGCGTTCTTCTGCCTGTGCTCGGCGATCTTGTGGTTCGCCATCGCGGGCCAGGGCCAGTTCGTCAACAAATTTTTAATCGAGCGCCTCTACGTCGGCAGCGTGTCGGTGCAGATGATCGTGCTGGTGGGGCCGCTGCTGGCGACGTTGCTCGTGCTGCCGATCTGGGGCCGCGTGATCGACCGCTACGGCAAGCGGCCGGCGATGATGATTGCGATCGTCGGCCTTGTTCCCGTCGGTTTCGGGTGGTGCTTCCTCAGCGGCGGCACGGCCTTGTCGTGCGGGCTTCTGGCGGCGCTGGGGGCCGTCTGCTGGACGGGCGTCGAAGTCGCCAACTTCAATCTCACCCTCGAATTCAGCGGCACCGACCGTACCAGCGGCGGAGGCAGCGCGTACATCGCCGTCCATAGCGTGATCGTCAACACCGCGGGATGTATGGGCGGCCTGTTCTACGGCAGCGTGGCCGAATACCTCGCCGACTGGCACGCGGTCGCCCCGGTGCTGGGACGGATGACGTTTTACGAGGCGCTGTTTGCCATCAGCGCCGCACTTCGACTGCTGGCGATCGCGCCGCTGCTGCTGGTGAAGGAACCCGCGGCCAAGCCGACGGTGTACGCGCTGCGGTTCATGGTGGGGCATCTGTACAACAACGTCGTCGGCGCGGTCATGCTGCCGATGCGCATCGTGCGCCGCGGCGAGAAGTGATCGGACACGCTCCACCCGTAGGGCGGGCGTCCCGCCCGCCAGCAGCCTGTAGGTGAAGCGGTTCTGGCGGGCGGGACGCCCGCCCTACGGGGCGCTTTGAACAGCGCCTGGCGTCACACCTTTTTGCCAACGTCGAGCAACACTTTGCCGATCGGCCCTTCCTTCAGCCGCTCGAACGCCGCCGGCAGGTCGTCGAAGGCGAACACGCGGTCGACCACGGGACGCCGGCCGGCCGTTTCGAGCGTGCCTACCACCCACCGCCATGCCGCCTGCGATTCCTCGGCCGAGTAGTCGCCGACGAACACCCCGCCGAGGCGGGCGCGGTTGAAGAACAGCTTTGCGGTATTGAACTGCGGCACCGGCCCCGCGAGCCGGCCGATCAGGCTCACCCGGCCGAGGCGCCCGAGCACATCGAGGATCTCGTTGAGCAGCTCGCCCCCGATGTTGTCGATCACGAGATCGATTTTGTCGCCGATCTTTTTCCGCCACTGCGTATCGGACGGGTCGAGCACGACGTCGGCGCCGAAGCCGCGCAGGGCGTCGACCTTCGACGTCCCGCGCGACATGGCAATGACGTGGTGGCCTAGGGCTTTGGCGAGGTGGATCGTCGCCACGCCGACGCCGCCGGACGCGCCGGTCACGAGCACGCGGGCGGGGCTTGGCAAATCGGCCCACTGCGTGATCGACTGCCACGCCGTCAGGTAGACCAGCGCGGCGCCGGCGGCTTCTTCGGCCGACCACCCCGCCGGTGGGCGGGCGAGCGAGGCGACGGGGACGGCGACCTGCCCGGCGAAGGTGCCGTGGCGGGTGACGCCGATCTCGGAGCGCAAGACAAGGGCGCGGTCGCCGGTCTTCCAGTCCCCCGCGCCCGACCCGACCGCCGCGACCGTGCCCACGCCGTCGCGCCCCAGCACCGCCGGCAACGCCGGCCGGGCGGGGTACTGGCCTTCGGCGAGGTAACGGTCGGCAGGGTTGAGCGCCGCAAGCTCCACGTCGAGGATGACCTCCCCGGCCGAGGGCTGGGGGTCGGGCAAGTCAGCCTGCTGCAGCAGGGCGATCGATTCGAGTTTCGGGAGGACCCAGGCACGCATGGGCCATGTTAGGCGCCCGGCAATCCGCTCCAACGCACGGCGCCAGCCGCTTTGCAATAGCGGCCCGCTAACGCCCATGAATCAAACCCCTCTCCCGGTACGCCGGGAAAGGGTAGAGAGAGGGCCGTGCGTGGAAGCGTTTGATAGCGATGAGGTGTCCGCCCGCCCCCACCTAACCTCCCCCTGGAGGGGGAGGAACCAGAGAGGCGCTTGGGGCGCTACCCTCGAACGGCCCGATGGGAGAGGAACCGGCGGGCATCCCCGCTATCATGGACGACCCAACATGCCCGCAAAAAAATCGTTTTACATCATCGACGGCCACGCCCACATTTACCGTGCGTTCTTCGCGCCCTTCCGTGACCTGACCAGCTCCACCGGCGAGCCGACGAAGGCGACGTTCGTCTTCACGCAGATGCTGCTGAACCTCATCCAGCTGCGCAAGCCCGACTACCTGGCGATGGTGATCGACAGCGGCGACGAAAGCGTTTTCCGCAAGACGATCTTTCCCGAGTATAAGGCCAACCGCCAATCCCCGCCGGACGACTTCAAGCCCCAGGAAAAGCGCATCCTTCAGATCGTCAAAGACAGCGGCGTGCCGATCTTCGTCAAGCCCGGGTTCGAGGCCGACGACCTCATCGCCACGATGGCCGTGCAATTGTGCCAGGAGGATTACGAAGTCTTCCTCGTCAGCAAGGATAAAGACCTGCGGCAGATCCTCACCGACTGCACGCACATGTACGACCCGGTCAAAGACGAAGTCATCGACGTGGCGAAGCTGCGCGAAAAAGTCGGCTACGGCCCTGAGCTGGCGATCGACGTGCAGACGCTCATGGGCGATGCCATCGACAACGTGCCGGGCATCCCGGGCGTGGGCGAGAAGACGGCGGTGAAGCTGCTCACGCAGTACGGCAGCGTGGCGGGGATCCTGGAGAACGTCGAGAAGCTGACGCCGAAGATGCGCGACAACTTCAAGGCCTATGCGGATAAGCTGCCAATGTCGCGCGAACTTGTGACGCTTAAGACCGACGTCGCCTTTGACTGGTCGCCCGAGCAGTGTCGGTTCACCGGCCTCGACGCCGCGGGGCTGAAAAAGCACCTCATCGAGCTCGACTTTCGCGCCCTGCTCGGACGCCTGAGCGACCTCGAACGCGCCGCCCGCCCGCGCCCGGCCCTGGCGGGCGGGCTGTTCGACACGATCGAGACCCAGACCGTCGGCGGCGCGCCCAACCACGATTACAAAAACAGCTCCGCCGCCGCGTACACGCTTATCAATTCACCCGAGGCGTTCGACGATTTTCTCGCCGAACTCAAGCGGCAGAAGTCCTTTGCCTTCGACACCGAGACCGACAACCTCAAGGCCTGCGAAGCCAACGTCGTGGGGCTGAGCTTCTCATGGGCCGAGGGCACCGGGTACTACGTCCCGCTCAAGGCCCCCAAGGGCGAAGCCGTCATCGACCCGCAGCGCACGATGGCGGCACTAAAGCCGATCCTCGAAGACCCACAGTTCGGCAAAGTCGGGCACAACATCAAGTACGACATCCTCGCGATGAAATCGCTCGGCGTGGACCTGCGCGGCGTCGTGATGGACACGATGGTGGCGGCGTTCCTGCTCGACGCGTCGCGCATTCAGTACGGGATCGACCGCCTTGCAATCGACCTGCTGCACTTCAAGAAGATCGCCACGACTGACGTCATCGGCACGGGCAAAAACCAGATCACGATGGACCGCGTGGCGCTGAGCGAAATCACCCGCTACGCCGGCGAAGACGCCGACATCACCTGGCGGCTCCACACGCTTGTGAGCGGGAAGCTCGACCAGACGCCGGCGCTGCGCAAGCTGCACGACGAGGTCGAGCTGCCGCTGATCGACGTGCTCGTGGAGATGGAACGCGCCGGCGTGGCGGTGGACGAGCCGACGCTCATCGAGCAGTCCAAGGCCCTCGGCGAGCGCATCGACAAGCTGCGCGAGCAGATCCACGCCGCCGCCAACGGTGAGTTCAACATCGACTCGCCGAAGCAGCTCGGGGAAGTGCTGTTCACGCGGCTGGGGCTCAAATCGGTCAAGAAGACCAAGACCGGCCACAGCACGGACATCGAAGTGCTCGAGCGACTGTCGGGCGTCCACCCGGTGCCGAAGCTCGTGCTGGAGTACCGATCGCTGGTCAAGCTCAAGGGCACGTACCTCGACGCCTTGGCCGAGCACAAGTCCGAGCGGGACGGGCGGGTGCATACGAGCTTCAATCAGACCGGCGCGGCAACGGGGCGCTTGAGCTCGAGCGACCCGAATCTGCAGAACATCCCGATCCGCACCGACGAAGGCCGCCGCATCCGCCTGGCGTTCGTCCCCGGCAAGCCGGGCGACGTGCTGTTGACCGCCGACTACGCACAAATCGAGCTGCGCGTGCTCGCCCACTTCACGCAGGAGCCGGCGCTGCTGGAATCGTTCAAGAACAACGAGGACGTGCACCGCAAGGTCGCCGCCGAGGTGTTCGGCGTTCCGCTCGATCAGGTCAGCCGCGAGCAGCGGGCGCAGGCGAAGATCGTCAACTTCGGCATCATCTACGGCGTAACCGCGCACGGCCTGGCCCGGCGGATCGACGGCATGAACAACGCAGCGGCGGCGGAGCTGATCGCGGCGTACAACAAGCGGTTCCCGAGCATCGCGCGGTTCATGGACCAGTGCGTGCAGAAGGCGCGCGCCGACGGCTACGTCGAAACCCTCACCGGCCGGCGGCGGCCGGTGTTCGACATCAACAGCGGTGTGCTCACCCAGCGCAGCGCCGCCGAGCGCATCGCCATCAACAGCGTCGTGCAGGGAACGGCGGCGGACCTCATCAAGATCGCCATGGTGAACATCCACCGCCGCATCAAGGCCGAGAACCGTCCGCTGCAGATGCTGCTGCAGGTGCACGACGAGCTCGTCTTCGAATGCCCCGAAACCGAAGCCGAGCCGCAGGCGGCGTTTGTGAAGGACGAAATGACCCGCGCGATGACGCTGAGCGTGCCGCTGGACGTGGAAGTGGGTTGGGGAAAGAACTGGCAGGAAGTAAAATGAATCAGCCGCGGACCTGATGCGACATGCAGATGGCGGTCGCGATATTCGGACTGGCCGGGTTCACGTCCACGGACTGCGTGCTCGGCAGGACCACGAGGTCCATGTCTTCCATCGGGATGGCGCCGAGCAGCACGCGCTCGCCAAGCACGAGCGCTCCAACGTACGCAACTCGATTCTTGAAACGAATTTCGATCGGCCCGACGTACGGCACTTCGCGCCCCCGGCCGTCAGCGAGGGTGACGATTTCTTTTCGTTGCGGCTCGTCCAACTGGAGTTGAAGGGCCACAGTCTCGGGAATGCAGAGGAAATTCGACCCCGTGTCCGTCAGCGCTTCGGCTTCGACGGGTTGCAGTCCCGGGCGTCGAGGATTTAACAATTTTAGCGTCACGAAGCATAACCCCATTGGCCTTATTATACGCACGAGAGCAACTGAAATGGAACTCGAGACATCCAGCATCGAATTCAAGCCCGGCAAGGACGACCGGCCGCACATGCCTGAGCGGCCGGTGGTGCGCTTGCAGGCGATCGAGGACATGCGGCTCAACACGCCGCCGGGAGTGGAGAAGCAGCTCGACGCGTTCTACGTCGGCCTGCTGCGCTTCGAGCGAGACGCCGACGACGCCGAGTCGATCGCCTACCGCGCCGAACGGTTCCGCCTGTGCTTCAGTGTCGTCGAGCGCATGCCCGAGCGCGGCGACTACCGGCCGGTGATGTGCGACGTGCCGTTCATGAACGATGTCGTGGCGGCACTGAACGAAGGGAAGATCGATTTCGAATGGCAGAAGGGCATCACCGCCGGTGTCGACCGCGTGCTGCTGCGCGACCCGGCGGGGAACTACGTCAGCGTTGGTCCGATCATCGAAATCCGGTGAACGCTGCGCCGCGTGCGCCGCCGCTACAGAAAACCGGGTTCGCGTGTACGATTCGTCGTCGTGTACTCCCACCGTCCTGTCATCGGCATCATCGGCGGGATCGGCTCGGGCAAGTCGTTCGTCTCCTCGATGTTCGGTGAACTGGGCGCGCTGGTGATCCACGCCGACGCGAACGTTCACGCGGCGTACCAGACCGATGCCGTCAAAGACGTTCTGCGGTCGTGGTGGCCCGGCGTGGTGCGCGGCGACGGCGGGGTGGATAAGAAGGCGATCGCGGTGCGTATCTTCAACGACGCCGCGGAGCGCAAGCGGCTCGAAGGGCTGCTGCACCCGATCGTCAACGCGATGCGCGAGCGCCAGATGCAAGCGGCCGCGGACGATCCGGCCGTGACGGCGTTCGTGTGGGACACGCCGCTGCTGGTGGAGACGGGACTGCACCGCACATGCGACGCGGTGGTGTTCGTCGACGCCCCGTTGGAGGTGCGCCTGGCCCGGGTGGCGGGGCGGGGGTGGGAGGCGGCGGAACTGGCAAAGCGAGAAAATTCTCAAATGCCACTGGACAATAAGCGGCGGATTGCGGATTATGTCATCAGCAACGCTACGGATGCGGAAGCTGCCCGCCGACAGGTTCGACAAGTGCTTTCCGAGTTACAATCGAAGTCAGGCAAGCCCTGATCGACCCACGGCAAAGTTGATTCCTCAAGAAGATAGTTCCTCAAGCGACGATTCCTGAAGAATTGACTGCGCAGCAAGAACCGCCGAGACGACCCACGATCGCCCGACTGCCATCGTGTTTTCGCTCGACGACTTTCCCCGGCACAACGCAGATCCAACGGCCGCCGGACCCGGTCAGCGGCACGCGGATCATTCGGCGGGGCCGATCTGACGGTTTGTGGCGCATGGCCCCGCCGGTGACGCCGCGCCGGACCGGAGTCAGAACCGGCGCCGGTTCGGCCTGTTTCGACATCGGAACGGGCCTGCGACGTCGCTTGGCTCCGTGTTCGCGCCGAGAAGGTTGGCGTGCGCGGGTCACAATGCCGGCAATGGCCTTGTAACGGCCTCGTTTCGCTGTCCTCATGCGTTGGCCGGATCGTCGGCCGACAGCGATTTCCATTCATCTACAACTACGACCCGCCCTTTTATCTGGAGTGAGCGCCATCATGGCCAAGACCACCCGCACCCGCCGCCCGGCATCGACCGAGAACGAAACCGACGAATCCACCCGCACCGCCGTCGCCGAGGCCCCCGCGCCCGAATCCGCCGGCGAATCACGCGAGCCCGCCGCCCCCGCGGCACTGCCCCCGGCGGCCAACGCTAATGGCAACACCAACGGCAACACCGGTGGAAACAGCAGCGGCGGCAACGGCAACACCGGCGAAGACATGGCCGGCATCGACGCCGAGACCAACGCCAAGTACGAAAACGTCAAGCAGCAGAAGCTGTACATCAAAGACCTCCAGCAGATGGAAGTCACCGGCCTGCACAAGATCGCCCAGGAAGAGGGCATCCAGGACTACGTCGGGCTCAAAAAGCAGGACCTGATCTTCCAGATCCTGCGCTCCCGCGTCCGCCAGAACGGCATGATGTTCGGCGAAGGCGTGCTCGAGATTCTGCCCGACGGCTTCGGCTTCCTGCGCAGCCCGGAATACAACTACCTGCCCTGCCCGGACGACATCTACATCTCGCCGAGCCAGATCCGCCGGTTCGGCCTGCGCAACGGCCATGTCGTGCAAGGCCAGATCCGCCCGCCGAAGGAGAGCGAGCGCTATTTCGCGCTCCTGCGCGTCGAGGCGATCAACGGCGAAGACCCCGAGCGCATCACCGAGATCACCAACTTCGAAGACTTGCTGCCGATCCATCCGAACAAACGCCTCGTGCTCGAGCGCGCCGACGAGCCCAAAGAGCTCAACATGCGGATCGTCGATCTCGTCACGCCCATCGGCCGCGGGCAGCGCATGCTCATCGTCGCGCCGCCGCGCACGGGCAAAACAGTGCTCATGCAGAAGATCGCCAACTCCATCAGCGCCAATCACCCCGAGGTGATCCTGATGATCCTGCTCATCGATGAACGCCCCGAAGAAGTGACGGACATGCGCCGCAACACCAAGGGCGAAGTCGTCAGCAGCACGTTCGACGAACCGGCCAGCCGGCACATCCAGGTCGCCGAAATGGTGCTGGAAAAAGCCAAGCGCTTCGTCGAGTTCGGCAAAGACGTCGTGGTGCTGCTCGACAGCGTCACGCGCCTCGCCCGGGCGTACAACGCCGAGCAGCCCCACAGCGGGAAAATCGGCACCGGCGGCATCGACACCGCGGCCCTGCAGAAGCCCAAGAAGTTCTTCGGCGCCGCCCGCGCGATCGAAGACGGCGGCAGCCTGACGATCCTGGCGACGGCCCTGGTCGACACCAACAGCAAGGCCGACGACGTGATCTTCGAAGAATTCAAAGGCACCGGTAACGCCGAACTGCACCTCGACCGCCGCCTCGTCGACCGCCGCGTCTATCCGGCCATCGACATCAACTCCAGCGGCACCCGCCGCGAAGAGCTGCTGCTCGATCCCAAGGAACTCGACCTCGTTTACCGCCTGCGCCGCGTGCTTAGCGACATGAACCCTGTCGAAGGCGTCGAGCTGCTCAAAGGCCGTCTGGACAAAGTGCCGAGCAACGCGCAGTTCCTGATGCAGATGAATCTGGACTGATCCGGCCCGCTCTTTTGCTATAGTGGCCGACGATCACCGCGGCCGCATCGACAATCCCGCCGACACCCGCGACCGCAGCACAGGCTTCCCAAGCCCGTGTTGCGGTCGCGCGTTTTTCCACCGCGCAGGAATGGTGGGATTCCATCGGCAATGTTTCGCTGGCGCGTGTCGTCTTCGACCCGCTGCCCGGCACTGCCACATGGGAAGACGTGGTCCGTCTCGACGCCAAAGAAGACCGCCTCTGCGAACTCATCAACGGCACGCTCGTGGAGAAAACGGCGGGATACGAAGAATCCGCAATTATGATCGAACTCGGGGGCATCATCAGAGCCTTCGTTAAAAAACGCCGTCTCGGGATCGTGACTGGCGCCGACGGCATGATGCGTTTGTTCGAAGCGCAAGTGCGCATTCCGGATGTCGCTTTCGTCTCCAAAGCGCGACTGCCCGGTGGGACGGTGCCGGAGCATCCGGTTCCCGAGCTCGTGCCAGATCTGGCCGTGGAAATTCTGTCCGAGTCCAACACGCGCCGTGAAATGTCGGACAAGCTCGGCGAATACTTTCGTGCCGGCGTGCGTCTCGTCTGGTACGTCAATCCGAAAACACGAACGATCGACGTGTTCACGGGCGTCGAACAAAAAACCACGCTCACGGTGACTGATACACTGTCCGGCGGCGACGTGCTGCCGGGGCTCGAGGTGCCGGTCGCGGACGTCTTCAACATCCAATAGCCGCGAAATGATCGCCATTTCCTTAAACCTTATTTCGGCCGTCCGAACGGCCGCGTGCGGGTGTTTTCGTTCGGGGTCGGCATCGTGGGCACGCCGGGCTGCGGCCAGCCGTCGGGGTCGAACGTCATCTCCCGAATTTGCAGGTTGAACGCGGAGAGGCCGCCTTTGTCCGGGGCGCCGTGCCAGAGCGCGTTATCGCGCTCGTGGAAGACGAGAAGCAGCTTGCCGTGTTCTTCGAAGAGCAATTGCCCGCCGGGTGCGATGCGGTCGCCCCTGGGGGCCGATGAGAATCTCACCAGGGTTGTCGTTCTTGTCGCCGCGGCCGATCTGGTTCCTGGCGTCGAGCGCGCGGCGGCCGGCGCGGTCGACGCAGGGGCCGGTGACTTATGCGCCCGTTGCCGACCGCGTTGTCGCCAACTTCGCGGGCTCCACGCCCTGTTATGCACTTTTAGAACCGATGTACCGCAGCTGGCTGCTCTGGGTGCCACAGTCTGATACACCTGGCCGTGGCACCCGAGCGCTGTTTCGCGCCCCAAAGTGCCTGACAGACTCTAAGCCGTCTTCCATTGCGGGCTTGGCCGCTCGATCCGTGAATCCGCTCTTTGGCCTGCCGACTATGCCTCGTTCGTTGGCACGAATCGACGCCTCCTGATTACGGTCGATCACCTTGGATTACCCCTGGCTGGCCTCTTCCGGGGCGCATTCGCTGACAAATCCAGTTCGATCGCTATCATTTCGCTCCTCGGGAGCGTTGCGTGGCGGTGGATACCAAAGCCGAAAGCAAAGCGGAAGACTTGTCTCTCATGCGCCGGATCGCCGAGCGCGACCCCGCGGCCCTGCGCGCGTTTTACGACAAACATTCCGGCCTGGTGTACACGCTGGCGCTGCGCGTGCTGAATAAGCCCGACGACGCCGAAGAGCTCGTCGGCGACGTGTTCTGGGAGGTGTGGGAGAAATCCTCCCGGTACGACCAAACCCGCAGCAGCCCGCTGACGTATCTGGTCACACTGGCGCGCAGCCGGTGCATCGACCGCACGCGGCGCAAGGGGTACCGCCAGAACGCACGGATGCAGCAGGTGGACGAGACGTCGGCGTTCTCGGACGTCACGCCCGACGAGGACGTGAGCCGCGACGAGCAGGCGGGCATCGTGCGGTCGGCCTTGGCGGGGCTGGACGAGAACCACCGCAAGATGCTCGAGGCCGCGTATTACGACGGATTGACGCATACCGAAATTGCCGAGCGATTTAACAAACCGCTGGGCACGGTCAAGACGTACATCCGACAGGGGCTCATCCGCCTGCGGAACGCTTTGCGTACGAATCCGCAGCACGTCTGACGGTGTTGGATAGATTGGTCTGGGCGTCGGGTCCGGGCCCAGGTCGGAAGTGACACATTTTTTCGGCCGCACGCCGGCCGCTCGGAGCAGTAAACGTGACGCGGGACGATCTCGACGAATTGATGCTCCTCTACGCCGCCGGCGTGGCGGAGGACCACGAGCGTGACGCCGCCGAATCACTTCTGGGCGCCGGCGATCTATCGGCCCAGTCGTCGCACGCCGAGGCGCAGGCGGTCCTGGCGGCGATGCCGCTGTCGCTGCAGCAGGTCGAGGCCCCGCGTGCCGTGCGCGACAAGCTCCTTTTCCGCATTGCCGCCGACACTCAGCACGCCGGATCAACCGTCGCATCGCCCGCCATTCGAGGCTCGTCCGCCGCCCGTCACCGCTCGCATTGGCCGACGTACCTTTCGACCGGCATCGCCGCGGCCTTAGCGATCGCCCTGACCTTGACCTGGACCGAGAACCGCCGGATCTCCGGCAACTGGGCCAAAAGCCAGCGCGTGATCGAAACCACTCGTACGGTCATGAGTTCGTCGCGCGTGTCGCTGGCGCAGCTCAGCGACGCCAAGACGCCCACGACGTACGGCAACGTGCTGTACTGCCCGCTGAGCCGGCAGTACCAGGTCGCGGTATTCCACCTGCGTCCGCCTGCCGACGGCCGGACGTACGAACTGTGGCTCATCACCGCCGACGGCAAAAAAATCCCCGCCGGCACGTTCGACGTTGATTCTTTCGGCCGCGGCATGATCTCCGCCAACGCCCCGCACGGCGTGGACATCGGCCAGGCCGCCATCACCGATGAGCCCATCGGGGGCAGCGAGCAGCCGACCGGGGCCATCCATCTCGCCGGCGAACTGCAGACCCGATAACGGTGGCTTTCATCAAGCCCCGGCGCCAATACCCCGATACCGAACCTGTCAGGAGTGCAGGTTCATGTCCGATCACAATGAATTGCTGCGCGACGCGATCGAGCGCAACACGCCCGTCGTCGTCGCCGTGCCCTCGGCGGGATTGATGCGGCAGTATCGATCGCGGTTCGTCAGCGGCAGTCATGGCGAAACGATCCTGCTGGAATCGGTCGTCGAGCAGACCAGCGCCCTCGACGCGCTGGCGGCCGAGAAGTACCCCGTGACGGTCATGTTCCGTTCCGATACGCAGCGGGTGGAGTTCTCGTCGCCGGTGCTCGAACGCCTGCGCGGCGTGCGCCTCAATGCCGACACCGAGATCGAAGCCATTCGCCTCGCCTGGCCGCAGCAGATCAAGGCCGTTCAGCGGCGGAGCGACTACCGCGTGAGCGTGACCGCCGACGCCGGGATCGCGCTCAAGTGCTGGCGGGTAAGCGAGGCGTACGATCTCGCCGCCCGCCCGGCCGCCGAGGCGCTGCTGGTGATCGACGTCCGCGACTTATCCGCAGGCGGCTTCGGCGGCACTTGGAAGCGCCGCCGCGACGACCCGCTCACCCTTGCCACCGACCAGCGCTTCCGCGTCGAAGCCGAAACCCCCGCCGGCCCGGTCGTGCTCCCCGCCCGACTGCGCTTCCTCGAACGCATTGGCACCGGCGACACCCAGCGCATCGGCGTGCAATTCGACCTCAGCCCGTCGAACATCCAGGACCGGCAGAAAGCCACAAAACTCACCAAGCTGATCGGCGAACTGCAGCGCCAGGAATTGAAGCGCAAGAAGATCGCGCGCTGAGCGTAAAAAAGAACCCCTAGCAGCGCCCTAAACCACTCGCCCGAACAAGGCGCCAACCCCACCGGACTTGCCGCTTCAGCGGCAAGGCGTGTCCCCACAACGTCGTCCGTCCGTTGACCCACCCCCGTCAAGAAGCCCCCGAAGCCCTCAAGCGCCCGCTTCCTGCTTCTGCACGATCCCGACAAGCTCTTCCGGCGTCGTCGCGTGGTTCATCGCGTAGCGGAATTTATCGCTCGTCATCAGCCGGCTGATCGCCGCGAGGGCCTTGATGTGTGCGCCGCTCTGATCCGGCGGGCTGGTCAGCAGCCAGATCACCGTGACCGGGCGGCCGTCGATGGACTGGAAATCGATCGGGTGCAGCGGCCGGCCGATCGCCATCGACAGCTTGCTCGTCCCCGGGCTGCGGCCGTGCGGGATCGCCAGCCCGTTGCCGATGCCGGTCGTGCGCGTCGCCTCGCGGTCGAGCACGCTTTCGAGCACTTTCGTGGCGTCAGAGACTTCGCCGTTGGCGTGCAGCAGATCGACGAGCGTGCGGATGGCCTCGACCTTCGTCGTGGCTTCGAGGCCTAGCCGGATGTTCGCGGGCGACAGAATTTCACTCAACCGCATCATGCGTCGCTCTCCAACGCCGCTCGGCGTCGATCAAATCCAGCGGGCCATTACAGCCGAACCCCCAAGCCGAAGCAACCGCGCGTCCCGCCCCAGGCCGCACGCGGCTTAGCTGGCGACCTTCGCGCCGCCGCCGCCCTCGGTCCCGGGTTTGCGCCCGCCCATAAACCCGATCCCGAAGCAAATGATCATCGAGATCCAGAACGCCCAGAACGGCACGCTTGTCGGGCTATGGAAATCGATCGTATGCTCGCCGAAGTACCGGTTGCCCGCCCAATCGATCACGAGCTTCAACCCGATGACCGTCACCAGCAGGTACGCGGCAGTCTCGAACCGGGGGAAACGTTCGAGCAGGCGGATGAAGACCACCGCCGCCACCCGCATCAGCACCACGCCGATGAACCCGCCCAGAAGCACCACCCACAGCTTCGGGTTCGTCTTTGACGGGTCGGGGTTGGGCGGGATGAACGCCAGCGCCGCCAGGATCGAATCGACCGCGAACGCCACGTCCGTCAGCTCGATCACGATCACCGTCGGCCAGAACTTCGAGAACCGCCGCATGTCCGTCTCCGGCGTCACGACGTCGACCACCGTGCCGGGCCGGCTCGGGTCGAGCTTGTCGGGGAACGGCAATCGCCGGTCGATCTCCTGCTCGCGCTCGGTGTTGGTCAGCGGCTCGTCGTCGTCATGCAACACCGCGTGGCCGTCGGAGCCGATCTTCACGCGGTGCTTGTCGTCGCTGCGTCCGGCGAAGAAAAAGTGGTTCAGCGCCACGTAGATCAGGTACCCGCCGCCAAGCAGCTTCACCACCGGCCAGTGGAGCAGCCATGCCGCAAACCCGATCGCCGCCACGCGGAAGACGAACGCCCCGATCAGCCCGTACGTCAGCGCCCGCTTGCGCATCCCCGGCGGCAGCCGCTTGGCCAGCAGCCCCAGGACCAGCGCATTGTCGACCGACAGCGTGCCCTCGAGAACGATCAACAACGCCACGACCATGATGTCATGGCCCTGAAAGGTCTGGCTTGCAAAGAAGTCCATCATGTGGCCGGGGAGGATATCGGAAAAACCGCGCAAAGACGACGCACGCCATCGAACTCTTGCCATCGCCCCGGCTGCCACCAAAGCCGGCCGGACGACGCGCGCCCGGCGATCGGCCAATGGCCGCACTTGTGCGCCGTCACTGGCGAAGCGGATGAGCCGCCGTCGGTGAAAATCCGTAACAGGCCCCGGCGAATATCCCGGCCCGCACACACCATTATGCTGCCCTACGGTTGAAGCAGTCCGAAACCTTCAACCCCGGAGGCCCCCATGGGCGAAATGAAACGACCCAAAGCCCGCAACCGCACCCCCGCCCGCGAAACCCAGAACGGCGCCGGCGTCAACGCCGGCAAAACCCGCCCCCGCGCTAGCGCCAAAGCTGCCCGCGAAGCCAGAGCCGAACGCCGCGGCGAACCCGTCTCCAAAGGCGTCGGCGGCGGGGCGTGAGGACTGCCCCTCGTACTCTACCGTCTACATCTTCGATCGCGCGAACCACCACGGCCCCTGAACCTGCTGGTTTCTGCAAGGATCGCCAGTGACGGCAAAGCGATACGGGCCGAAGTGAAAATATCGTGCGTGCGGACACCGCGTGAGATTGAACGACAGCAACGCCGTCATGACCAAGACCGGCCATGTGATGCGGCCGCGCGGGCGCCCAGAGCCGGCTTCCCGCGTGCGGCGCTCATCCACGACCGCCGCCGCGGCGGCCGCAACGAGCAGGATCGCGCCGTACACGCCGACCGCCGCCTCCATCAACACCGACGACGCGATGAAGAAGAACCCGCCCGCCAGGGCAACCGTGAACGCAAAGTCATCCGGCGAACCGAGCCGAATCCACTGCCATCGCTCCACGCGCGACGGCCGCTGGTAGTCGAGCACCCGGCGATCACCTGTGCCGGAAGATTCGCCCTCGTCCGGATTCGTCATGTACGTCGTTTTCCGGCCCGAATGGTGCGACGAAAATCACACCCTACAACCCCGCCTCCCGCGCCGCCGTCGCCCGCCGCGCCGCCTCCCGATCCCGAAACCGCCCGCGGCCGTTCCCGCGCCACCGGTGCGGCGTACACAACGTACACCGCACATTCCGCCGCGTCTTGCGTCGTTTGAAGTGTGCCATGCCGGCGAGTCTACCACCCCAGATGGCAACCCCGTAGGGTGAGGTTCACCGCACCAAACTTGCGAAGGGACAAAAACTGTGCGGGGAATCGCACCGTACGAGGTTAAAAAGGTGCTTGTTGAGGGAAGATGGTGATCGGGTGCAAACACACTTCGATCTCGACGACGTCCGTTTGCCAATTCAATATGAATCGTGACGTGAGGGCATGACGTTCCATGCGTTCACACCGGTGCGGGTCGAATGAATTGGCAATGGATTCATCGATCGATTCCTGAAACGCGCGTGGATCGATGGCGTAATAGATGGACCAACAGCTAAATACTAAACCAATGCGTGGTACGTTAAGAATTTTTCCTTCCGCTTCGCGCTGAAGTTGCCTCGCTAGTTTGAGAATCGGTTCCTTGTGCTGCCCATTCGGGTAAACGCATTTGGATTCGACATAGGCGCAGATTCCCATATTCCTATGGGTCCC
>DASVSS010000295.1:0-12975 GCA_036387945.1 Tepidisphaeraceae bacterium | reverse complement strand
GCCCCGATCAGGCGGTTCTTCGGCTTCGGTGCGGCGGCTGAGACGATATCCGTCATTGGGCGACCAGCACGTTCACTTTTTCCATCACCATCGCCACGGTAATCGACTCGATCCGCTGGTCCTCGAACCGCATCTTCGGCTTCGTCGCTTCCCATGGATACAAAAACGACGGCGTCGTGTCGCCCGGGGGTTGGACGACGAGGTCGCGCTGGCCGAACGGGCAGACGCGGTCGGGGTCGGCGGGGGCGAAGAGCGTGACGGCGCGGCGGCCGACGGCGGCGGCGAGGTGGGCGAGGCCGCTGTCGGTGCCGGCATAGAAGCGGGATCGTTCGAGCAGCGCGGCCGTCACGCCGAGCGGGCAGGTCAACTTCGCGGTGTGGACAGCGCGGCGGTCGATCAAATGCGAAGCGATCGCGTCCGAGACGCCGGCTTCGTCGGGGCCTTCGACGACGACGACGTCGAGGCCCGTTTCGTCGCGGATCGCTTCGGCCAGCTTCGCGTAGTGCGCCGGCGGCCAGCGCTTGGCGGCGGCGAGCACGGTGTTGGCGCTGCCGGCGTGGACGACGACGAACGGCCGGTCGACGCCGAGCTGTTCCAGGAGCGTCCCGGCCGCGGCGCGGTCGGCGGCGGTCAGCTCGAATCGCGGGGCCATGGACCAGTCGGGTTCGATGCCGACCGCGGGCAACAGGTGAAGGTTCTGCTCGACGTCGTGAATGCCCTTCACCGCCGGCACGCGATTGCCGTGCAGGAACGCCAGGGCCGACCACCTGCCGACAGGGTAGACGTGCGTCACCACGCGCTTGGCGCCGCTGGCCGCGGCGAGAATGTTGTACTGCCAACGGTTGGACGGGAACGGCACAAGATACACGTCGGGCTTCATCCCGCGCGACGCCCGCGCGGCGGCGAGCATGTTTTTGTTCCCCTTGCCGGTGACGCGCACCTCCACCCCAGGCACGCGCTCGGCCACTGCGGCGATGGGCCGGGAGATCGCCATCACCACCACGCGGTGCGATCCGGCGAGTTGGCGGAGCATCGGCTCGCATAGCAGCGCGTTGCCGATGCCGGCGACGAGTGGGACAACGGCAAGCGGGCGGTGGCGGTCTTCGGGCGGTCGCGGCATCAATTGCTCAGGGTACTTCGGTTGCGGTCCCCTCTCCCATGTACGCACGGGGGAGGAGGGGATGGGAGTATTCGCTTATTCCTTGCCCTCACAGCCCCGGCACCCTAGTAGGCCAGTTGTCGACGTTGGGAACCGGCTGGGCGGTCAGGGTGTTATTCTCGCGGACGTAAAAATACGCCGTCCAGCCGCCGCTGTCGGGGCGGCCTTTGACTTTCGCCAGCCGCTCGTGGATCGCGCGCGGCAGGCGGAAGTGCCACACCCGCCATGGCACGACCGGCGACTGCACGAGCATCCACCGCCCGCCGACGCGGCGGATCTCGCGGCGCACCGTGCCGGGGAACGCCAGCGTGCCGTCGGGCTGCGGGTCGTCGGGGTAGATCGACTTGTTCTTTTTGGTGTCGAGCGTCTTGATGTTGCGATCGGTGAGCAGCGTCATCGCGCGGGTGCTGGCCTTGCTGTTGCGTACGCGATTGAGGTTCTCGTACCGCTCGTTGACCACCACTTCACCGTCGCGCGGCCGGAGCTGCAACGTTGCCGGCTGCGTGGTCGTGGGATCGGCGGGCGGGGCGGGCAGCGTGGTCAGATAGTGGGCGATGTCGACCAGGCCTTTGTGCTGCCCGGCTTCGAAATCGGTGTAGAAGCGGCTGGACCGCATTACGATCACGTCGACGCCGTACATCGCCAGGTTGCACAGCAGCACGCTATAGGCGAACGCGCGGCGCAGCCACTTCCAGCGGTCGAACGATTTCGCCGGGTAGCGCTCGGACAAATCCCGCAGGGCCACGAAGATGCCCACGACGATCAACGGCGCCACCGGCACGAAGTACCGCGCGTTGGCGTTCGGCCAGTTCATGCACAAGGCCCCGCAGTAGACCGCCAGCGCCGGCCACAGCAACTCGCCACGGCGCAGGCGGTTGATCGCCAGGTACGCCAGGAAGGCGATCACCACCCATCCGACCGCCGACACCACCGCTTCGGACGACCGGCCGACACTGGCGAAGCGTGACGGGTACCACAGCAGCCACGCGAACCATTTGCCCGCGTGCAGGAAGCGGTGCAGGTACTCGGCGACCGGCCCGCGGCCGGCGTCACCGGCGGCGAGGAGCTCGACGGACTTTCCCTCGGCGGTCTGGCCGGTGTCGACGTCGGGCGGCAGCTCGCCGACGGAGGCGACGAAGGCGTCGAATCGATTTTCCAGAACGGTGCGCGTGCCGTACCACACGCCGACGATCGCCAGGGCGCACAGCGCCGCCGTCGCCCACCGCCGCCGGCCGGTGCGCTGCCAGCGATCGCTCAGCAGCACCGCCGCCACCGGCAGCAGCTGGAAAAGCCCCGCCCACCGCACGAACGGGATGGCAACGCAAACGGCCACGAGCAACGCCGCTTCCCACCGCCGCCCCGGCCGCTCGCGCACGCGCAAGGCCAGCAGCAGCGCCGCGGCGCTGAGCAGGCAGTACAGCCCTTCGCTGTGCAGGAAATAAGTCAGCGAATAGACCGGCATCAGCAGCCCCGTCATCCCGATCGCCAGGGCCGCAAGGCGCGGCGAGACGAAGCGCACCGCGATGACGTAGCTCACCACGAGCGACGCCAGCATGCACGTCATCGTCACCAGCTTGAGCGACAGAAAGTACGGCGAGACTTTCATCATCATCGCCATCACCCACGGCCAGCCCGGCGGGCTGATGGCGACGGGCACGCCGTTGTAGGTGAAGTTGGTCTTCACGGTGCCGGCCGCCGGATCGTCGGGGGCGGGGTTGTGGGGGGCCGCGAGATTGCGGGCGACGGTGACGTAAAAATCGCTGTCGCCGCCGGGCACCCAGTACGGGTTCTGCAGCAGCAGATACGCCAGCAGCAGGACGGCGGTGACCGTCAGCAGCCACCGCCGCAGCTCGCGCCGCGGGTGCTGCGGCGGCAGCATGAAATCGTCCGGTTCCCTCTCCCGGATCACCGGGAGAGGGTTAGGGAGAGGACTTGCTGGTGGCACGGTCACATTCGGCCCTCACCCTAACCCTCTCCCGGGTTACCGGGAGAGGGAACCAGAAGCATCCTCACCCTTTGCGAATCGCGCTGAGACAGAAGACCGACTTGCTGCGGAACCCGCCCGTCCAGCCGTGGCCCTGGGTGAGATCGTGCAGGCCCTTGAGGAGCGGGAATCGCCACGGCAGCAGTTCGGGGGCCTCTTTTTTCACGCGGTCGGTGGTCAGGATTTTGTCGGCCATCGACATGTTCGGCAGCTCGGCGAGCGGGTCAAGGTTTTCCTGCACGTCGAACTGCGCCTGCACATTGCCGAGTAAGTCGGCGGCGGTCTTTTCGTCGAGGGTGAACTTGCCGTCGAGCGACAAATCGAACGTCAGCACGAGCAACCCGCCGGGGCGAAGCACGCGGGCGAATTCGTTGACGATCTGCGCGTAGTTGTCGGTGTGTTCGAGCACGCTGATGCAGCAGACGACGTCGAGTCCGCCGTCGGCGTAGGGCAGCTTCTGCAGCATCGCTTCCTGGAACGTAACGCGCTGCTGGCCGAGTTCTTTATTGATTGCCGCGAACATTGGCGCGTAGCTGGTGTTGGTGTCGCAGCAGATGACGCTGAGGTTCGGGCAGCGCTCGGTGAGCAGGTAGGGCACATACGTCACGCCGCTGCCGCCGTCGAGCATCTTCAGCGGGCGGTCGCCTTGCGTGGCGACGAAATCGAGCACTTTCTGGGCCTCGAACGGGTACTCCCACCGCCGGCTCCACATCTTGAACGGGTCCTGCCCCCAGAGCTTGCCGTACCCTTCGAGGGCTTTGCCGTGGCGCTGGAGAAAGGCTTTATTGCTGGCGGTGTGGTCGGCGTAGAGCGGGTCGCGCGTGAGTTGTTCGACTTCCGCCGCTAGTGGAATGCCCGGTCGCAGGTTCATCGCCGCAGGATATGAGATGCCGCCGCGGGTGCAAAGGCGGACCGGGTTCCAGGATCGACGCGAGGCCTTGTCCTCCCCGTACGCGAGGGAGGGTAGGGAGGGGGCAAATGTGGACGCGTCATTGCGCGAATCGCCGATGGGTCGGTTCCTAGCCTCCCCCGGAGGGTGAGGAACCGGAAGGGTCCGTCGTGGGTTGGGTCGCCGGCTGCGTCATTGCCGCCTTCTGGCGCTGCGCCCTGATCTGCTTGCGGACGTTGCGCTGGCGGCGTTCTTCGCGCTCGAGGCGGATGCGCTTGCGCTCGCGCGCGGCCTTGATCTCACGGTTGCGCACCTGTTCGGGCGTGATGCCGCGGCGGTCAGGGCCGTCGGTCTGCACGATCGGGCGTGTCGTCGGTAGCTTCGTCCAGTGCACAGCCGGCACTTCGACGCTCATCGTCGACAGCCACAGCAGGCGCGGCTGATCGCGCGCGTCGTTCTCTGTGATGCTGGCGACGAACTTGCCAGGCCGTACGACGCCGTGGCGGATGAGGCGGCCGATGACGAGGTCCTTCTGGTCGTACTCCGGGTGCGGGCCGATGAGGTACTTCGGCTCGGCCCGGGCGACGAACTGCGGGTACTTGCCCACGGGGGCCACGTCCAGCCCCAGCAGCCGCGCGCTAAGCACGTTTCGGCCGCTGAGATAGGCGAGCAGGTTGCCGTGCGGGCCGATCACGTTCGCGCCCGCGGGCACCTTCTCGCGCACGAGTGACGCGACCTTCACCCACGGCCGCAGCTCGCCGTTGCGATAGCTTTTGGCGAAGTCGCCGTGGTGCTGCTCGTACGCCAATCGCCCGACGCCGGCGAGATTGAGGAAATTCGCCAGCGAGAAGGCGACGAACAGCGCCACGTCAGCCCGCGGCGTCGCCACGCGTCGCAGCAGCGCCAACAGCACAAGAACGAACCCCAGCCACAGCGTCGGCAGCACCATAAGGTAATAGCGCGGCTCATCCGAAAGCACGAGCATGACCCCCGTGAGGATGAGCACCTGCAGTCCCCACAGCGGCTGCCGCCGCGTGACCAGCACCGCGCCGACGAGCAGCACGACGCTGATGCCGTACGACAGCGGGACCATGCGCTCGTTGAAGAACGTTTCGGGCAGGTGATCGCTCAGCAGAGAAGGGACGTTGCCGATCACACGCCGCGCGCCGTTGCCGAAGATCGACAGCAGCTCGCGCTCGTACCCGCCCTGCAGCACGTTCAGGCCGCGCACGCGCGGGTCGACGGCGGCGGTGAGCAGGGCGATCACCACGATCGCCGCCAGGGCGATCATGCTGCGTCGCTCGCGGCGACGGACGATGTTGATCGAGCACGTAATGACCCACGCCAGCGCCAGCACCCAGAACGTCGGCCGCATGCTCGCGGCCAGCGCCAAACCGACCGGCAGCAGCGCCCATGCGGCACGGCGACGGCGCGACGACGGGTCGGCGAGCCATTCCCAGCCGAGCATCGCCAGCAAACAGCCGAGCAGGAACGGCATGTCGGTCATCACCTCGTGCGCCTGCTGGACGAACTTGATGTTCATCCCCACCCCGCAGGTGACGACGACCGCGATCCACCGCGGGTATCGCGTGGCGATGAGTTGATAGGTGGCCCATAGCGCCGCCAGTGCGAGCGCGCTCATCAGCACCAGCACCGGCACCACGCTGTTGCTGCCGACGATCTTCTGCAACGCCGCCAAGGCGTACGGCAGGCCGAAATACGCCTGCTTCTGCGGCACGCCGGCGAAGACGTACCCCTGGCCCGCGGCGACACTCTCGGCAAGCCCGCGGTAGAGCGAGCTGTCGAGGCCCATCCGCCATTGGCCGTTGAACGGGATCAGCAGAATGACCACGAGGCCGGCGAAGAACGCGACGCGCCACCGCTCCAGCCAGCGCGTGAACGGCGTGTCGCGGTGAACGGAATCCGCTTCGAGCGGTGCGGCCATCGGCGGCATCATCCGCCGGCGCGGGCGCGGCGGCAATGGGGCACCAATCGACGATGCCGCCGATAACCAGCGGGAATAAGTCCTCCCCCGTACGCGGGGGAGGGTAGGGAGGGGGCAGCTGCCAATGCTCATCGCAACGATTTGCCTCTCTGGTTCCTCCCCTGCGGGTGAGGTTAGGTAGGGGCGGGCGGGTGCCTCACCGCAATAAAGCACATTCACGCTCGGCCCACTCCCTACCCTCCCCCGGCGTACCGGGCGAGGGATTTGGTTCTCCGGCAGCAGGAAGCCGCTATTGCAGGTCGGGGGCCGCCCCCACCTGACCTCCCCCGGCGGGGGAGGAACCGGATAATGCAGTTTCCCGCGATGAGGGCGATCGCGGCGTGCCCGCGTGTCCCGTCGTGGTCAGGAGAAGGCGACGAGTCGGTCGAGCGTTCGCTTCGCCGCGCCGCTGGTGATGGCGGCGTCGACTTGTTCAAGGCCGTTTTTCAAATCGGCGGCGGCCCCGGCGATGACGAGCCCCGCGGCGGCGTTGAGGGCGGCGATGTCGCGCAGCGGCCCACGCTCGCCGGCGAGCACCGCCCGCACGGCCGCGGCCGAGGCGGCAACGCTTTCGACGTGCAGCGCTTCGGCCGTCGCAGGGATCAGCCCCAATGGGGCCGGGTCCAGCGTCCACATCGAGACGCGCCCGCTTCGCACTTCCGCCACCTGCGACGGCACGGCCGTTGACAGCTCATCCAGCCCGTCGGCTGCGTGAACCACCCATGCCCGCTCGGCGCCAAGCTCCGCGAGCGTTTGCGCCACGAGCGGCGCGAACTCCGGCCGGTAGACGCCCAGCAGTTGCCGCTTGGCCCCGGCGGGGTTGGTCAGCGGGCCGAGCAGGTTGAAGATCGTCGGCACGCCCAGCGCGGCGCGGGCCGCGGCGACGTTCTTCATGGCCGGGTGATGATTGCGCGCGAACGCGAAGCAGATGCCCACCTCCGCCAGGCACGCCGACAAGCGCTCGGCCGAGAGATCGAGCCGCACGCCGAGGGCTTCGAGCACGTCGGCGGATCCGGAGAGGCTCGTCGCGCTGCGGTTGCCGTGCTTGACGACCTTCACCCCGCACGCCGCGACGAGCATCGCGGCGGTGGTGCTGATGTTGAACAGCGGCTTTCCCGTGCGCCGCGGCTTCGACCCGCCCGTGCCGCAGGTGTCGAGCACGATCGACTCCGCCGGCGTCCGGATTTGCACCACCCGGTCGCGCATCACACGCGCCGCCCCGAGCAACTCCGTCGGCGTCACGCCCTTGACCGCCAGCCCCGTCAGCAGCCCGCCGATCTCGGCCTCACTGGCGTTGCCGGACATTACGACGTCAAACGCCTCGCGCGCCTCGGCCTCACTGAGATTCTCGCGGGCGATGAGTTTGGTCAGGGTGTTGCGCATGGTGTTTTGGGGTTGGATATTTTGGTGTTTTGGTGTTTTGGTGTTTTGGTGTTTTGATATTTGGGGGTTTTGCGGTTGCGTGTTGCTGGTCGGTTTCGGGTCGCAGGGCCGATGAAGACGCCAACCCCAAACACCCAAATACCTAAACACCAAAACACCAATCAAACAACAAGGCTCGCCCCGTCGGTGGCGGTGGTGACGAAGGCGACGGCGTCGATGCGGCACTTCTTTTTGTACGCGGCTTTGAGTTCTTCGGCGAAGGCTTGGGCGTGCTTGGGCTGAACGAGGGAGACGGTGCACCCGCCGAACCCGCCGCCGGTCATGCGGCTGCCGTAGCAGCCGAGGCTGGCGGCGGCGGTTTCGACAAGGTAGTCCAGTTCCGGCGTGCTGACTTCGTAGTCGTCGCGCAGCGAGTCGTGACTCTGCACCATCAGCACGCCGGCCTGGTCGTACTGTTTGGCTTCCAGGTGCCGGGCGAACTGCGTCGCGCGGGCGTTTTCAGTCACGACGTGGCGGCAGCGGCGGTAGACTTCGTCGCTCATCGCGCCACGGGCGGATTCGATCATCGCCGGCGTCGCGTCGCGCAGGGCTTTGACCGCGGGCTTCTTCTTCTGAAGGATCGCCACGCCTTCTTCGCACTGGGCGCGGCGTTCGGCGTACTCGCCGCCGGAGAGCTCGTGCTTGACCATCGAGTTGACGACCACCACGCTCACGTCCGCGGGGTCGATCGGCACGAACTGCTTCGAGAAATCACGGCAATCCAGCAGCATCGCGTGCCCTGCGCGGCCGCCGGCGACGATCGTCTGGTCCATGATGCCGCAGGGAACGTTGGCGAAAGTGTGCTCGGCCTTCTGGCAAAGCTGCGCGATCGACTCCACGTCGAGCGTCTCGCCCGCCAGGGCCAGCATCGCCTGTGTCGTGCCCACTTCCAGCGCCGCCGAGCTGCTCAGTCCGCCGCCCATCGGCAGGGTGTTGACCACAAGGCAGTCCATCCCGACCAGCGGGATGCCGCGGTCCAGCAGCAGCGCGATCGGCCCGCGCAAGTAGTTGCCCCACTTGGGCTCGCCGGGGGCGATCTTCTCGCCCAGGCGCAGCTCGAGTGTCGACCCGGGGAAGAGCGACGACCGCGCCCGCACGACGTCGTCGGTGCGGGCGCGGCAGACGAAGAGCACCTGCGGCTCGATCGCCATGGGGAAGACGAAGCCGTCGTTGTAATCGGTGTGCTCGCCGATGAGGTTGACCCGCCCGGGCGAGCGGACGACGTGAATCTTACCGCCGTCGCCGAATTCCTTGACGAAATCGCTTTGAAGCTGCTGGGTGTCCATGGGACGCGGGAGTGTACAAGCCGGCCCGCGGCGCGGCCAATCAGGGCAAGGCTTGGTATACTCGCCGGCATGGCGACGCAGACAGTCGAACTGCCGAAAACCGCAATCTCGCTGCCGATGGAGGCGATTGAGGCGTTTTGTCAGAAGTGGGGTGTCACTGAACTGGCGTTGTTCGGGTCTGTTCTGCGCGACGATTTCGGGCCTGATAGCGACGTAGACGTGATGGTGACGTTTGCCAACCCCGAAAAGCGATACTGGGGCGACGTGCTGGACATGGAAGACGAATTGGCCGCTGCCTTCGGCCGGCCGGCCGACATGGTCGAGAAGGCCGGCATCCTCCGCGGCGTGAACCCGCTGCGGATCAAAAAAATCGTCGATTCCGCGCGAGTGATCTATGCCCGTTGATGAGTCGCCCGAGATTTTGCTCGCCGATATGGTCGAGAATGCGCGGGTCGCGCTCCGTCACGCCAGCGGATTGACACGCGAAGCCTTTAACCAAAGCCGGTTGCACCAGGACGCGATTATCCGCCGTCTCGAAATCGTCGGCGAGGCAGCGCGGTTCGTCGATGTCGATACTCGCAATGCGATCGACGTCCCGTGGCCGAAGATCGTGTCGATGCGCCATATTCTTGCTCACGAATATGACAGTGTGAACTTGAAAGTCGTTTGGGACGTCATCACTACGCACGCGCCTGCGATGATCGAGCGCGTCGAGCGTTACCTGCACGGGTGGTCGGTTTCGCTTCGGCCGAGCGTTCCCTTGGCCGGCAGCCCTTCAATCGGCCCGCCTCGCTTCATCGTCTTTGACGGCAATGAAGGCTGCGGCAAAAGCACGCAGGCGAAGCTGCTGCGCGAGCGGCTCGAGCGCGACGGCCGCGACGTGCTGCTCGTCCGCGACCCCGGCACGACGCGCGTCGGTGAACTCGTGCGCGGCATCCTGCTTAATCCCGATCATGTCGAAATGGGCATGCGCTGCGAGATGCTGCTCTACATGGCCGCCCGGGCGCAGATGATGCGGGAAACGATCGCCCCGGCATTGGAGGCGGGGCAGTGGGTGATCTCCGACCGCTTCGTCAGCAGCACGCTCGCCTACCAGCTCGGCGGCGACGGGCTGACGGCTGACGAAATCCGCGCCGTGGCCGACATCGCCATCGGCCACCGATGGCCCGACCTGACGCTCATCTTCGACCTGCCGGTGGAAAAAAGCCGCGACCGCGTGCGCGCGAAGTATGTGCAGACGACCAAAACCCTCTTCGGCGAACAGACGACTGAAGTCAAAGACCGCATCGAACAGCGCCCGATCGAGTACCACGAGCAGGTGCGGCGGAACTACCTGTCGCAGGCGCAGGCGTCCCCCGATCGCTACCGAGTCATCGACGGCGACCGCGATCCACAACGCATCCACATCGACGTGCTTGAGGCTCTCGGGATCGACCCGCAAACCCCCGTTTAGCCGCGGCGGCAACGCCGCGTGGACGAGCGGTAGCGAGTGGATCCCCGTCGTAAGACGCGACGTGGCCAGCGCGGCTAAACGGGATGCGCCGTTCGCAACGGTTGTTGAAGTGTGCCTCTTCTTGTGTTCTGCTCGATCTTCCTCACGTGCCCGACGTCTTCGCCCACATCCTCGACCAGCGGCGGGTGATCGACCAGATCGCCGGCTCCCTCGCCGCCGACCGCCTGCCGCACGGCGTGATTTTCGCCGGGCCGCCCGGGGTGGGTAAGGCGACGACGGCCATCGCCCTGGCGAAGCTGTTCCTCGCCGGCGACAACGCCGCGTATGCCGCGCGGCTGATTGACGCCGGCACGCACCCGGATTTTCACCTCATCACCAAAGAGCTCGTCCGCGAGATCAAGAAAACGAGCAAGGCCACCACGCTCTCGGTCGACGTCATTCGCGATCATCTTCTGGCCCCCGCGGCACACAAAAGCATAACCGGCGTCGGGAAAGTGTTCGTCGTCGAAGAAGCCGATCTGATGCAGCACCAGGCACAGAACGCGCTGCTCAAAACCCTCGAAGAACCCGCCGGCCGAACGCTCATCGTCCTGCTGACGCCGCGGCCGGAGGACTTGCTGCCGACGATCCGCTCACGGACGCAGACGCTGGTGTTCGCGGCGCTGAGCGATAAGACGGTGTTCAATCAGCTCAAGCTTAAAGGGGTCGACCCGAAGACCGCCGAGCTGGCGACGCGGCTGGCGGACGGCTCGCTCGGCACCGCGCTGCTGTGGGCCGAGGACGGCGTGGTCGAGCGCGCCCGCGATCTCGTCGCCCATCTCGACGGCCTGCTCATGGGCCGCCCGACGGCGGACCTGGGCGACTGGCTCAAAAGCGCCGCCGACGCGTATGCCGCGCGGCAGATCGAGCGCGACCCGCTGTCGAGCAAGGATTTCGCCACCCGAAACGGCATCGGCGTCTACCTGCGCCTCGCCGCCCGGCATTTACGCGGCGT
The DNA here is from genome assembly GCA_036387945.1 of Tepidisphaeraceae bacterium. GTDB lineage: Bacteria > Planctomycetota > Phycisphaerae > Tepidisphaerales > Tepidisphaeraceae > DASVSS01. Next base: position 1,804 of record DASVSS010000295.1, on the reverse strand, counting down.
GCTCCGCGAAACCGACGACCCCGACCGCCTGGAAAACGTCTGCTGCGCCATCGACGCCATCGCCGCCTGCGAGCGCTACCTCGACGGCAACGTCAACATCGCGCTGGCCCTGCAGCAACTCGGCGGGGCGATCGGGCGGTCGCTGGCGGCTTAATGGAGATTTAAGGCGCTTCTGGTAGCTTGGTGCACTTGCGAGCGGAATGCCGCTTCTCCTCCCCCGTACGCGGGGGAGGCAGGGAGGGGGCGGACGCGAACGCCGGACATCAATGACACGCCGATTGAATGAACTTCAACGTGCCAACGCACGCACGCTTCGCCAGTCGATGACGAAGGCCGAAGTCTTCCTTTGGCAAGAGCTTCGGCGGCGAAGACTCGACGCATTTCGCTTCCGCAGGCAGCACCCGATCGGCGTTTTCATTGCCGACTTCGCGTGCGTTGCGACGAAGGTCGTCATCGAGATCGATGGCATGTCGCATGAACAGACCCGCGCCCAAGACGAGCAACGCCAGAAGATGCTCGAGGCGACGGGGTGGCAGGTCGTGCGCTATTCCAACGAAGACGTGCTGCAATGCGTTGGATCAGTGGCTGGCGACATTGACCGGGTCTGCCGGCGTCGGCAACAACCCCCTCCCTACCCTCCCCCGGGTACGGGGGAGGACACGCGCTTTTTGACACCTTAATCACCAAGATCACTCACAATACGATGTCCGACAAAACCGACCACCCACCCCTCCCCGAAGAATTCGCCGCACTCGGCGTGCGCACCAGTGTGCTCAAGGCGCTGGCCGACATGAGTTACATCACGCCGTCGGTGATCCAGAAGCTGCTCATCCCCCGCGCCCTCGCGGGCGTGGACATTCTCGGGCAGGCCCGCACCGGCACGGGTAAGACCGCGGCGTTCGGCATCCCCATCGTCTGCCGCGCCGAGCGCGGGGCGGGGACGCAGGCGTTGATCATGACGCCGACCCGCGAACTGGCCGTGCAGGTGAGTGAAGAGATGCTGCGCTTCTGCGGGCACACGCCCATCCGCGTGGTGGCGGTGTACGGCGGGCAGCGCATCGCCGGCGACATCAAGGCGCTCAAGACGCACCCCGAGATCGTCGTCGGCACGCCCGGGCGCGTGATCGATCTGCTCGACCGCCGGCTGCTGAGCCTAGCCGACATCCGCTTCATCGTGCTCGACGAAGTCGACCGCATGCTCGACATCGGCTTCCGCGACGACATCCGCAACATCCTGTCGCGCCTAAAAGGCATGCGCGGGCGCGGGGGGGAGGGTTCGGGTCAGAGTTCACGGGGTCAGAGCCCTGGCCGCCACGAACACGTCGTACCCGCCGACAATCCCGAGATGGCGGCGGCGCGGGATGAAGTCAAAGCCCTCGAAGCGGATCTGTTCAAAGACTACACCGGCACCGAAGGCGGCGAGCGCGCGATCGACGTCGGCCATACCGACGCCCCCCCGGAACCCGAAACCCGGAACCCGGAACCCGAATCCGCCGAATCCACCGGCCATCAGACGATGTTCGTCAGCGCCACCATCAGCGAAGAAATCGAGCGCCTTGCGCGGCGCTACATGCGCGAGCCGGTGGAGTTCCTCATCGCCCCCGGCGCCGACGAGCGGCCGACAGTGGAGAACGTCGAGCAGTATTACCTCAGCGTGCAGCCGTGGGATAAATACCGTTTGCTGCGCGCCCTGCTCAAGCAGGAACAGCCGGATTTGGCGATCGTCTTCACGCGCACCAAGCACGGGGCCGAAAAGCTGGCGAAGAACCTCACGCACGACGGCATCGATTGCCGCGAGATCCAC
>DASVSS010000294.1:0-15340 GCA_036387945.1 Tepidisphaeraceae bacterium | reverse complement strand
CGCTTGGCTTCCTCCAGGGTAGTCGGCAACTTGGCCATATGGTGCTGGCTCAATCGGATCAGCCGCGGGAACACGAACCCCGGCGTCGCGCTGGCGGAGGAGAAGTAACGATCCTTTATCGTGGTATTCAGGTCGGATTCGACGCTGTCGAGTTGGATGTTCTCCAGCACGGCGAAGAGGCGGCCGGTCACATAGGCGGTGTCGATTCGATTCTGGTCTAGAGCCACGGGTACCTCCAATGGAAAACGGGCCTGTCGGCTGTTGCGGTTGAGGCAGGCTTTGATCGCGGCAAAGCGCACGTGCGCCATGTACCCGTCGGCCCGCAGGCGGTTGAGCAGTGCGCCGAGCAGCGTCTGCGGGTATGGCCCGCCGGTCAGAACCGCTCGGGTGACCGCACCGGCGAGCAGGGGCGAAATGCTGTCGGCGTCGTAGCCCTTAAACGTGCCATTTTTGAAGTCGGCCCGGCCGGTGCATTGCACGATGCGACGGATCATCGGCGGCAAATCATCGTCACGCGCCCCGATCAACTCGATGTCCGCTAAGTGCGCGGCCAACCTATGCTTCATCTCTCCGACGGACGAATCGGACCAGAACCGCACGCTCAACCGCGAGGCGTTGGGCGAGAGGCCGAGGAAGTAGAACCGTGTGGCGTCGTCGGCGTCACGGAGGATTTCGCCGTGGGCGTACCCTTCACGTACTTCGGTGAGAAATCGCCGGACTTCATCGGCTCGCCGTTTGTCCTCTGCTGGCGCGTCTGCCTTGGGGGGCGGGGCGTCGCCGTACAAATCGCTGACGAAGCCCTCGATCGGAAGCGGCCGCTCGGTCCAGAAGACGACTGTCGCATCGCCTAGCATCATCCGGCGGGTGCGGTTTTCGAGCAGGCGATTTAATGCCGTGGTGTACTTGAACGCATCGGCAACGGTGACAGGCGCGTTGTAGGTTTGGTCAAGGCCATAGCTCTCGTAAGCCGAATCATTGAAGCTGGCAATCGCCGCGCCCATCGTCTGGGCCTTAGCGACGCCGCTGATCATGGGGTGCAGGCGGGCGATCGGTCCAATGTCGCCGCTGATCAAGCTCTGACCCTCTCGGGTCTGCTCGTCCTTGGCAACGGGAGCCTGCCAGTGTTTTATGACATGGGGCGACTGGTGTACGAACTGCGGCCGACCGCGTAGTCGGAAAACCACGTTCTTGTCGATTGCCTCCGGCCACAGCGCAAATTGCTCGGCCCGATCCGGCGACCACGCTTGCAGAAATCTAGAGACAGCGACTATGCCTTCATCGTCGATTACCTCGGCCATCCTCACATGGAAGTCACGAAACGCCTCGAATGTCTGCGTCGAGCGAGCAACCTTACCCTTGCCGTCGCGGCCGAACACATAGCCGGTATTGTCCCAAAGAAAATTGGGCTTGAGCGAGCTACCCGAGCGGCCCCCGCGGTCGGGGACGGTCATCACCCTCGGGAAGGAATTCCTGCCCTCTTGAACGCGAATGTCAGCGAGTTCTGCGTTCGTGCCGTCCAGGTCGATCAGCAATTCGAAGCTAATCTTCTCCCTGCTAAAGCCGAATGGCGTCATCGGGTCGGCCACATCAAGGGCAAGTCGGTCGTAATACTCGGCCAAACGTTGGAGGATCACGCCCGCACCTCCGCCGAGCCGATCGGCGGCACGTGGATTACGCCATCGCGCATCGTCGCGTGAAAGAAACGCGGGCCGATCGGGCGACGCATGCGGTAGTTCTCCCCTTTCGCGTACTCAATGTCGTGCAGCATCCAGCCGAGGGCACGCTCACCGAGCAGGCTTTCGTCCGGCGATGGCAACAGTTGTCCGGGCTCCATCAGTTCGAAATCCGCGGCGTGCTCTCGAAGCCCGAGATAGGGGCGCCTAAAGCACTGCCCATCCCGGGCGCGGCGATTGAACTGATCGAGGTGCTTGGCTTCGTTGTCGTCGCCGCCTAGTAGGTCAAAATGGGCTTCGATCACATAGGCCACATCTCGCAAGATCAGTCCGGCCCGTTGCTGGCGTTCGGCCTCAATGTAAAGTCCGAGGTCGCCTTTGCCGGATTTCATCGCGCGGGCCGCAGTCGTCGCGGGGATCTTCGTTCCCACCTCATTCCGGCGGATCGACGTGAACCGGATCGGCCGCAGCACGTGCAGGCGGTCGATTACCCACCGCATTTGCGGTTTCCAGTAAATCGCCTCGATCACGCCGCGCGCCGCCGACGGTGTGATCACGTCGTAGCTCACTCTCTCGACCTTCATCTCGGGCCGAGAAAAACAGGCGAACTCTGACCAAACTTTTAAGCGAACCCCAAAGGACATGAACCACCTCGCGATGCGGGTTTCTACTGTATCAGGATGTTGGTGTCGATTCCGACCACTTCCGGTGACAACCCCTTTTTAGACGAATAGGCGTCGTCGTTAACGAGCAGCCAGCACAAACCGCTTTCGTGCGGCATGACGGTGGTGTTCTCGATGAGCTTCTTCAAAAGGTGGTCCGGCACGCCGACGGAGTAGTGCTGCGTGTCGCGGAGCAGTTGGTAGTCGATGTCAGGTGTCTTCATGAGACGATCCCGCAAGCGCCTTCCCTCGCGCTCGTACGGCACGACGATCGGGTTCTGGTCATCGCGGATGATTTCGTACTTCCGGGCCGCGGCGCGGAATTGGAAGTTCAGCAAATCAGCACGAGACAGGTCGTCCATTAACTCCGGCACGACGCCGTGCTTGTCCCACTGGTGCTGTTGCGACCAGTAAAAAAGGCGGAAGTACGCCTCGACGGCGTCGGGCCGGAGCGGGTCGGGATGTTGGGCCATCAACTCAGCGGCGGTCTGCGCCGCCGACCGCAGCAACCCGCGCGGGGGCGGGCTTTCAGTATCAAACAGGTAGATGTATCCGACGTCGCGAAGGCCCTCGCGGTTGCAACGGCCCGCGGCCTGGGCGATCGAGTCGAAACCGGCAGGGGCGCGGTAGACGGCCGGAAAATCCACATCGACACCGGCCTCGATTAATTGCGTGCTGACCACGCGGCAGGGGCGGCCTTCCTTCAATCGGTGGCGAATCATGGACAATCGCTCGCGGCGATGACGGGGACAGAGGAACGTGCTGAGCAGGTAGCAGCCGGCCTCGCCAGCCCGGGCCGCGAGCGCGTCGTACACTTTCGCCGCGTGCGGACGCGAGTTGACGACACACAGCGCGGCAGACTCGCCGGCGAGGCGGTCGGCCAATTCGTCGTCGGTCAGCCGGCCGAGGTGCTTCACGTAGACCCGCTTGAGTGCCACGTGCAGTGCGGCCTCGTCGCCGATGATCGGGCGCACTGATTCTGGATCGATGCCGATGTCAAACTCACCCGCCCGCCGGCTCAGTGCCGGCTGCGTGGCGGTGCAAAGCACCACTGCGCAGCCATAATTCTCGACGAGTTCCTTCAATGCCATCAGCGTCGGCTGCAGGAGTTCCACGGGGAGGGTTTGCGCCTCGTCTAGAACGATCACGCTTCGTGCCAACCGGTGCAGCTTGCGACACGGCGTGGTATGGGCAGCGAACAGGCTTTCGTACAGTTGAACGTTGGTCGTTACGACGATCGGGGCGTCCCAATTCTCAGCCGCCATCTGGTTCTCGCGCGTGCGACGCTCCGGCGAAACGCCGCTATGGTGCTCGAGCACGCCGAGCGTGGCCAAGTTGCCGAATGCCTCGCGGTACACGCTGGCCGTCTGCTCGATAATGCTGGTAAAAGGGATCGCGACGACGACGCGTCGCAGGCCGTGGGCGGCGGCGTGTCGGAGGGCGAACGCCATTGATGACAGCGTTTTGCCACCGCCTGTCGGTACATTTAGCGAGAAAAACCCGGGCGACTTGGCGGCCGCCGCGATGCAGTCCGCCAGCACGGTGGCACGCTGCCGATTCACTTGCGTCGCCGGTGCGGCAAGCCGTTTCGACTCAAGGAACGCATCGAAGCATGTTCCCAGCGCCGCGACCGTGGGCTTCTCACGCTCGCGGTCGGCGGCGCGAGGCGGGTCACAGAAGGCTTCGGTCGCCGTGCGGTCAGCGTCGACGAGGCATGAGAACAACATGCGAGTAAAGAATGCAACGTCGAAGCCACCTTTATCCCGCGTGAACCGAACGGGCAGACGCAACGCTGGCGGGGCGGGCATCGGTACGGCAACGGGCTCGACGCGTTTGTACTGCGCCGGGTCCAACCGGTGGGACAGCGTGGATGCCTGCCCACTAACATCGGCGCTCGTCGCGTCGGGCAATCCTCCATGATGACCTGCTATGCAAAACGCGATGATCTGCCCTGAATGAATGGCGGAAGACTCAAACGCCGCGGCTGCGTGGCGGGCACCGAACGTCGAATGGTCCACCCGCCCTGGCAAACGGTCCCCTTCGCCCGCATTGGGATCGGATGCGTTCAACAGACGTTGGAACGCATCGGAATATTTTCCCAGATCGTGCCAGTTGCCAAGTAGTTCGCCCCACTCTTTGGCGTTGAACGCCGAGGCATATTCGCCGGCGAGTTTCGCGACGTCCTCAAGATGCTTGGGCAACGGTTCCCAATTTTCTTTAGATTGTCCTTTGAGCGTGTGTGCATAGGCAGTCGGCATGGTAGCCCCAGGTATGAGTGGCGTGCGAGCATACAGCTACACGACCTCGCTCGTCATCCGCGAGAGTGCGGTGCCGTTGGTCTACCGCGCGATGACGTGCATGGACGGGGCTTTGACCTGGGCCGTCACGTTCATCCCGGCATAGAGGGAGAGTGTTTCGCCGGCGCTTTTGGTGATAAGGGCGACGAGGGGGAAGCCGCAGTCGAGGTCGATGCGGAGGAGGGGGCCTTCGGGGTGGATGGACGTGACTCGGCCGGGGAGTTGGTTGCGGGCGCTGACGCCGGGGAGGGGGGCGAGTTGGAGCGTGACGTCTTCGCCGCGGACGCAGAGGATCGCTTCGGCGCCGGGCAGGAGCGCCGAGACGGCGATGACCCGCGCCGTGCCGACAGCGAGGGTGGCCAGGCCGTCGTGGGTTTCGATGACGCGGGCGGGGGTGACGGTCTCGACGCCGACCATCCGGGCCACCCCGGCGTCGGCCGGGCGGGAGAAGACCTCACCCAGCGGGCCGCTTTGGCGCACGGCGCCGTCGTCGATCACGACGGCGAAATCGCCGAGGGACATTGCTTCGAGGCGGTCGTGGGTGACGACAAAGCACGGGACGGCGAGGGCGCTGAGCATCCGTCGCAATTCGCGGCGCAGTTGCCCGCGGGCCGGTGCGTCGAGGGCCGACAGCGGCTCGTCGAGCAGCAGCAGGCGCGGCCGGCGCACGACGGCGCGGGCGAGGGCCACGCGCTGCTGTTGGCCGCCGGATAGCTCTCGGGGGTATCGCGCGCCGAGTCCGCTCAGTTGCAGCACGTCGAGCATCTCCTCGACACGTCGCCGGCGGGCGGCGCGGGGCTCACCGTGCAGCGCGTAGCCGACGTTGGCGGCCACGGTCATGTGCGGGAACAGGGCGTAGTCCTGGAACAAAAATCCCACGCCCCGCTGCTGCGGTGGGACGAAGACGCCCGTGGCGGCGTCGGACCAGGTCTCGCCGCCGTAGCGGACGAAGCCGCGGTCGGGCTTTTCCAGGCCGGCGAGGCAGCGCAGGATCGTCGTCTTTCCGCAGCCGGAAGGGCCGAACAGGACAGTGACCGAGAACGAATCGGTCGCCCGCTCGATCGCGGCGCGGACAATCGCGCCGCGGGGGTAGCGCTTCTCGAAATCGGCCGACAAGGCGCTCATAGAGGCAGCACCCGTCGCTGCAGGGCATAGGTGGCGCACAGCGTCGTGAAGGCCAGCCCGATCAGCACGAGGGCCGTGCGGTGCGCCGCGGCGTAGTTGAGGGATTGGACGTCGTCGTAGATGGCGATCGAGATCGTGCGCGTCACGCCGGGGATGCTGCCGCCGACCATCAGCACGACGCCGAACTCGCCGATCGTGTGGGCGAACGTGAGCACAAGGCCGCTCAGCACCCCGGCCCATGAGAGGGGGAAGACGACGCGCACGAACGTGCGCAGCCGCGAGACGCCGAGGCACCACGACGCTTCGATCAGCCGCCGGTCCACCGCCGCGAACGATGCCGCGAACGGCCGCACGGCGAACGGCAGGTTGAACAGCACCGACGCCAGCAGAATGCCCCCGAACGAGAAGGGCAGCATCCCACCGGTGGCCGATTCGTAAAACCGCCCGACGGGGCTGCGCGGGCCGGTCGCCCACAGGACGTAAAACCCCACTACCGACGGCGGCAGGATGATCGGCAGCGCCACGGCCGCTTCGACGAGGAACTTGCCGCGGAAGCGCGTCGTCGCCAGCCAATACCCCAGCGGCAGGCCGACGACCAGCAACACCGCCGTCGTGCAGGCGGCGAGGCGAAGCGTGAGTAAGACGGCGGTCCAGTCCATTGCGGTCTGCCCGTTCTGCCCGTTCATTGCGCGGGCGGCGCAAACCCGTGGCGACGGAGGATCGCCGCGCCGCCTGTGCCGGTGACGAACGCCCTGAACTGCCCGGCGGCGTCGGCGTCTTTGGCCCAGGAGAGGATCACCCCGCCCTGCCGCAGCGGCGGGTATGCGTCGGCGGGTACGACCCAGTGGCGGCCTTTGTCCTTCATTGCCGGCGTCACGGCCAGGGACAGCGCGACGACGCCGGCCTCCGCCGCGCCGCTTTCGACGAACTGCGCAGCCTGCGCGACGTTCTCGCCGAGCACGAGTTGGTCCTTCACGCGGTCATACACGCCGAGCTTTTTCATCGCCGCTTCGGCGGCGCGGCCGTAGGGGGCGTGCTGCGGATTGGCGATGGCGATCTTTTTCACCGACGGGTGCGTGAGTGATTCGATCCCCCGCGCCGCAATATCCACCGGCGAATCGTTCGGCGTCCACACCGCGATCTGCCCGACGGCGTATTCGAACAGCGTCTCCCGTGACGCAAGGCCGGCCTCGATAAGCTTGCGCGGATAATCGATGTCGGCCGACAAGTAGACGTCGAACGGCGCTTTGCTCGAAAGCTGCGAATAGAAGTTGCCCGACGAGCCGTAAACGGGCGTCACGCGGATCGCCGGTTGCGCCCTGGCGAACTCGGCAATGACTTCATCGAGCGCATACCGCAAGTCCGCCGCCGCAGCGACATTCACCGTGCGCGTGGCGGCCGGCTGCGAGGTTGCGCCCTTATCGCTCGGGCCCTGATCGCACCCGCACGCCGCGAGCAGTACGCACGCGATCGCGAGCGATAACGTCGAAAAGGCGTGTTGGGGAATCGTCATAAAGGCCCATGGAAATGGACGCCAGCATCCTAGCGGACGTGGCGACGAAGGACATCTGCCGCCGCCGTGCGCCGCATTTGACGCGCCGCCGGGACGTAAATAAATTCCGGGGCGGTTTAAGCCGTTTATTCCGGCCGAAAGGATGCCTGTATGTTCGTCGCACGCGTTGGTGTCGTATTGCTGCTCGCCGCTTCGCTCGCGCCTGTGGCGTGGGCCCAGGAGAAGGTCGAGGAAAAGACCGAGGAAAAGCCCAAGGCGGATGAAAAGACCGCCCCCATCGATTTCCGCAAACTCAAAGAGCAGATGCCCGAAACCCTCGCGGGCATCAAGCGGTCGAGCCTCGACGGGCAGAAGATCGCGTCCGAAGGTTTTGCGATGTCGCAAGCCGAGGCGCACTACGCCAAGCAAAGCGAAAACGAGGAAGAGAACCTGCCGAAAGTGCACGTCGTCTACACCGACTTCGGCTCCGGCGCCGGAAGCACCGCGAAGGTGACTGCCGGCGTTTGGGCACAGGCCGAGATCGACCAGGAAAGCGACGACGGCTACACCAAGACCGTCAAAGTCAACGGCACGACGGGCATGGAAACCTACTCGAAAAGCTCCAAGGCAGGGACGCTCGAGCTCGTGGTCGCCGAGCGGTTTCTGCTGCGCATCGCCACGACCAATCTGCCGGCCGACCAGCTGCAGAAGATCGCCAAGGAACTGCCGCTGGCGAAGCTCGCGGCGCTGGCGAAGTGAAGCCGACGGCCGGCTCGACATCGGTCGAAGGCTCGCCCCGTGCCGTGCGACCGTAGCGGTGCCCGGCGCGTTTATACCAGCACTGCATGCCGTGCGACGCCGCCGTCTTCGGCGGCGGTCTTGGCGGCGGGGAACTCCAGCGAGAAGCTCGCGCCGTGGCCGACGCCGTCGCTGTGCACCTTCAGCTCGGCCTTAATGTCCTTGCTGGCGAGGATGCTGCTGTGCAGTCCGAAGCCGTGGCCGTCGGCCTTGGTGGTGAAGCCGTAGGAGAAGATGCGGGCAAGGTTCTCCGGCGCGATGCCGCAGCCGGTGTCCTGCACGACGGCCTTCACCGCGCCGTCGTCGGCGACGAACGTTTTAACCGTCAGTACCTTCGTCGAGCGGCCGGCCATCGCGTGCTTGGCGTTGCTGACGAGGTTCACCATGATCTGCAGGACTTTGTGGCGGTCCCCTTCGACGTCGGGGACCTCGCCGTACTCGCGCACCACCTGCACGTCGCTGGCTTCGAGGACGGCGGCGTGGATCTTGAGGGCGTCGTCGATCTGGTCACGCAAATCGAGCGTTTCGAGCACGCACGACACGCCGGCGTAGTTCTGCTGCGTGCTGACGATCTGCTTGATGTGGTCGACGTGCCCGCTCATCGTCCGCATCTCGTCGAGGATCGCCTGCGTCTCGCCGCTGAGGTGACGGGAAAGGTCGACGAGGAACTGCGGCACCTTCCGCCCGCGCTCGTCATTGGTGAGGAAATCGCCCAGGTCGGCCTTGTGGGAGACGATCAGGTCCGCCACCTGCGTCAGCCGCGGCAGGCGCGACTGCTGGATCCTCTCGGACACCACGGCCGTCGAGACGTTCACACTGTTTAGCACATTGCCGACGTTGTGCAGCACGCCGGTCGCCACCTCGGCCATCCCCGCCTGGCGCGAGATGCCCACGAGGCGGGTCTGCAGTTCCTGCCGCTCGGCCTCGGCGAGGCGACGGCGCGTGACGTCGCGCAACGTGCCTTCGTAGAACAGCGTCGAGCCGGCGGCGTCGGTCACGAGGCGCGCGCTGATGGAAATCCAGATCGACGCTCCGTCCTTCCGCGTGCCTGCGGACTCGAACTGCGAGATGAAGCCGTTCTTCTGGATGCCGGCCAGTGCTTCCTGGCGCTGGCCGGCGTCGGTGCAGATCTGCGAGAACAGATTAGCCGAGACGGCCCGCAGCTCTTCGGGCGACGCGTACCCGAGGATGCGCGCCAGGGCGAGGTTGGCGGAGATGATCTCGCCCGTGGGCGAGGACTGGAAAATGCCCTCGGTCGCGTTCTCGAAAATCGCGCGGTATTTCCGCTCGGCCTTTTCACGCTCCTTGATCTCCACCTGCATGCCGACGTTCAAGGCCGAGACTTTGCCGAACTGCTCGGCCAACTCGCGCGTGCGCTCTTCCACGCGTCGTTCGAGCTGGCGGTTGAAGACTTCGAGTTCGCGCCGCTGCTTCTCGATCAGGACGTACGACTTACCGACCATCCTGCTGGACACGACGATGAAAACGATCCCGAACAGCAGCACCGCCGCCTGCGGGATAAGCTTACCGTTGAAGTGGCCGCGCAGCGTCAGCATTTCGGCGTCGGCGGAGTGCTGCATCTCGTCCTTGATCCGCGCCACCGCCATCGAGATGGTGTGGTCGTCGACGTAGACGGTGACGGTCCCCTGCTTTTTTCCCTCGGCGGTCGCGGTCTTGCGCACGGCGCCGACGTACTTGGCGCGAAACGAGCCCGGCAGCGCGTAGTTGGTGCGAAAACGGACGGCACTGCCTTCACGCCACATTGCCGCGTACGCGCGGTTGTCTTTGTCGGTGACTTCGATGCCGGCGATCTCGGAGTAATCCATGAACGGTTCGAGCGTGGCGGCGATGCCTTCCTTGAGCAGGTTGAACGACTGCGAGTTCTCCAGCTGGCCGGCGCTGAGTTGGGCGATCGTGCCGCAGATCGATTCGGCGCGGGCGTTCAGGCGCGAGATTTCTTCGGCCTCCTTCTCCTTGAAATAGCTCTGATTGCTTTCGGCCTTCGTGGCGATGATGCTTTTCAGGATGCGCTGCTGCGAAACGTAAAAGAAGATGCCGTAAAGCACGAATGCGGCGACGAACAGCGCCGCCACGAGGAAGACGCGCCGGCCAGGGGTCTTGGGGGTCATGGAAGGCTCTTAATGTGAGAAGCCACTACGCCTAGTACTTGCGGGTCGGCAGCGCCGCGGCGGCGTTGTGGACCGTGAACACTTTTTCGTCCATGTGAAGTACAGGCGGCACCTTGCGGCCACTGAGGACCTGCGTCACGACCTTCATCACAATGCGGCCCTGAAGCGGGTTGCATTCGACAAGGCAGTTGAGCTTCTTTTCGACGAGCAGTTCGAAGCCGCGCCGCACCCCGTCGACGGCGACGACGAGGATGTCCTTGCCGGGCTTGAGGCCGAGTTCCTTGTTCTCGTCGATCGCGTCGACCACGCCGAAGGCCATGTTGTCGTTATGGGCGAAGACGGCGTTGATGTTGGTTCCCTCGGACTTGAGGAACTCGCCCATCACGAGCTTGCCTTCGTCAGCACGCCAGTTGCCGGCCTTGGAGGAGATGATCTGCATCCCCGGAAACAGGGCGATGACTTCCCGGAAGCCTTTGCCGCGCTCGATCGACGGCGCCGAGGCGACCGGGCCCTGAATCTCGACGATGTTGCAGTTGCCCCCCGTCTCCTGCGCCAGCCATGCCGCGGCGGCGCGGCCTTCGTAGCGGAAGTCCGAGCCCACCCACGCGACGTACAGGCCCTTGTTCTGGTTCGCCGATTCCAGTTCGATTGTGCGGTCGGCCAGCACGACGGGGATGCGCGCTTCCTTGGCCCGCAGCAGCACCTCGTCCCACCCTTTGACGTCGTTGGCGGCCAGGACGATGGCGTCGACTTTGGCGTCGATCAGCTCCTGCACCTGCTTGCGCTGCACGTCGGTCTTGCCGCCGGCGTCTTTGAACAGCAGATTGATCTTCGACTCAGCGGCCGCTTCCTTGAACGACTCGGTGTTGGCCTTGCGCCAGTCGCTCTCGGTGGTGTCGGACTGCGAGAATCCCACGGTATAGGCGGCCTGCAGCGGCTGCGACAGCAGCGCAACGACGCCGGTCAGGACGGCGAAAAAGGAGACAGTGTTCATCATTCCTCCGCAACGAGCGCGCTCCCGACGAAGGCGCTCTACTTCAAGCATCGGACGAATGAGGGGGCCTTTTATTGAATTGTTTTGAAATTTCCCGATCGATCGCATTACCGCGCGGCACCGTCTTGCCGATGTTGGACTTACAGCGGCCCTGGTCGGGACGGAGATACCATGGCGTTCGCGTTTACGGAGAATGGCCGAATATTGATCGTGGACGATAACCGGTCGGTGCACACGGATTTCAAGAAAATCCTCGTGCCCGAGACGGGCGGATCACTCATCGACGCCGCGGCGGACGAGCTGTTCGGCTCGACCACCACCAGCGCGCTGGCAATAGAGTCGTTCGAACTCAGCTTCGCGGCCCAGGGCCAGGAAGCGCTCGAGCTCGTGCGCGCCGCTCTCGCCGCCGCGACGCCGTTTGCGATGATGTTCGTCGACATGCGCATGCCCCCTGGCTGGGACGGCGTGGAGACGATCGCCCGGATCTGGGCGATCGATCCGGAGATTCAGGTCGTGCTCAGCACGGCGTATTCGGACTATTCCTGGGAGCAGATCACCGCCAAGCTCGGCCGCACCGACCGGCTGCTGATCCTTAAAAAGCCGTTCGACCCCGTCGAAGTGCGCCAGCTCGCCAACGCCCTGACGCAGAAATGGGCCCTGTCCCGGCAGGCGAATCTCAAGCTCGGCGAGATGCAGGGCATGGTCAACGAGCAGACCCAGCGCCTTCAGGCCGAAGTCGATGAGCGTCGCCGCTCCGAGGCCGCCCTGCAGCAGATCGAGGAGCGCTACGCCCTGGCAGTCTCGGGCGCCAACGACGGCATCTGGGACTGGGACATCAAGTCCGACCGGATCTATTTTTCCACGCGATGGAAGGCGCTGCTCGGGTACGGCGAGAGCGACATCGGTTCTGAACCGAACGAGTGGTTCAGTCGCGTGCACGCCGACGACGTCGTGTCGTTCCGCAGCGGGATCGACGCGCACCTGCAGGGCAAGACCGATCATCTGCACGCCGAGCACCGGATGCTGCACAAGGACGGGACGTACCACTGGATGCTCTGCCGCGGCGTCGTCGTCCGCGACGCCGTCGGGACTGCGTACCGCGCCGCGGGATCGCTCAGCAACATCAGCGGGCAGAAGGCCGCCGAGGACGAGTTGCGCCGCGCGGCGCGGATCGACAAGCTCACAGGCCTGCCCAACCGCGCGCTCGTGCTCGACCGGTTGCAGAACGCGATCGAGCGGCATCGCCGGGTGAAGGAGACGCACTACGCGGTGCTGTTCCTTGATTTCGACCGCTTCAAGATGGTCAACGACTGCCTCGGCCACGAAGCGGGAGATCGGCTATTGGTGGAGATCGCGCGGCGACTGGAATCGACCGTGCGGACCGTCGATTCCGTCAGCCACGAGGCCCACACCTGCACCGCCAGCCGGCTCGGCGGCGACGAGTTCGTCGTGCTGCTCGACGGGCTGCGCGCTGCCGCGGATGCCAAGCTTGTCGCCGACCGCATTCTGACGGCGTTGTGCGTGCCTTACAGCCTCGGCGAGCACGAGATCATCAGCACCGCGAGCATCGGCATCGTGACCAGCGAGTACGGCCACGAGTGGGCCGAGGACGTACTGCGCGACGCCGACACCGCGATGTACGAAGCCAAGGCCGCCGGTAAGGGCCGTGCGGTGCTGTTCGACGAAGCGATGCGCACCCGCGTCGAGCGCAAGCTGGAGCTGGAGAACGGATTGCGCCGGGCGCTGGAGGCCCGGCAGTTCGTGCTGCACTACCAGCCGATCATGTCGCTCATAACGGGGCGGGTGGAAGGGTTCGAGGCGCTCGTGCGCTGGAACCACCCACAGTACGGCGTGATCTCGCCGGGCGAGTTCATCCCTGTGGCCGAGGAAACGGGGCTCATCATCCCGATCGGCGCGTGGGTCTTCCGCGAAGCGCTGCGCCAACTCGCCCAATGGTGGACGACGTTCGGCCGCGACGCCGTGCCGTCGATCAGCGTGAACGTGTCGCGCGCGCAGCTCACACTGCACGGGCTGCCGGAGCTTCTCAGCAAAATCGCGCGGGACGAGGACGTCGATCCCTCAGCGATCCACATCGAAGTCACCGAAAGCGCCATCATGGCCGATACACGGCACGCGGTGGAGATCCTCACGCGCATCAAGGCCGAAGGATTCAAGATCGACATGGACGATTTCGGCACCGGCTACTCGTCGCTGTCGAGCTTGCACCAGTTCCCGATCGACGTGCTGAAAATCGACCGCTCGTTCATCGTCGACCTCGACCGCGGCCGCGAACTGGCGGCGTTCGTCAATGCCATCTGCCTGCTGGCGCGCAACCTCGACATCACCGTTATCGCCGAGGGCGTTGAGACGCCCGAGCAGATCACCATGTTGCAATCGCTCGACTGCCAGGCCGCGCAGGGCTACGCCTTTGCCCGGCCGATGCCGGCGGAGAAAGTGCCGGAATTTCTGGCGAGCTTAACGGCGAAAGTCGCCGCCTGACCGACGGCGGACGAGATATCAAATGCCCGTTTCGTCGCGGCCCCCGCATCCGGTCGGATGCGGGGGCCGCGTTCGTTGTGAGAAGACGTTTTCCCCGGCAGCGCAAACGTTACCGTCCTTCTGCGCCGTTCAGTCGGGCCCCGGAATCACCGAAGAAACAGTCAGCCACTCACCCATGCGTGAGCGCGGTCGGGACACCTGGAGGAACGTGAACAACTCACCCGACCGCACGCCGTTGACAGTCTCCTTGCGCGCCTGTGTCGTCGCCGCCCTGCTCGCCAGCGGCGGCATCGCACGGTCGCAGGAGACGGATTTTGATCCCGAAAGCCTGGAAGAATTCGCAGCCGCCGACATGGGGTTCGTCGGCATGGGCGAGCCGTCGCCGCCGAACCAGCCCTACCAGCCCCCGCCGGCCCTTCCTCCGGCCACGCCCGACGGAAGCACCGTCACGGGCGACCCCTACGGCCAGTGGCAGCAGTGGAAGAGCAACCTGAAGCAGCGCACCGGCACGAGCTTCGAGCTCTACCTCAACCCCATCGATCACGTGATCGTCGCGGGGCCCAACAGCGGCATCAACCGCGCGGCGTTCTGGTTCAACTTCCATCTTGAACAGACCCTCTGGCAAGGCGCCCGTCTCGTCAGCAACACCCGCGGCGGCACGGGCAAGGGAATGGACCGCTACGTCGACAGCCATTTCAACATCAACAAAAACACCAACGAGGCCGACGAGATCTATATCTCGCACCTGTACCTCGAGCAGAAGCTGCTGAGCGACAAGATCACCCTCGCCGCCGGCAAGCTCGATCTGCTCGACAGCTTCGACAGCAACGAAGTCGGCAGCTGGAACTTCATCCCGTACACCCTGGCGCGCAACCCGACGATCGCCGCCCCCTACCACGCGCTGGGCGCGTCGGTGCGGTGGGACGCGACCGAATGGCTCTACGCCCAGGTCGGCGGCGCCGACAGTGGCGGCGAAGGCACCGAGACCGGCTTCAACACTGCCTTCCGCAGCGGCGAGGCGTATTTCACGATCGGTGAGATCGGCATCAAGCCGAAGCTGCTGGGCCGGCCGGGCACTTACCGCTTTATCGTCTGGAACGACACCGGCAACCTAGACCGCTTCGACGGCGCTGGCACTGAGAGCAGCGACCAGGGGGTCGCCTTCAACTTCGATCAACAGATCACCGACCGCCTCGGCATCTTCGCGCGCTACGGCATCACCGACGAAGCGGTGCACGAAGTGCACCAGTACTGGAGCGTGGGCGGCACCTATGCCGGGCCGATCCCCAGCCGCCGCGACGACTTGCTCGGCTTTGGCGTCGCCCAAGGCCTTATCAGCGACGACTTCCGTGCGACGACCAGCGGTGCGTCGTCTTCGATTACGCAATTCGATCTGTACTACAAGGTGCAGGTCCGCCAGTGGCTGAGTGTGACGCCGGATTTCCAGGTCATTCTCAACCCCGACGACGAGGCCGACGAAGACGTCGCGTTCATCGCCGGCGTGAATGTCGAGATCCGGCTTTAACGTGCCTGCCCTCCCCAGGCGTGCCGGGAGAGGGCGGAGGCGAAGGCTTCGGCTCCCAGGAGAGGTGCTCGGTCATGCGTGATATGCTTGCGGCGAACAAGGAGTCGCCCTGCCTGAGCGCTGCTTTCTCTTTTCGTACTTCATCA
>DASVSS010000293.1:0-20732 GCA_036387945.1 Tepidisphaeraceae bacterium | reverse complement strand
GGGGTAGGTCTTGTTCACGCAGGCCGGGTCGTTGATCCGCACCCCGGCGGATTTCGTGCCGGCGATGGCAAAGCTCATCGCCATGCGGTGATCGTCGTATGTGTCGATGTCGGTGGCCCGCAGCTTCGCCGGGGGGTGGATTGACAGGGCGTCGCCGTCGATGTCAACGTCGGCCCCGAGCTTGGTCAGTTCGGTTTGCAGCGCTGCCAGCCGGTCGGTCTCTTTGACGCGCAGCGTATGCAGGCCGCGAAGGGTCGACGGTCCGTCGGCAAAGAGGGCGGCGACGGCGAGGGTCTGGGCCGTGTCGGGCATTGTGCCCAGGTCGACGTCGATGCCTTGCAGAGACGCAGTCCCTTCTACGCGGACGAAGTCTCGCCCGAGCTCGACGTTTGCGCCCATGTCGCCGAGGACGTTCAGGAATCCGACGTCGCCCTGGAGCGAATCTTTGCCCAGCCCGCGCACGGTGACACGTCCGCCGCGGTGTACCGCCGCCAGTGCCAGGAAATACGTCGCGTTGCTGGCGTCGGGCTCGACCGTGAACTGGTCGCGGGCGTAGGTGCCCGGTGGCACGATCAGGCGACGCGGTGCGCCGGTGTCGCGGTCGGTCTCGAGCTCGCACGTAACGCCGAACTCGTGCATGAGGCGCGTCGTCATGGTGATGTACGGCCAACTCGATTGCGGGCCGTCCAGATCGATTTGCACCTCGCGCCGCGCGTAAGGCGCGACCTGCAGGACGGCCGACAGGTATTGCGACGATAATTCGCTGCCGTACCGGGTGAGGCCGCCGGCAAGGCCGCATGCATCGAGCGTGACCGGCGGGTAACCATCAGCGGCGTCGAACTGCACGCGCGCGCCAAGGTTGCGGAGCATTCCGACGAGCGGCCCGATCGGCCGCTGGCGCATCCGCGGCACGCCGTCGAGCGTGAATCGCCCGCGGCCAGCGGCGCAGAGCGCGGTGAGGAATCGGATCGTCGTACCGGAGTTACCGCAGAATAGCGTCGCGCTGGCCGCTGGGATGGTGCCGCCCTGGCCGGCGATCGTGATGGATTCGTCTGCCTCGCGCGCGTCGACGTCGAAACCCAGCCGCCGCAGGCCGTCGATCATGACGCGCGTGTCGTCGGCGAAGAGCGCGTGATCGAGCTTGCACGAGCCGGTCGACAGCGCAGCGAGCACCATCGCGCGGTTCGTCAGGCTCTTCGACCCCGGCGGCGAAAAATCGACGTCGAACGGCCCGGTGATGGGTTCGATCCGAAGCTGCTCCATGGCACGCCGAATGTACGGAATCGCCGCAGTTGTGCCAGCTTACCCGGGCCGCAGGATCGGCCGGGGACTTGGCGGCCTGCGTAGCGACCGCAGCCCCACGCACAGGCGTCCGTTGCGCATCGCTTGTTACCAGACTAATGCGATTGCCACCCCGACGACGGCTCGCTCGGTTCGATCGCCTCGAACTGCGGCACGGTACGCGCCCCTTTCCACGGCGCGGCGTGGATGGGGCTGCGCAGCAGCATCTCGCTCGTGGGCCCTTCGACGGTGAACGGACTCAGTTGCTCCGGCACGCGGAGCCGCTCGTCGCCCGCAAAGCCGGTCCCCGGCCAAGGGGCAGGACTGCCGCTATCCGCCGGCGAAGCCAGGAACCGCGGCAGCACGAAGCCCACGGCCACGCACGCCGCCATCGCCAGCAAGGTCGTCGCCCATTGCCGCTGGCGCGCGGCGCGGGTCGGGCGACTGAGGCGCACCTGCATGGGGCGGGTGACGCGGTCCTCGAACGCCTGCAGCGCTCGGCCGCGCTGGCCGCTAAGCTGGTCGCGCAAGTGAGAGCGAAGAAGGTTGTCCAAGTCGTCTCGGCTCATAGTCTGCTCAAGTCAGGTCCGGCACCGATTTCCCCAACAGCGCGCGCAGCTCCGTCCGGGCGCGCGACAACCGCATGTCCACGGCGGCGGGGCTGACGTTCAGCACCGCCGCGATTTCCTTGCTCGACATGTTCTCGAAGTAACGCAACGTCACGCACGTCCGGCTGGTTTCGTCAAGCCCGCCGAGGGCGTCGTCGATCTGCTTGCGCCGCTCGGCGATCTCCATCGCCGCCGACACCCCCGCCCGACCGGACGCCACGTCGCCTTCGAGCAGCCCCGGTCGCTTCCGGCGGTGGATGTCGACAGCCAGGTTCCGCACCATGCGCCCGAGCCAATGGCCGAAGCGCGACGGGTCTTCGAGGCTGTCGATCTTCTGCCAGGCGCGCAGGAAGGCGTCTTGCACCACGTCGCCCGCGTCGGCGGCATTGCGCAGCCGCGCGTAGGCGACCGACAACGCGACGCCCTCGAAGCGGCGGATCAACTCCGCAAACGCCTCGGCGTCGTGCATGCGCGACCTTGCGACGAGTTCCTCAACGCTGGCTTGCACGCCTTTGCACTCCCTCCACCTTCATCGGATTGACGCACGAACAGCCACGATCTAACACATACGCTGCCGACTTCAGAAAAGTTGCCCTTATGACTCGAATTCACTTCCGGCGGACCGAAAATGGCGTGTATCTCGCTCCCACAGCCGTGGTCACCGGTGACGTCGCCGCCGGGGAAGGGGCGTCTTTCTGGTTCGGCGCCGTCGTCCGCGGCGATGTGGCAGCGGTGCGGATCGGGCGGCGCGTGAACGTGCAGGACAACGCCGTCGTGCACTGCGACACCGCTGTCGACAACATCATCGCCGACGACGTCACCATCGGCCACGGGGCGATCGTCCACGGCGCCGCGGTCGGCCGCGGGTCGCTTGTGGGCATGGCGGCGACGTTGCTCGGCCAGACGCGCGTCGGCGAAGAATGCCTCATCGCCGCCGGTGCGGTGCTCTCACCGGGCACTGTCGTGCCCGACCGCATGGTCGCCATGGGCGTGCCGGCGAAGATCGTGCGCCCCGTGAGCGAGAAGGAACTGCAGTACATGCGATGGCTCACGACCCACTACGTCGAGCTGGCGGCAAGATACGCCGACGAGGGCTTGGTACAGATGTAAAACGCTTTCAGGTGATCTCGTAATACCAAACAAGACTGGCGCGTTCTTTCACGAGGTCGTGATTGGTGTTCCGCCGGGTGTCGATGCCGCTGAGATGCCAGCCCAGTTTGGTGAGCATCTGGTACGCCGGGTCGTTGTTCGTCAGCGTTACGACCGATGCCGCCCGGTGGCCGGCATTCTTCGCGTGTTCGATCATCTGGAAGAGCATCACGGTGGCCAGGCCCTCGCGCCGGCGGGCGCAATCGACCCGTAAATCCAGAAGCAGCAGGGTGTCGGCCTCCCGCGGCTGGGCCAGCAGTGATGCGACCACTTCGCCGTCGTGCTCGGCGACGATGCACAGCCCTTCGTCGCCCCCGCCGGCGACTTGCCGCAGGGCGAATCGTGTGTCGTCGTCCAGCGCGTGCGGCTCGATCAGCTTCTCACGCAATGGCCGGCGCTCCAGCCGCCAGCCGACTGTCCCCTCCGCCACCGACTGCTCGACATGAAGGTACGACGTCGACTCGATCACACTGTCGATCTCGCCGATCGCAGGCACGTCGGCGGCGGTGGCGGGGCGTGTTGTCATGCGGGAGTATAGGGGGAGGCAGCAGGGGTTAGGGGTTAGAACGCGGCAACAACCAAGCGGACCCGCTCGTCTTCTCATGTCTCCTGTCTCCCGTCTCCTCCAACCGTTATACTCCTCCGGCTATGCGCTTCACGTACCTCGATAACAACGCGACCACACGCCCGGACCCGGCCGTGGTGGCGGAAATGACGCATTACCTGTCGGACGTCTGGGCCAACCCGTCGTCCGCCCACCGCTTCGGGCAGCAGGCCCGGCGGGGTATCGACACCGCGCGTCAGCAGCTCGGGGCGCTGGTCAATGTCGATGCCAATGACATCTGGTTCGCCGGCGGCGGGACGGAGATCGTCAACACGCACATCCGCAGCCTGCTGGCGATGCGGGCGCCGCGCAAAAAGATCGTCACCAGCACCGTCGAGCACTCGGCCACGCGCGAGCTCTCCGTGCAGCTCGAGCGCGAAGGGTACGAGGTCGTCCGTGTCGACGTCGACCGCGAGGGCAATCTCGACATCGGCCAGTTGCTGCAGCACGTCGACGAGCAGACTGCCCTCGTGACGATGATGTGGGCCAACAACGAGACCGGCGTGATCTTCGACGTGCCGCAAATCGTCGCCGTCTGCCACGGCGCGGGCGTGCCGTTCCATACCGACGCCACGCAGGCGGTGGGCAAGATCGACGTCGATTTCCGCGGCGTGGGCGTGGACTGCGCCACGTTCGCGGCCCATAAGTTTCATGGCCCCAAGGGCATCGGCATCGGCTACGCCCGCCGCGGGCTTCGACTCAAGCCGATCGTGATCGGCGGCCCCCAGGAGCGCGGCCGCCGCGGCGGCACGGAAAACGTGCCCGGCATCGTCGGCGCTGGCAAGGCCGCGGAACTGGCCAAGGCCCACCTCGGCGAGATGCGCGCCGTGTCGCAACTGCGCGACCGCCTTGAAAAATCAATCCTCGAGACCATCGACGATACCGTCGTAAACGGCAGCCGCGTCCACCGCACGCCCAACACCACCAACATCAGCTTCTCGATGCTCGAGAGCGAAGCCATCCTTCTCCTGCTGAGCGAGCAGGGCGTTTGCGCCAGCGCCGGGGCCGCGTGCAGCAGCGGCAGCCTCGAGCCGTCGCACGTGATGCGCGCGATGAAAGTGCCCGACCGTGTCGCCCACGGCGCGATCCGCTTTTCACTCAGCCGATACAGCACCGACGAAGACGTCGATTACTGCCTGAGCGTCCTGCCCGGCGTGATCGGCAAGCTGCGGGCGGTGTTGCCGGTGGCGGTGGGATGATTCCGGCGCGTCCCTGTCGTCTGCCCGGGCTCTGCCGCCTGATTACCGCGATCGATCTTACATGCCCCCGCCGCTGCTGATTCATCTCTCTGTATTTCTCACAGCGGCCGTGCTGCTTTACGCCGGCACGGGGGCGCTCTTTCGGGCGTTTGGATCGGTCAACCCGGTGCGGCCGATGTGGCGCGGGGCGGTGCTGGCGATGCCCGTCGTGGCCTGCGGCGTGGGCCTGGCGGTCGGCGGCCATGGGACGCGCGGCATCGCCTTAGCGGCCGCAGCCGGGGCCGTGATGCTCACGCTCGGCACTGGCGTGGTCGCCTTGGGTGCGGGCCAGGGCGGCGCCACGTCGACCGCCCTGCGCCTGCTTGCCCCGCTGGCGGCGGGCATCACGCTCATCGGCTTCAGCGGCCAGCTCACCGCCCTGCACGGCGTACTCGTCGCGGCGATGGCCTTTACGCTGATCTGGGCGCGGCCCGCAGATTCGATGCGCGACGTCAGCGTTCCGAACGCGCCGCTCCCCGATCGCCGGCCGCTGGCGCTGGCCGCGTTGCTCCTTGCCCTGGGCAGCGCGGCCACATTGCTCTCGATCATGCGGCTCGGCTCGACCGTTCCCATCGCCGTCACCACGCCGGCAATCGTCCTGATGCTCGTCGTCGCCGCCCTCGGCCTGCTCGCCACCGAATCGCAGACGGGTAACGGGGCGGCGGGGCTGGAAACCGTCGTCGCCTACGTCATCACCGCGCTCGGCGTTGCGTTGCCGCTGGCGATTCTCACCGCCGTGGCGCAGGGCCATCTGGCCGAGTGGGCACGGCCCCCGGCCACGCAGCCCACGACCGCGCCCACGACAACGCCCACCGTCCTGCTCATGCCCGTGCCGACCTGGCGGATCGACAGCCTCGTGCTGCTGGTCACCTCGCTCTACCTCATTCCCGCCGGCTTCGGACGGGCGACGCTCGGGCGCGCCGACGGCTACTTCCTGGTCTTCGTCGGCGTCGCGTTTCTCGTCGCCACCGTTGCCACGCTGGGGCGGTTGGCGGGATAATTGCCGAAGCGCGCCAAAGGTTCGCCGCCGACCTGAAAAATTCAGAGCCGGCGTCCGATCCTGCCGATGGGTCGGTATGGAGCCAGCCGCGTCCCCCGCCCCAGCGTCCCCCGCCCGTAGCACCGTCGTGCAAAAGCCGTTCGAAACCCCCGTCTACGACGTTATGAACGGCGCCAGCCGCCACGAGATCAAAATACACGACCACGGCCTCGTCGCCCTTGTCGACGTAATGCCCCGCCTCGTCCCCGAGGGCAAAACCGCCGACTTCGCCATCGTGCAGGCCGCCCGCGTCAGCTACGGCGAGGGCACGAAGATGGTCAACGAAGACCGCGGCCTGATCCGCTACCTGCTGCGTCACCGCCACACCACGCCGCTGGAGATGGTGGAGTTCAAGTTCCATCACGTCATGCCGATCTTCATTGCCCGCCAGTGGATTCGGCATCGCACTGCCAACGTGAATGAGTACAGCGCCCGCTACAGCATCGTCCGCGACCGCTTTTACAAGCCCAGCCCCGACTACGTGCGGAAGCAAAGCCTCACCAACCGCCAAGGCCGCGACGAGCCCCTCGACGACGCCACCGCCGCCGAGTTCCTCGCATACCTCGACAAGACCGAATCCCTCTACGCCGACTACGAAAAGCTCGTCGAAAAAGGCGTCGCCCGCGAAATCGCCCGCATCGGCTTGCCCGTGAGCGTCTACACCGAGTGGTACTGGAAGACCGATTTGCACAACCTCCTGCACTTCCTCAGCCTGCGCATGGACCCCCACGCCCAGCAGGAAATCCGCGACTACGCCACGGCGATGTACGACCTCGTGAAGCCCATCGTCCCCATCGCTGCCGAGGCGTTTCTGGACTACAACCACCAGTCGCTCCACCTCACCCGCCTGGAGATCGAAGCCATCCGCAATAAGGCCCCGCTCGACAGCACCAACAAGCGCGAGACGGCGGAGTGGGAGGTCAAGCGGGCGAAATTGGGCCTTTAACGCCCCACGACATGGGCCGACGACTGACGAAATCCGCGTCGCCGTTGAAGACAATCGATATGGGGTCACCAGTCACGGCGACGAGCGGCTACGCAAGCGGGCGGTCGAGTCGCGCGTGCCGAGGATTGGGGGGAATGAACCTCACCCTGCGAAACTAGATTTGGCTAGAACCGGAATGTGCTCACATCCCTCATGAATGGCAAGCAAGGTTCGTAAAGATAATCGCGTGGATTACTAGTCGAGCGCGGACAGCACCGCGGGTTCGAGTAAGTCGGTCCACACACCATAGCCTCTGGTGGTGAGGTGGATGTCGCCCGGGATGAAATACTTGGCCTTCGCGCGTGGGCTTGTGAACGATGGCGAGGCGTTGACGAAGCGGACCGTGTTGCCATCGGCGAGGCGGGCGAGGCGGTCGTTCACTTTGTTCACAACGCGGTTGTCGAACGGGTCTGGCCGCGGGAGCACGCTACTGAGGACGATCTTCGCGCCGGGCAGGCGGGCGCGGATTTCACTGACAACGGCTGCCACGCCGGCCGCCGTGGCATCGGGGTTGTTCGACAAGGTGATGTTGTTCGTGCCGACGCACAACACCACGACCTTGGCGCGAATGCCGTCAATCAGGCCTTGGTGGCGGATGCGGTATAACACTTGGCTGGTCGTGTCGCCGGTCAGGCCCAGGTTGAGCGGCCGCAAACCGCCGAAAGCGGCCGCATACGACGCGGCACCCGTCTGGCGCAATCGCTGCACGATCGAATCGCCGAGGAATACAACGCCGGCCGACTTCTTGGCCACGGCGCTGCCGGCAATCTGCTCCGCCGACCGTCGCAGCCACGCCGCCATCCGGCCGCCGTACTGCCCGGGGACCGGCGAGACGAACACCTCATCGAGTAAGCGGTGTGCCCTCGTCTTCGGATTGTAAATGACCAGGCGCGTCCGCTCGATATTGCGGCGGAAGGTGAACGCCTGTGTGGCCGTGTCCAACTGGACGAAGTCGTTTCCGCCGGCCCCGTTCACGACGATCGAACGGACCGTGCCAAGCGGGAACGCCCGACGGTCACTGACCGGCGAGATCAACGTCCCACCCGCCGCCCGCACCTTCCGCTCATTGCCGAGCGTGCGCTTGACGAATTGCCCGTCGAGCAAGATGGATTTGTCCTCGGGCCGCGACGGGCGGCTCGATTGGATGCTGACGTTCGTCTGCTCGTCGCCGACCGTGACGTAAACGGTGTCGTCCGCCGACGTGCCTTGGACGGAAACGACGCCGCGCCGGTTGACGGTGATCGGCACTGCGACCTCCGGGGTGAAGGGGACGGCGGCCATCAACCTCCGGCCTTCGAGCGTTTCGACGAGGGATCGCATTGTCATCGGGGAGCGGCCTTTCTGAACACCGGCGGGGGCGAGGAGCCAAAGGTCATCGAATCAAGAACGTTGCTGCAATGGGTTTACATCGGCAAGGTCGCCGCCGGAACGTCGACATTTCAAAACGCAAACCGTTCCAGTGCCTGGTTGCTGTCATCCCTATTTCAGGTCGTGCCAGGACGACACTGTGCTCGAAGCATAAACGGGATTACCGGATCGCCGCACCTGGCCTTATAAAACGTCCATGGCGAAGCGAACTGCTACATGGACGCGTGTGGCCGATGATCGGGAATCTTGGCGCATCTTCCGCATCATGTCGGAGTTCGTCGAAGGGTTCGAAGTCATGGGCAAGGTGGGGCCGGCGGTGTCGTTGTTCGGGTCGGCGCGCACGCCGCCGGAGCACCCGGATTATCTCGCGGCCGTCGAGACGTCAAGGCGGCTGGCCGACGCAGGGTTTGCCGTCATCACCGGGGGCGGGCCGGGGATCATGGAGGCGGGGAACAAGGGGGCGTTCGACGCGGGCGGGACGAGCGTGGGGCTGAACATCACGCTGCCGCAAGAGCAGGAGGGGAATCGGTATCAGTCGATCTCGCTCGACTTCCACTACTTTTATGCGCGCAAGGTGATGTTCGTGAAGTACGCGGATGCGTTCGTCTGCTTCCCCGGCGGGTTCGGGACGCTCGACGAATTCTTCGAGACGCTGACGCTGATCCAGACGCTCAAGATCGAATCGTTCCCGATCGTGCTGTACGGGAGCAAGTTTTGGGGCGGGCTGCTGGAGTGGATGAAAGCGCAGCTCGCGCCGGCGTACATCGACGCCGAAGATACCGACATTTTTCGCATCGTCGATACGCCCAAAGACGTCGTGCGCGAAGTGCGGCGCGGCGTGAAGAAACACTGGTGGGCGCCGGCGGAGGCGATCGAGATCGAAGCGAAGACCAAGACCGGGCCGATCGCCGCGACGCCGTTGTCGGGGTATCGGAACGAAGACACCGGCGAAGGCACGCGGTACGGCAAGCGCCCGAAAATCAGCGGAAAGGACCACATCAAGTTCAAGAAGCGCCCGGAAGGTTGAGTCACAGACCGAATCGCCCCTTACGAGCGTTCTCCGAACCTTGGCCGGGCAGGGCGGCTCGTTCGGGCGTGGATCGCGTAGCGCGTAATCTTCGATGACGCGGTTGCCGGAACCACCCTGGCTTCCCACGCGGGGGCAAGGACTGGAGGCGTTACGCGCGTTCGCCGGCGACGGCCTTATTCACGCCGACGGCGATTTGCACCGACCTGCGCTCCGCGCAGGCGGTGTTGATGGCGTCGATGATCAGCATGTCCTGCAACCCCTCTTCGCCGGAAGTGATGGGGTTCTCGTCGCGCAGCACGCAGCCCGAGAAGTAATCCATCTCAGCCGCGAAGTGGTCGACAGGGTCGATCTGGTGCTGCGTCAGGCCCTTGTTCTGGAACGTCAGCAACTTCTGGTTGCGGTAGGCGAAGGCATTTTCCATTTCGAGAAAGCCTTCACGGCAGTCTACGCGCAAGTGGCGGGAGACTTCGCTGCCGAAGCCGCAGGCGCAGTGGGCGAGGATGCCGTTGGGGAACCTCATCGTCCAGACGAGCTGCTCGGGCACTTCGGCGAAGCGCGGTTCACCGTCCGGCTGGTGGAGCATGCCGCTGACTTCAATCGGCTCGAGGCCGGTCATGTAGCGGGCGGCGTTAAGGCAGTAGATGCCGACGTCGCCGAGCGGGCCGCCGGCGGTCTTTTTGCTGAGGCGTATGTCGGGGGCCTTGGTGTTCTGCATGTTGGCGGCGCTGAACGAGCGCACTTCGCCGAGCTTCTTCTCGCGCAGCAGGCCGATCGCCGTTTGTGTGTGCGGTTCGTATCGCAGGCGGTAGGCGACCATGAGCTTTTTGTTGGCGGCCTTGGCGGCGTCGATCATCTGGCGGCACTCGTCCGGGGTGACGGCCATCGGCTTCTCACACAGCACGTGCTTGCCGGCCTTCAGGGCGCGGATCGTGAATTCCGCGTGCATGTGGTTGGGCAGGATGACGTAGACGACCTCGATCGACGGGTCATCGGCGATGCGGTCGAAGTTGTCGTAGTTGTAAACGCGCTTGCGGTCGATGCCGTAGGTGTCGGCGACTTTGTTGGCCTTGTCGGCGTGGCCGCTGACGAGCGCGTGCGGGCGCGACTGCTTCGTCAGGCCGAACGCCGGCATCACCTCTTCGAGCGCGAGCTTGCCGAGGCCGACGATCGCCCAGTTCACCTTCTTGATCGCACCGGGCGGCACCTCTAAATCGGGAGGCTGGTTGTCCGGCGGCGCCAGCGGCGCCGCGCCGCCCGCGGCCGCCACGAGCAGGCCTGTACCGGTCGTGCGGAGAAAGTGACGGCGCGTAAAATCGTTCGTCGCCATGATCGGGGCTCCGTTGCAAAAGCCGATCCTAGGGACGCTGGCGGAAGGTGCTTGGCCGTCTCGGGGATAAAATCGGTTTCACGATGACCGCAGACCGGGGGCGTGGGTGTTGGCCTTGTCGCTGGCGTCGGACGCGAGCACCGGCAGGTGGATGGTGAATGACGTGCCTTCGCCCGGCCTGCTCGTCGCCGAGATCGTGCCTTCGTGCTCGGCGACGATCTTGCGCGCAACCGCCAGCCCCAGGCCCGTGCCGCGGTTGCCCTTGGTGGAGTGAAAGATCTGGAATAAATGCGGCGTGATTTCCGGCGCGATGCCCGTGCCGTTGTCGATGACTTCCAGCACCGCCGACGGCTCGGCCGGGTCGTACCGGCAGGCGACGCGGATGATGCCGTTCTGCGGCTCGACGGCGTCGAGGGCGTTGGTCAGCAGGTTCATCAGCACCTGGTGCAGGCCGTCGGCGTCGATGGGGATGGCGGGCATGTCATGGTCAATGTCGGCCATCGCCATCACGCCTTTCTCGTTGGCCATCGGGGCGATCAGTTCAAGGCACTCGTTGATGACCTTGCGCGGGTTCACCAGTTCGAGCTTTGGCGTGCGCGGGCGGCTGTAAGCCAGCAGGTTCATCGTCAGGTTGAAGATTTTCTCAAGGTTCCGGTCGACAACGCGCCAGCCTTTGGTGAGCTGGTTCAAGTCGTTGCGGCGGATGCCCATCTCGACCACGTCGGCCCCGCCGCGCAGGGCCTGGAGGATATTCTTGATCGAGTGCGACAGCGCCGCGGTGGTTTCGCCGATGGCGGCGAGCCGCTCGGCTTCGAGGCCGGCGACGTATAGCTTGGCGTTCTGGATCGCCATGCCCGCCTGCAGCCCGATGGTCGTCAGCAGCCGGAGCTGATCCGTAGAGTAGGTGTAGTTGCGCACGCTGCTGTCGACGTAGATCACGCCGATGACTTCGTCGCCCGGCTGCGGGTCGTCCATGCGCTGCTCGAGCTTGCGCGCCTTGATCGGCACGCACAGCGCCGAGCGGATGCCCAGGTTCTGGACGCTTTTACCCTTGCTGAAGCGCGGGTCGACCATCGCGTTGCTCGACAGCACGCCCGAGCCGCTTTCGATCACGTACTTGATGATCGTGCGCGAGGCGTTGATCGGTTCGTGAGGGGGTGGCTGGGAGGGTTCAGGGTTCAGGGTTCGGGGTTCAGAAGCAGACGGAGACGAGGCCGGTGTGTCGCCTGCTTTTTCTGTCCCTGAACCCTGAGCTCTGAACCCTGAACCCTTCACAGTCTCGTCTCGCACGCGGACAACCTTCGGCACGAGCTCGCCCTCGCGGTCGACGAGAATGATGATGCCGCGGTCGGCCTTGACGTGCTCGAAGACCAGGTCCATCACCACTTCCAGCACCTGCGCCAGATCGAAGCTCGACCCCAGCGCCGCCGACAGGCGGTAGAGGATCTTCAGGTTCGACATCGCCGCCGCCGCTGGCTCGGGGACTGCGAGGACGAGGCTGTCGTCGTTGCTGGGAAGGGTGTTGATGATCGACGAATCCATCGCGTCGGCGCCCATGAGAGCGACATTGGCGGTGGTCGTCTTCACCATGCCCGGCTGGATGCCGACGACCAGCAGCGAGCGGCCGACGCGGATCTGGTCGCCCATTTTCAGTGACAGTTGCCGCTCGATGCGCTGGCCATTGACGTACGTTCCATTGGCCGAGCCGAGATCGCGGAGGATCCAGCCGTCGTTGTTGCTCGGGTCGGGGCGCAGCTCCGCATGGCGGCGGGAGGTGGTCTGGTCGCGCAGCGGCAGGGCGCGGCTCTCGCGGCCGATCAGCGTCGGCTGCTCCGGCAGCTCGAACCGTCGGCCTTTGTCGGGCCCCTGCAGAACCAGGAGTGTAATCACGCCGCTATTGTGGGCGTGCGGCCGCGGCGTTGCAATTGGGAAACGAAGTTGGTGATCGGGAGCGAGCAGCCGGCGGTCTAATTCTTCGTTTCCTCGCCAACATCTAACTTCCAACTACTCGGCGGCTTGGCATCGGTGCGCAGTTCGGTTTCCGCGACGTGCGCCGTCGCCTCCCCGTGCAAGCGGGCCTGCCCGGTAGGGCATAGATCGATCAGCGGGCATCGCCGGCACGCGGGGTTGGCGTGAAAGCAGCACCGCTGGCCGTGGAGCATAAGCACTTCGTGGTTGTCGTAGACATGTTGCGGCGATGCGTCTTTGGGCAGTTGGTCGGTGAGCAGATCGTGGGCACGATCGAGCGGCGTGCGCGGCGGGATCAGGCCCAGCCGTTCTGCCACGCGGTGATGGTGTGAATCGACCGGCAGCGCCGCTTTGCGCAATACGCTGAATGACAGCACGGCCGCGCTGGTCTTGCGGCCGACACCGGGCAATCGCTCGAGCCACGTTCGCGCCTCGGCCACTGACAGGTCGTTCAAAAAATCGAGCGACAGCGCGCCGTGCTCTTGGAGGATCCGGCGCAGCACTTCCTGAATGCGCGGGGCTTTCAACTCCGGCCACGTCACCGCCGCGATCGCGGCTTCGACGTCCGACGTGGGGGCGGCGATGACGTCGGCCCAGTCAGGGTACATCGCGCGCAATGTCTTAAACGCCCGGCCGGAATCGGAGTTGCGCGTACGGTGCGACAGAAGCGACGAGACCAGTTCGCTCAGCGGATCGAGCGAATGAAAGTAGGGGATCGGGCAGCGATATTGGGCGCACAGTCGTGTGTGGATTTCGTGCGCAAGTGCCTTCACTTCCGGCGACGCTGGGGCGTTTGGGCGGGACGGCTTCCGTGCCATGGTGTGCTCCGCTTAAGCGTAGGCCGCTATCGGTGGCGAGTGACACCGATTCTTGCGCATTCGGGCGCGAGCGGGCAGATTGAGCAGCGCGGCGCGTGGGCCGTGCAGTGGAACTTGCCGAACGGCACGAGCAGGCGGTTGATCTCGGCGAAGTAGCGGCGGGGCAGCACCTTCTCCAGGGCCAACCGTGTCTTTTCCGGCTCGCCGGCGGCGATGACGCCCCAGCGGTTGGTCACACGGTGGACGTGGATGTCGACCGGAATGCCCTGCGGCTCGCCGCAATCGGTCGATGCGGCGACGGCGAGGTTCGCCACTTTCGGTCCAACGCCTCGGAAGGCGATCAACACCCTGGCATCGCACGGCAGTTTGCCGTCGAAGTCGTCGCGGGCTGCGACGGCGATGGCGTGGATGTCGCGGGCCTTTGCACCGGCAAAGGTGGCCGGCGCGATGAGCTTTTCAATCTCGGCGACCGAAAGGCTCGCGACATCCGCCGGGGAACTGGCGGCGGCGAAGAGCCGGCGGCTTGCGGGGAGCGTGACTTCCTCAATCGTTCGCACACTGATAATCGCACTGACGACCTGCTGGAACACCGTGCCCGGACCCTCATCGGCGAGGATGAACATGGCCGCCTGTTTCTGCGGAAGCGTCTCGACGAAGTCGCGCAACCGGCCGAAGACCGACGGCCATTCGAACCGTCTTGCGTCCGTCGTGGCGTTCATCAGGAGTTCCTGATCCGAGGGCCCACACTCAACGCTTGGCGCGGGTGCGGGCCGCCTTTTTGGCGGATTTCTTTTTCGCGGCGGCGGGGCGGGCGGCGGCGGCTGCGCCGCCCTTTTCCCCGCCTTTTTTGGCAGGCGCCGCGTTTGTCGGCTTGCCGCGGCCGGAGCCGCTCTTTTTCCCCCCGCCGGTGCTGGCATTGACCGTCGCCCACGCGCGCCGCTCGGCTTCGGCCTTGGGCATGCCGCGCTTCTCGTACCCTTCCTCAATGTGATCGGCCTGGCGCTGCTGCTTGTCGGTGTACTTGGATTTGTCACCCCGGGGCATGCGAATCCTTTATTAGAGCCGTCTTGAATCTAGCCGCGGTCCCGGCGCTTGTCCGTCAGGAAATGGCCAACTATCCAAAATGACAACGGCCGCCGCGTCGGTTGGGACGCGGCGGCCTTGTAGTGCAACGACGGCTCGTCAGGGCGGGGGCTTAAGCGGTTCCGCTCTGCCCTCACGCCGCGGGCTTCAGCGGCTCGGCGGGCTGCGTACCGGGCATCGGCACGGGAGGCTGCTCGCTCGGCGGCTCCGGTTTCTTGACCGCGTCGAAATCCTTCCACGGGACCTTCGGCAGGATCGGCTTGCTCGCGTCGAGCTGCGCCAGGCCGTCGCGGGCCGCCAGACGTTTGGCCAGCAGAATGCCGCTGCTGAGAGCGCCTTCCATGTAGCCGACGAACTGATAACTACAGTGCTCGCCGGCGAAGTGAACATTGCCCACGCCTTTCCACAGCGCCGGGCCGACGGTCATCACCTCGCCGGGCGCGGGGAAGCTATAGCCGGTGAGCGTCCACGGGTCGCCGGGCCAATTCATCCAGCGCGATTCGACGAAGTTGGCCGGCAAATCCTTGTAGATCGTGCTCAGGGCCTGCATGTATTTTTGATCGGCGACGGTCTTGGTCAGTCCCTGCACGTCACGGGCCGACTGGCCGCCGGCGAAGCAGTTCATGCACGCGCCGTCGTCGCCGGGCTGGTTGTCCGTGCCTTCCCACGTCTGGGAGATGATCCCGTCGGTGAGGCTGTCGGGGGCGAGCTTGGCGTCGATCCAGAAACGCTTCTTCACCTGCGCCAGCCACTTGAGGTTGAACCCCATCTGCGGCGCGATGCTCGCCGGCAGCGCGGGGCGGAAGGCGATCTTGGAAAAGACCGTCGGCGGCACGGTGACGATCACGTCATCCACTTCGATCGTGCGGCCGTCGCGGCAGGTCACCACCACGCCGCCGCTTTTTTGCTCGATCGCCGTAACGGGCAAGCCCAGCACGATGCGCTTGGGGCCGATCGCTTCGGCGAGCTTCATCGCCAGTTGCTGATTGCCGTTCCTGCAGCGGTAGATTTCCGATTCCGCCCAGTACGCCGCGCCGCCGCCGCCGGCCACGCTGGCGAGCAGGCCGAGGTAGCTTTGCTTGCCCGGCAGCTGGCCGTTGTCACTGGCGATCTGGACTGCGCAGGCGGCGCGGGTGAATTCGCTCACGTCAGTTTGCGCGTCGAGCCACTGCTGCACGGTCTTTTTATCGAGCGTGGCGGCATCGGGCGTGCGCCACGGCTGCTCGGCGTCAACGGCCTTGGCGTCGCCGTTCATGCGGTTGAAGATGACGTTCATCTCCTCCCACAGCGTGTTCGATTCTTCTTCGCTGAGGCGTTTGCCATTGAGGATGATCGGCGCCTCGGCCTCACTCTCGGTGATGTCGAGGAATTCGAGCCCGAACTTCTCGGCATATCGTACCCAGTTGAGGTGGTTGGACCCGATCAACTCGCCGCCGCCTTCGACGTTCTTCCCCTTCACCCATTCGCTCTTGAGCGTCGGGCTGAACGAGAGCACCCGGCCGCTCACGCGGTCGCGCGCTTCGACGACCGTGACGTCGTAACCGGCAGCCAGCAGCTCATATGCCGCCGCCAGTCCCGAGAAACCCGCGCCGACGATACAAATGCGCTTGCCGGTTTTGGGTCCCGGCGTCTGTCCGAACAGTGACGACTGACTGAGCAGCACGCCTGCCGAAGCGGCAAGCGTTGATTGCAGGAAGTTGCGGCGCGATAGCGCGTCGACCTTGGGGCCGAATTTCTGGTGGAGCAGAGCGTAGAGCGAGCGGGACATGGAACCTCCGCGAGCGATGTGTCCAGTCCCCTCTCCCGGCGTACCGGGAGAGGGAGCGAGAAGCGCGTTTCGACCGATGGAAAACCGCCATCAGTCGTCGTTCGTCGGGCCGACGCAGATCAGCCACAGCTTGAAGAACGCGACGATCTGTTGCTTCGTGAGCTTGTTGGCGTTGAGGTTGTACGTCACCTTGCTGCTGGCGACTTTCCCGTCCGAGCCAGGGACGAATGTGTCAACGTACTCGACGCGGCCAGTCAGGCAGGGAAGGCTGGTATCGACGGCGAAGAATGCTTCTTCGGCGCTCATCTGCCCGAACGCCGCGGCTTCGGACTGGGCGGGCTTGTTCTTTTCTTCGTTGAAGCGGAGGTTGAACTCGTAGTAGCCCTTGCCGTTGGTGTCGTAGGCCGGGTCTTCGACCCACTTGATCGAACCGGTGACTTTGTCCTCGATCTCTTTGCCGTCGGCGGTGTAGGCGAAGGTGATGCCGTCGGTGAGGTAGTTCGAGGTCTCGTAGTCGAAATCGAGCGAGCCGTTGACGACGGTGCGCGGGTAGATGCTGGCCGGGCCCTTGGCGAGCTCGATGCGCTGGAACTGCATCGGGTCGGCGGCCTTGACGGTGATGGTCTGTTCCTTGCCGCCGATCACGCGCTTATAGAGCTTGCTGCCGAGGCCTTCCTTTTTCTCGGCCTTGCCGACGAGCTTGCCCGCGAAGACGTCACTGAAACTGGTGGCCGTGCCGGTCGCCTCGACCGCCACGCGCAGGCCCTGGGCGTCGGCCTTGCCGGCGGCGAGGTCGTAAGCGCCCGATGCCGGGTCGATCGGCACGCGGCCGACCCACTTGCCGACGACTTTCTTCTGCTTGAGGTCGTTCGGATTCAGCACGGCGAGGTTGACGTTGTAGTACAGCAGTGCGTCCTGCACCGTGCGCCCGAGCACCGAGCTGTTGATCTTCGGCGTGCGCAAAATCTCGCCCTGGAATTCGGTGGTCTTGGCGGCATTGATGTTGAAGACGTACTTGTCCTGTGCCCCCACCGCCGGCGAACCGGCCTTGACCTTGCCGGTGGTGTCGAGATTCGTGCGACTGTTAAAGTCGATCTGCATCGTGCCTTTGATGACGCCGTCTTCGGTCAGTGTGGCGTCCTGCGCCCTAACCGGGTTTGCCATCGACAGCATCGACGCCGCGATCAAAAGCGTGAGAGAAGTACGTAGCATCATGAATCGCCTCCTGTTGGGTGAGAATGGCGATAGGTTGCCTTGAAAAATGTCGCTTTGCAATCCACGCCGCGCGAAAATCTCGTTCGGAAGCAGGCCCTCGAAAAACGGGGCACCACGCGATCCGTCCGCGAATCAATCGCGGCAGGCACGTTCCGATGAATCGTGCCTCCAACAACACCAACCGTATGAAAAAAAAGCGACCGGGGGATACCCGGTCGCCTGACTGATCTGAATGAACATTACTTTCAGATAGCGTGCCGGATCTCGTCGGCCTCGACCGACTTTACGCCACTGACGTCCTTGATCCTGTCGACCGACGTCTCCGGGACATCGGCGCTAATCACGCCATATCGGTGAAAGCGCGTCTCATTCACGTCCCTCAACGCAGCAACGCTCCTGATTTCTTCGAGCTTGCTCTGCATCGCGCCGCCGTCCGATCGAATCTCTTTGTCGAGCGTAATATGAACTCGCATTGAATGTCCCCGGTTGAACAACTGATTCCGAACCAACTCGACTATTAAAGCATATCATGCGCGCATTGACAAGGAAAAACCGGCCCGCACTGCGTCGTGTTGGAGGCAAAAATCAGGCGTATCGAGGTTATATTACGGCACCTGAATCAACCCGGCACCGTACGTACGTGCGTCACCGAGTGTAACACACAGTTGCGTCAGCCTTTGCCAAAGCTCTTTGGCAGTGGCCTTTGGGAATGCTTCAAGAACGAGTGCCGCGACAGCGGCCACGTGCGGGGTGGCCATGCTCGTGCCGCTGATGGTCTTATAACCGCCGCCCGTCCAAGCCGAGTAAACGGCGCTGCCGGGGGCCGAGTATTCGATCGCGCCCACGGTGTCGACCTGCCCACAACTGTATGGAGCGATGAATTTATTTCGGTCCACCGCCGCGACCGCCGCAATGGAGGGGCACGCGGCGGGGTTGCCGACGGGCGCGACGAAGGACGGACGTGCGCTTTCGTTGCCCGAGGCTGCGATGATGATCGTGCCCTGGCCGTTTTCGAGCAGGCTTTCGGCGACGACTTCGTACGCCTCGGCGTAGGCCCCGCCGGCGCGACGGGCGCTGCCGAGGCTCATCGAAATGATCCGGGCCTGTGCCGTGTTCGCCGCCCAGTCGATCGCGTCCAGAATCGAATCGTCATTTCCGAAGCCATCGTTGGACAGCACTTTGCCCACAGCCAGATCGACATCGGGTGCGACGCAGTACCTTCGGCCGCCCGCTGAATCCACCTTCGCCCCGATCACACCGGCGCAATGGGTGCCGTGGCCGTTGCCGTCCTGGACCGACTCGTCGCGAATGAACGATTCGGTGTCGTTGCCGCCGGCGAAGCGGCCCTGGAAGTCGGGATGAGTGAGATCGATGCCGGTGTCGAGCACGGCCACCCGCACGCCTTTGCCGGTGGCCCGGGCGTAGCCGGGTTGCAGCCCGATCAATGACAAGCACCAGGAATGCTCGGTATCCGTCAGCGGCGCCCGGGCAGGCCGGAGGTTTTCGAGCGCCGGTTGCCGCCGCTGGAGTTCTGCCACTCGGATCGCAAGCCCGGCAGCATCGCGCAGGCCGTGCAGGTAGGCCGTCAGCGGGTCGATCTGACGTAAGGTTTCGATCAGGGCTGGCGAAGTCATCGTGGCCCCGAGCGGCAGGGAGGGAGCGGATGGCGCGGCGGCGTAATCGAACGCCGCAGACGTGCCCTCATCCGGTTCTTCGTAAATCGGCGGGATCCGCCGAACCTCGTTCCGCACCACCATTGCGACCGCAGGGTCACGCTCGATCCGGCGTTTGTCGTCCGGTGTCAGGTCGAGTGTCGCAATGCGAAGCGTGTCGTAGACGCGCGGCCGGGCTTCACTTTCGGTGCGGCTGTTCATCACGGTGCGCGTCGCCCGGACGGAAGTGCCGCGCATCTCGCGTACGCCGAGCGTATCGGCGATGAGGGCTGTGTTCCGTTCCGACCGTTCGCGGAACAGTACGACGTACTCGGGGCGCTTCGGCCCGACTGAAGTCGACTCCGCGCCGCGTTCGCCGGTGCTTTCGATGAGCCGGGGTCCGGCGCCTCGTTTGCCAGCGGTTCGTTCGGTCACTGCCATGGCGTTCTCCTTGAATGTGAATGATCGAATTCCGGTGCGACCTACCACCGCTCGCTAAGGTCCGGCCGGCTTGATGTGCGTGAATCGGCGAACCGTTCGAGAAAGATACGCCTTGGCCGGGCCGCCACAATTCGCCTGTTCCGGCGATCCGCAAAGGTCAAAATTCTGATGTCTAGTGCGGGAAGGAACCGCGAAAACTGTGCGTTGTCGCGTAAACGACAGGAGGCCGGCCACAGTTGTGGCCGGCCTCCTGTTTGTCGGAATCGGGTTGGGATTTACCGCGGCAGGTCGCCGGGCAGGAATCCTTCAAGCTTGCGCGCCCGGACCGGGTGCTGCAGCTTGCGGATGGCCTTGGCCTCGACCTGGCGAACGCGCTCGCGTGTCACCTTGAAGATGCGGCCGACTTCTTCGAGCGTGTAGGTGTAGCCGTCGCCGATGCCGTAGCGGAGCTTGATGATCTCGCGCTCGCGGTAGGTCAGCGTCTTGAGCACCTGCTCGATCTTGTCCTTAAGCATCTCCTGCGTGGCCGAATCGACCGGGTTTTCGGCCTTTTCGTCCTCGATGAAGTCGCCGAAGTAGCTGTCTTCGCTCTCGCCGACCGGACGGTCGAGCGAGATCGGGTGACGGCTGATCTTCAGCACGCGGCGCGTCTCGCTCACGGTCATTTTCGCCTTCTTGGCGATTTCCTCGATCGTGGGCTCGCGGCCGAGCTCCTGCATGAGCAGCTTGCTGATGTTGCGCAGCTTGCTCATCGTCTCGATCATGTGGACCGGGATGCGGATCGTGCGGGCATGATCGGCGATGGCGCGGGTGATCGCCTGGCGAATCCACCATGTCGCGTAGGTGCTGAACTTGAAGCCGCGGCGGTATTCGTACTTGTCGACCGCGCGCATCAGGCCGGTGTTGCCTTCCTGGATGATGTCCAGGAACGACAGCCCGCGGTTGCGGTACTTCTTAGCGATCGAGACGACCAGTCGCAGGTTGCCGCCGCTGAGCTTGCGCTTGGCGTCTTCGTACTTGTAGAAGATCTTGCGGATCTGCACGACGCGCTTGTGCAGGTTGCCGGCGTCTTCGAGGACGAGGTCTTCGAGGCCGCTGAGTTCCTGCTGGCAGACTTCAAGGTCTTCTCCCGGGTCTCGCGATTTCTTAAGCTCTTCG
>DASVSS010000292.1:0-2627 GCA_036387945.1 Tepidisphaeraceae bacterium | reverse complement strand
CATGGAACGGCGCGGCTATCTCGAAGAGCTTTATAAGTCGCGCGGGTTCGAAGTCTACGAATTCACCGGCAAGCCCGGCAGCGGCGTCGCCGATCCGACGAGGCCGCACGTAAGCTTCTGGGGCGCTACCGACGATCTGTGGATCGGCCCCCTCTGGCCGCGCGGCCGGGCCGAGCGTAACGGCCTGAGCAAGGCGACCCACGAAACGCGCTTCTGCGAGCACGGCAGCGGGGCGAAAAACTTCCTCAACTACATGGCCCCCGAGTGCAGCGTGAGCGTGCAGCTTGCCGACCTCTATCCGTGTTGCGCAATGACGTGCCGGCCGATCGGGAACCTCGGGCGGGAGTCGCTGACCGACATCATCGACCGCTGCGCGACGCACCCGGTCTTCCGCGCCTTGAACGAGGGCAAACCTGAAAAAATGGGCGAGTACCTCGGCCTGACCGAAGAGCACGGCCATGCCCGCTCGCAGGCCCTGGGCAATCACTGCCTATGGTGCGACGAGTTCTTCGTGCAGCACGCGCCGGAACTGCTCGAGCAAAAGGCCGTCACTGCCCGCGACGGCTACGAGCTGACGATCCGCGGCCGCCGCATCGCCCGCAAGCAGCGCGAGGCGACCGCGGTGGGGTAGGAACTCGTGCGCGAAGCCGGGCTGCGTCTTGAAGCGTCGCGTGATCTTCGTGCATGACGCACTGAAGCATTTTGAACCACGTCGTAGCGAACCCCCAGTTCCCTCTCCCGGTACTCCGGGAGAGGGAACAGACGCTTCACCCTTCAACGAAGATGATCTAAGCGTTGACCCAAACGTCTGTTTCGGCAATGCCTCTCCGTCGTGGGGATTACCGCCCGCGTTGTCCGCTGCGACCGTTGGCCTTGCCGCCCATCGGGTGGCTGGCGGTGCGGCCGGCGGAGGCGTGCGGCTTTACGCCGGCGCCGACGCGCGACGGCCGCGCCGTCTTGGGCTTGTCCTGGCGTCCGCCGCGCTCGGGGCGCGGGGCGTGCTGCTCGCGGCGGTGCGTCGACTCGCTGCGCGAACGGCTTTCGCCGCCGCCGGTGTGCTGGCGCGCGACGAGCGGGTGAGCATCGTGCGGCGCGCTCGACGGCAACGGATTCTGCACCTCGTCGATCGTGCGGCGGATGAGCCGCTCGATCGCCCGCAAGTTCGACGACTCGTCCCGGCTGCAGAACGAGATGGCCATCCCGCTCGCCCCGGCCCGGGCCGTGCGGCCAATGCGGTGGACGTACGTCTCGGGCTCGTGCGTGAGGTCGAAATTCACGACATGGCTGATGCCTTCGACGTCGATCCCGCGGCTGGCGATGTCGGTGGCGACGAGCACCGGGATCTTGTCGTTCGAAAAATTCGCCAGCGCCCGCACGCGGGCGTTCTGGCTCTTGTTGCCGTGGATCGCTTCGGCCTTGATGCCGTTCTTGTGCAGGTCGCGCACGACGCGGTCGGCGCCGTGCTTCGTGCGGGTGAAGACGATCGTGCGGTGCATCGG
The DNA here is from genome assembly GCA_036387945.1 of Tepidisphaeraceae bacterium. Lineage (GTDB taxonomy): Bacteria > Planctomycetota > Phycisphaerae > Tepidisphaerales > Tepidisphaeraceae > DASVSS01. Next base: position 1,128 of record DASVSS010000292.1, on the reverse strand, counting down.
CAGTTCTTTGACCAGGTGCGCTAGAAGCGCGGGCTTGTCGCGCGATTCGACGCGGTAGACGCGCTCGTCGATCTGCGCTGCCGTTGACGCCACCGGCGCGACCTGCACGACGGCGGGCTTGCTGAGCAACTGATCGGCGAGTCGGCGGATCTCGACGGGCATCGTGGCGCTGAACAGCAGCGTCTGCCGCCCGGCCGATAACCGCGCGGTGATGCGGCGGATCGGCTGGATGAAGCCCATGTCGAGCATGCGATCGGCTTCGTCGAGCACGAGGGTTTTGACACCGCCGAGGTCGACGACGCGCTGCTGCATCAGGTCCTCGAGCCGGCCGGGCGTGGCGACGATGATGTCCACGCCGCGCCGCAGGGCGTCGACCTGGCTGTTCTGGCTCACGCCGCCGAAGATCGTGACATGCCGCAGGCCCAGCCCGCGGCCGTAGACGGAAAAGCTCTCGGCGATCTGCAGCGCAAGTTCGCGCGTCGGGCACAGCACCAGGCAGCGCGCCTGGTGCCCGGTGCGCTGGCCGCCGGCAAGACGGTGAAGGATCGGCATGGCGAAGGCCGCGGTCTTGCCCGTGCCGGTCTGGGCGCAGCCGAGCACGTCACGGCCGGCAAGGACATGGGGCATCGCCTGCTCCTGAATGGGCGTGGCGGTTTCGTACCCCTCGGCTTTGACGGTCGCCAGGATTTGCGGATGCAGGGCCAGATTAGAAAACAACATGAAACACCCTTTCGTGGTGCGTTCATCGTTGCCGATCGAATCGATCGGCTAACGAGCGTTGCGCACCAAACCAAAAAGGGCCTCGGCGAAAGATGCCGAAAAAGGGCCGGTGGATGCGCTACAACTGGTATGCGGCGATCGATCCCGGAATCGGCCGGCGGGGGCCGGAAGAACTTCGCGTGATGCGTCAGGCAGGCAGCTGTCGACGGGCAGTATAACCGATTTTCGCGGGATTGTCGATGCGTTTCAATTTCCGATCCGTCGGGAGCGCATTCCTTCGTGCGCGACCGCTCAGAATATTTCATGGCGGTTCTTTCCTGTTGGTAGCGGCGACGCATGCGTCGCGTTCGATGCGCAGCATCGAAGTAACCCTTGCGGACTAGAGTTGATTTCGTCGCTGACGCCACG
>DASVSS010000291.1:0-16992 GCA_036387945.1 Tepidisphaeraceae bacterium | reverse complement strand
CGACGAAGACGTCGCGGCGTTTCTGAATCACCTTGTGCGCGAGTGGAAGTACCCCGGCGCCACCATCGCCCGCGCCAAACACCTCGACAGCAACGGCGTATGGGTCGATCCCGAAGCCCGCATCGACGCCCGCGCCCGCCTGCTCGGCAGCGTGTGGATCGGCGCCGGCCGCCGAATCGATCAGGACGAGGTCGTCGTCGGCCCGAGCGTGGTGTGGGACGACCCTCAGGCGCGCCCGCACACGCCGAACATCGACTGGATGATGATCGAGCCCAGCGAGCCGCCGCAGGACGTGCGCGTGCAAAGCTCGGCCACGAGCTTTTACCTGGCGGCGAAGCGCCTGGGGGACATCATCATGGCCCTCGTCGGGCTGTGCCTGACCGTGCCGTTCTGGCCATTGATCATGCTGGCGATCTGGATCGAAGACCGCAGCCCTTTCTTCTTCGGCCACCACCGTGAGACGCGCGGCGGGCGCGAGTTCAAGTGCTGGAAGTTCCGCTCGATGCGCCGCAACGCCGAAAAGATGCGCGACGTCATCGCCCAGATGAACATGGTCGACGGCCCGCAGGTCTACATCAAGAACGACCCGCGCATCACCCGCGTCGGCCGATTCCTGCGCAAGTACAACATGGACGAGTTTCCGCAGTTCTGGAACGTGCTCATCGGCGACATGTCGATGGTCGGCCCGCGCCCCAGCCCGCGGAAGGAAAACCAGTTCTGTCCGTCCTGGCGCGAAGCGCGCCTGAGCGTCCGACCCGGCATCACCGGCCTGTGGCAGATCCGCCGCACGCGGAACAAGGGCAGCGATTTTCAGGAATGGATTAAATACGACATCGAGTATGTCGAAAATATGAGCATGTGGCTCGACCTGAAGATCATCTATAAGACGCTCGAGCAAGTCGTCTACAAAGGCACGCGAACATGAGAATGCGTCGCAAGACCGTGCGACGTGTGGGCATTCTCGTCGCCGTCGTCGGCCTCCTCGGGGCCGGCAGCATCGCGGTGACGTACAAGCAGGCCCGGCAGCGCGAGCGTCAGATTGACGCCGACCGCCGCACCGGCATGGCCGCCTATTTCGCCGCCGACTACGCCGCCGCCGCCGCCCCGCTGGAGCGCGTCATCGCCGAGCGCGGCAACGACGACAAGGCGATCCTGGCCTTTGCGGTGGCCCGCTCGCGCGCCGCCAACCGCACCAACCAGCAGCTCCGCCAGGCCGTCACCCGCCTCACCGCTCTACTCGAGCGCGACGCCCACAACCTGCCGGCGAAGGAAGCGCTGCTGGAAATCTACCCGCAGATCGGCAACGACGACGCGCTGGAAAAGCTTTCGGCCGAAGTCCTCGCCGAGCAGCCCGGCAACGAGCCGGCCCTGCGAGGTCGGATCAACGTGCTCATGCGCCGCGAGCAGCTTGATGCCGCCCTCGAGACGGCGCTGGATTACGCGCGCCTAAAGCCCGACAACTTCCAGGCCCAGACCCTTGTGCTTCACCTGATGGCCCGCCTCGTGAAGCCGCCGGGCGAAGCGATTGCCTTCGCCCAGCAGCAGCTCGACCGCGCCCCCGACGACGCCCGGGCCCTGCTGCTGGTGGCGGTCGCCAACAATTACGCCCGCGAGCAGGACAAGGCGCTGTGGTACCTGCAGCAGTCGGCCGGCAAGCCGATCACCGACGCCGACTTCGTCCGCCAGCTCGCGGGGCTGTTCGACCTGCTCAAACGCCCCGCCGACGCAGAGCGCGTGCTCGAACAGGCCGCGGAGCGCACGGGCAACGCCGACATCCTGCGCGCCCTCGTCGTGCGGCTGTGGCAAAACGGGCGAGATGCGGAGATCGAAAGCCGGCTGGCCAAGGTCGACGCTGCCACTGGCGATCCCGAGCTGGTGGCGCTGCGCGGCATGGCGCTCTATCAGCTCCACCGTAACGACGAGGCGCGGCGCGTCATCAAATCACTTAAAGAGCGCACCGCCTCCGATAAGGCCGCCGCGTGGGCGATCGCGCTCGAAGCGCGCTTCGAAGAATACGACCAGCCGGCCTCGGCGGTCGTCACGCGCCTCACCCAGGCGCTGGCCCGCGACGCGCTCAGCGGTGGGGGCGGGAACGGCATTTTCAGCAGCTGGATCGCCGACGCGTACTGGGACCTTGGCGAGGCCGGCTTGGCGCTGCGTCATTGGCGGGCGGCGTCACTGGCGATGCCCGGCTGGCCCCGGCCGTACCTGGGCATGAGCCAGGCGCAGCTGCGCCTCGGCCGCACCGCCGAGGCCGCCGAGGCCGCAGGGGCGGCGTATGACCGCATGCCGACGCTTTCGGCCGCGGTCAACCGCGTACTCATCCGCTACAAGCTCATCGAAGAAACCGGCGACGTCGGCGACGCCAATAACCTGCTGAAGATGGTCCGCGACCTCCGCCAGCGTGCCCCCGACGAGCCGCGCACCCTGCCGGTGTACGTCTCGCTGCTGGCGCGCACCGGCGACCGCGCCGCCGCCGCCGCCGAACTCGACAAGGCCGCCGTCGTCGAGCCCTGCCCGGGCGCCGAAGGGCTGCTGGCCCTGGCCGCGGTGAGCCGGGCCGAAAACTTCGAGCGTGAAGCGCGCCTCGTCGCTCGCACGCCGCGCGACGGCGTCACGCCGCGGCTGGCGCTCGCCCGGGCGATGACCGCCCAGGGCAAGGCCGCCAGCGGCCTGACGCTGTTGAAGGAACTCGCCGCGGCAGCGCCGCGCGATCAGGCCGCGGCCTGGGAATGCGTGATCGCCGAATACCTGGATGCCGTGAACGATCCCGCCGCCCCTGCCGCATGGACGACGCTGGGCACACGGCACGCCGGCAGCCTCGACGTGCAGCGCACGATCCTCGCCGTCGCCCGCGCCGCCCGCTCCGACCGCGGCTTCATCGAGCAGACGATCAACCGCCTTCGCGCCATCACCGGCGAAGACGGCCACCAGTGGAAGATCGAGCGCGCCAAGTGGCTGATCGAAAGCCCCGACATCCTGCGCGACTGCCGCGAAGCGGTGCTGATTCTCAAGGAAATCGCCGACCAGTCGCCAGGCCTGGTCGAGCCGCGTCTGCAACTGGCCAAGGCCCACGAGCGCATGGGCAATGTCACCGCCGCCACCGAGCACCTGCGCGCCGCCCAGGCCGTCGACGGGCGCTCGGCGGAGGTGATGTTCGAGCTCGTTCGCCTGCTCCAGCAGCAGGGCCAGTCCGCCCAGGTGCGCGACGTGCTCGAGCAACTGCGCGGCACGGCAATGATGACCGGCCGCCAGCGCGTGATGCTCGCGTCCATGTATGCCGACGCCGGCGACGGTGAGCGCGCGATCGCCATGCTCGAAGGCGAGATCGCCCGGCACGCGTTGTCATCGTCTGGGCAGCTTCTGCTCGCCGAGCTGTACCGCCGCGCCGGCAACGACGCCAAGGCCGCTCCGGTGTACGAACAGCTGCTCAGCGGTCCGAACCCCACGCCGGCGGTGCGGGCGTCGGCGGCGGAGTTTTTCGCCACGACGGGCCGGATCGACCGGGCCCGCGCCGCGCTTGCGGATCTCGCCCGCGCGAATGCTTCGCCGCTGGAAATCGCTCTGGCCACGGCGCGGTTCGAAGAGCGCTTCGGCGATCCCGCCGCGGCGCTGGGCCAGTACCGCCGTGCCGCTGACGTAGGGGGCGAATCCGGGCGGCTGGCGCTGGTCGATTACCTTATCCGCACGCAGGACGTCACGCAGGCGGTCAGTGTGGCCGCGCAGGCGGTCGCCGCCCTGCCGACCAGCACCGCCGCGGCCAACCGTCTCGCCGAAGCCAAAGCGCTGGCTCGGCTGAAATCGCAGCCGAACGACTTCGGTCCGCTCATCGCCGCGCTGGCCAAAGATCCGTCGCGCACCGCTGAAGTGGAGATGTACAAATTGCTCGACACCGTCCGCCGCGGTGGCGCGTGGGACGCCGAAGGGGTCGGCCGATTGACCGCGCTGGCGGAGCGCTTCCCGCGGTTCGGGCCGTTGCAGGAATTGGCGGTCGAACAGCTGGTGCGCGGTCGGCGGGTTGCCGACGCCATCGGCGTGGCGCGCCGCGCGGCGGCGGCCATGCCGACCGATCCCACCGCGGGGCAACTGCCCGTGCGCGCGTTGCGCGCCGCGGGCCGCTGGGCGGAAATGCACGCCGCCGCCGAACAGTGGAAGCGCCGCGTGGGCGGCAACACCCTGCCGGCCGACGCGGCGATCGCCGAAGCGCTGCTCGCCCAGCACAAGCCCGACGCGGCGATGGCCGCCCTTAAGCCGCACCGTGACCGCATCACCGGCGACGTCCGTACCGAGCCCGCCGCCGCGGCGCTGCTGGCCCGGGCGATGCAGTCCCTCGGCGAAGGAGCGGCGGCGCGCCAGATGATGCAGCCGCTGCTCAGCAGCGCCGCGGGGCGGCGGCTTTGCCTTGGCGTGGCCGATGCCGCCGCCAATGCAGATGAAGTTCGCGCCTGGCTCGCCCCGGTCGCGGCGGCGGCGGACGAAGACGAAAAGCCCTCAATCGCCACCGTCTGGGTCGCCGCCGGCCGCCGCTTGGGTGACGTGAGGCTGCTCGAAGAGTCCCTCGCCCTTCTCCAGCCGCCCGCTGGACGCCGGGCGCCCGCCGCGGCGTCGGAACTGTTGCGCGGCGGCGTGCTGATGCAGCTCGATCGCCCCGTCGAGGCCGAAGCGGCGCTGCGCAGCGCCCTCAACGATCCCGACACCGCCGCCGCCGCCCACAACGATCTCGCGACGCTGCTTCTGCCGCGCGACCCCGCCGCCGCCGAACCGCTGGCGCACCTGGCCGTCGCCAAGCAGCCGCGCAGCGCGGCATTCCGTGATACCCTTGCCCGCGTGCTGCAGGCCAAGGGGGATTCCGCCGCCGCCGCCGCCGCGTTCGACGAGGCGCTGGAACTGGACCCCAACCTTGCCGAAGCCCGCCTCGGCAAGGCCCGCCTTTTCCGCGACGCCGGCAATCCCGCCGCCGCCCGCCGGGAATTAACCCTCGTCGAAGCCCAATTGCGCGGCGACGTCGCCATCGCCCGCCGCGTCGGCGGAGAGTGCTCGGCCCTGCGCGCCGAACTCGATGCGTCGACAAACTAGAAGCGGTTTTGCTTCTTAGTGTGCGATGCTCGGTGTTCCGCGCCGCGCGAGAGACAGGGCGACGCATGCCCCGTTACGTCAGGCCATCCGGGATCCCCCTAAGGCGGCTGTGACGGATCGTTAAGATGGCCAATTTCCGTCGTGTCACGGGTTTCAACCCGCGACAAAACCCGGACGCAGGTCTGTCAGGCCCTGCCTAACGTGCTTATGCAGAATCGAACCGGTTCTGCGTAATCAATCCGCCGTCCGATTTCGAATGTGCGATTCTCGCTTACACGACGCTGACGTTGCGCGCCTTACCGACGTTTTCCGTTGCAATCATCCCCACCGGCCGACCAGCCGTATAGATTGCCGCGATTCTTCGGGTGGCAAAAACTATGGTGGCGGAATATTTCCGGCAGAAATTTGCCGTTTCGGGTTAACCGAAATCATTGATCTTTGTCTTGAACACTTTCCAAGAACGCTGTTTCGGTCCCACATCGTCACGGGAGCGGTATGAAGTGGTTGCCCTATATGAGGTTATGGATGGCCTTTTTCGCCGGAGTGTACGCGCCGGCACGGGCGGCGGCCGTAGCGGATGCCCCGGCGGATGTGTTCGGCACCGACCTGTTCGCCGACGGCGATGCAGGCCCGCCGCGGCTCGATCTCGCGCCTTTTTTGACGGACTTCTTCCCCCCGCCCCCGGCCGACGACCGAATTGCCGCCGCCCGCGGCGCTGTGCGCCCCATCGACGACGGCAGCTACACGCTCGTGCCCCTGCCGGCTCCCGCCATCGGCTTAGCGCTCACCGCCGCGGGCATGGTCGGCGTGCGTGCGGTCCGAGCGTTGCGCCGCCTGCGTCGCAAGTGACGAAGTCTTTTGAACTTGATCGATCCGCCTGGCGTCTTATTATGGTCAGACAACCGCTGTCGGGATGTTTTTCGTTCCGCTGGCGGCGTCATCGAAACGTGATCGTGGACAGCAAATCGCCCCGCCTAACGATTGCACGAGCCGAACGTCGATTAAACATATCGCGTCTGAAATCACTGTGCGCCCCCGGCTTGGCCGGCGGGCGGCTGTTTTCGTCGTTGGGCTTGAGCGTGTTCGGCGGCGTCCGGTGGGCCGCCGCCGGACGCACCGTTGCGGGGAATTTTTAGAAACGGCAAATCGCCGTCTCGGAGCATCCGGGCAATGCAAACGTTTGATTTCGTCAACCGCGCCAACGCCGAATACATCGAGCAGGTCTTCCAGCAGTACCGCAAGAACCCCGCCAGCGTGGACGAGCAGTGGCGCGCTTACTTCGCCGGCTTCGAGCTCGGTGCCAGCCGCAGCGACCTGCTGAGCGTCACCGCCGACGCCGCGGGCGAGCCGGAACCGGAGCCGGAGTTCCGCGCCGGCGTGTACGACCTTGTGCACACGTACCGCGAGCTCGGCCATTATTCCGCCGATCTCGACCCCCTGCAGTTGCAGAAGCGCCCGCCGCACCCGCTGCTGGAGCTGTCGAACTTCAACTTCAAGCCCTCGGACCTCGACCGCAACGTCGGCAAGGGCGGCTTCGGCGGCAAGACCGACGGCACGCTGCGCGACCTGGTCGAAAAGCTGCGCGAAACCTACTGCAGCACGACCGGCGTCGAATTTACCGGCATCGGCGATCAGGAACAGCGCGAATGGCTGCAAAGCCGGATCGAGGCCACCTACAACCACGTCCCGCTGACGGCGGAAGAGAAAAAGAAGCTGCTGTTCGAGGTCATCGCCGCCGAAGAATTCGAGCAGTACCTCGGACGCGCGTTCATCGGGGCCAAGCGGTTCTCGATCGAAGGCGCCGAGTGTCTGATCCCCCTGCTCAATGGCATCACCGAACACGCCGGCGCCGAACTCGGCGGCGACGCGGTCGTCATGGCGATGGCGCACCGCGGCCGACTCAACGTGCTGGCGCACGTGCTGAACAAGCCGTACGAAAACATCCTCAGCGAATTCGCCGGCACTGCCGCCAAGCCTGCGGGCATCCAGGGGGACGGCGACGTGAAGTACCACCTCGGCTATGCCAACGCGCGCCCGCTCGCCGGCGACCGCAAGATCAAGGTCAGCCTTCTGCCCAACCCGTCGCACCTGGAATTGATCAACCCCATCCAGCAAGGCATCGTCCGCTGCAAGCAGCAGTGGCTCGACGACACCGAGCGCAAGAAAACCATCCCTCTGTGCATGCACGGCGACGCGGCGTTCTGCGGCCAGGGCATCGTGGCCGAGACGCTCAGCCTCTCGGAGCTGCCTGGCTACGACACCGGCGGCACGCTGCACATCATCGTCAACAACCAGATCGGCTTCACGACCAATCCCAAGCAGGGCCGCTTCACGCCCTACCCGACGGACATGGCCAAGGCGATCCAGGCGCCGATCTTCCACGTCAACGGCGACGACCCCGAAGCCGTGCTGCAGGTGGCGCGGATCGCGACGGAGTTCCGTCAGAAGTTCAAATGCGATGTGCTGATCGACCTCTGGTGCTACCGCCGGCACGGCCACAACGAAGCCGACGAGCCGACGTTCACGCAGCCACTGATGTACAAGGCCATCCGCCAGCACCCGTCGGTGCGCACGATCTACCAGAAGAAGCTCATCGACAGCGGCGTAGTCACCCAGGCCGAGGCCGACGCGATGAAGCAGCTCGTGCTCACACGGCTGGGTGAAGCGCGCGAGCTCGCCCGCGAGACGCGCGCCCGCATCAAGGTGCCGCGCTTCAGCGGCGTGTGGAGCGGCTTCGGCGTGGCGGGCGACGACTTCACCGCCAACACGCCGGTGAAACGCGCCGTGCTTGAGCAGATCGTCGCCGCCTATGACAAGGCGCCCGCCGGCTTCACGATCCATGAGAAGCTGGAAAAAAGCGTCGTCGCCACGCGCCGCGAGATGGTCAAAACCGGGCGCGGTATCGACTGGGGCTGCGCCGAGATGCTCGCCTTCGGCTCGCTGCTGCTGGATAAGTACGATATCCGCTTCACCGGCCAGGACGTGCAGCGCGGCACCTTCAGCCATCGCCACGCGGTCCTGCACGACTACAACACCGGCGACACCTTCACCCCGCTGAATCACATCGCCAAAGACCAAGGCGAAATTACCGTCATCAACTCGATGCTTTCGGAAGAAGCCGTCGTCGGCTTCGAATGGGGCTACGCCTCGGCCGACCCGCGCAACCTCGTGCTGTGGGAAGCGCAGTTCGGGGACTTCGTCAACGGCGCGCAGGCGATCATCGACCAGATCATCGCCGCCAGCGAATCGAAGTGGCACTACATGAGCGGCCTGGTCATGCTCCTCCCGCACGGCTACGAAGGCGCAGGCCCCGAGCACAGCAACGCGTACGTCGAGCGGTTTCTGTCGCTGTGCGCCGAAGAGAACATGCAGGTCGCCATGCCGTCGCGGCCGAGCACGTACTTCCATTTGCTTCGGCGGCAGCAGCTTCGCAAGTTCCGCAAGCCGCTGATCCTGTTCATGCCCAAGAACCTGCTCCGCCGCCCCGACGCGGCGAGCGCGATCGAAGAGTTCACCGACGCCCAGCTTCAGCTCGTCCTCGACGACGCGCAGGTGAAAGACACCGGCCGGGTCAAGCGCCTGCTGCTCTGCGCCGGCAAGGTGTACCACACGCTCAACAAGGCCCGCATCGAGAACAAGGTCGATGACGTCGCGATCGTGCGGCTGGAGCAGTTCTATCCCCTGCCCAAGAGCGAGCTGGTGGCGACACTGAACAAGTACAGCCGCGTGAGTGAAGTCTGCTGGGTGCAGGAAGAGCCGCAAAACCGCGGGGCGTGGACGTACATGCAGCCGATCCTGCGCTCGATGCTGCCGGACCTGCTTGTGAGCTTCCACGGCCGAGAAGCCGCGGCATCACCCGCGACGGGATCGGGCGTGATGCACGAGACCGAAGAGCGCGAGTTGGTGTCGTCCGCGCTGGACTTGGCCAAGCGCGAAGTTGCCACGTCACCGAAGGCGACCGCGGCCACCGGGGCGCAGTCGTAGCAACGACCGATCTGCTGTGCGCGTTGAAGTTCTGCGAACCGTGAATCGCATTTTCTGGTTCCTCCCCATCCGTGGGAGGCTAGGAGGGGGCGGCCCTTAACCTGCAATTGCGGCCTGCCGATGCCCAAGAATTAAACCCCTCGCCCGGTACTCCGGGAAAGGGTAGGGAGAGGGCCGAGCGTCTAGCCGTTTGATTGCGATGAGGCACCCGCCCGCCCCCACCTAACCTCCCCCGGAGGGGGAGGAACTGCAGCGCGGCGATCCGATGTGATGCGGCTCGAAACAGCGGCGGGTCGTACGGCACCGGCACGAGGAATCGGAGCGCGGCAAGTCGATTCGATGCGTCGGCCGCGAGCGCCATCTCCCGGCCCTCCCCGGGTGAGCGGTGGAGCGACGCGGCGGTTGCGAGACGTGCGGTCGTCTATTTGCCGATGCAGAACGCGCCGAAGACGCGGTCGAGTACGTCGTCGGGCGAGACGTGGCCCACGATGCGGCCGAGTGCGTCGAGTGCGTCGCGCACGTCGGCGGCGATCAACTCCGCGCGGTCGCCGTCGATGGCCGACTCGGCTGACTGCAGCGCCGCGACTGCTGACGCGAGTTCGCCGATGTGGCGGCTGCCGAGGGCGAGGCCTTCGCCGCTGTGGCGTTGGAAGGCGGCGTGGCCGATCTGTTGGCGCAGGACGTCGAGCCCCCGCCCCGTCGCGGCGGAGACGAGCGCGACGTCGTCCGTCGGCCCCGGCGTCACGGGAGAGAGATCGCACTTGGTGAAGACCGTCAGGTCGGCCGGCCGGGCAAGGTGCGGCGCGGGGCGCGAATCGGTGACATCCTGCACGAGCACCACGACGGCGGCGCGGTCGATCTCCGCGTGGAGCAGCGCCTGCATTTGTTGCTGGATCTCGGTTGACACGTCCGGATCGATCGCCGTGTCGAGGCCGGCGAGATCGACGAGCGTAACCGTGCCCCCTGGCACGTCGGCGTCGGCCGTGAGTGCGTCGCGTGTCGTGCCGGCGACTGGGGAAGCGACGGCACGCTCGTTGCCCACAAGGGCGTTCAGCAGCGTGCTCTTGCCCGCGTTCGGCCGACCGACGAGCACGACGCGCGGGGCGGCGAGGCCTTCGATCCGCGGCGCGTGGTCGCGTAAGGATTGCAACTCCGACCGAGCGCCGGCGAGCCTCGTGCGCAGCTCGGACGAGGCGACGAACGTGACGCCTTCGTCGCTGAAGTCGATTCCGGCCTCGATGGCGGCCAGCAGCGCCGTCAGCGCTTCGGTCGGTGCGTGCAGCCTTTGGGTCAACTCGCCGGCGAGCAGGCGGCGTGCGGCGTCAAGCTCGGCGGCGTTGACGGCGGCGATCGACAGGGCGACCCCTTCTGCCTCGGCCAGCCCGAGCCGGCCGCGGAGGAACGCCCGTGCCGTGAACTCGCCCGGCCCCGCCGGGCGAGCGCCTAGACGGACGCACTGCCGAAGCAGACTGTCGATCAGCACAGGATTGGACGGAAGGTGCAACTCGACCACGTCGTCGCCGGTGTAGCTGCGGGGGGCGCGAAACGCGTACACCGTCGCCGGCACGGGCCCGAGGTCCAGGCCGAGCGTCACACGCTCGGCCGTCGCGGCCCGGAGTGATGCCCGAGGCGAAAGCGCCCGCGCCACCGCAATCGCCCCGCCGCCCGCCAGCCGCACGACGCCCCGCGCGGCCCCGCCGGCGGGGGTGCTGAGCGCGACGATGGTGTCGTCCATGAGCATCGGTTTTTGATCCCTATGCCGGCACCGGGGCGAGGAATCTGTTCCCTAGCATCCACTTGGCCGTCATTGCATGACGTCGGACGCCCCGGCCAGGCCACCGCGGGCAGGGACGAGCCGGGTCGGCGGTCAGCGCTTTTTCTGACGCGCTTTCTTCTCCGCGTCCTCGCGCATCTTCTCGGCGCCCTCCTGCAGCTTTTGGAAGAAGCCGATCACGCCGCCGGCCTTCTTGGCCGGGAGGGCGGTCGCCTGGCGGTGCGGGCTGACGATCTCGGCGTCGATGATGACCGGCCCATCGCCGGCGAGTCGTTCCTGTTGCGTGATGTGTTTACGGATGATCTTGCTTTCGATGATGCCCAGCACCGTGCTGGTAAGGATGTAGATCGTCAGGCCCGACGGCATCGAGTACAGCATGAGCGGGAAGAGGAACGTCGTGATCCACTTCATCATCTTCTGCTGCTGTTCCTGCTCCGGCGTGGTCGTGGGCATTTTCGGCTGCAGCTTGAACTGCACATAAAACGCGATCGCCAGCAGGAATGGGATGACGTTAATGCCAGTGGCACGGAAGAAGAAAAGCTGGACGTAGTTCTCGGGGCGGAACTCGATGAGGTGGTCGGGGCGCGCCAGGTCCTGGATCCAGGTGAGGCCGTAGAAGAACGGCTCCTGTCGCAGCTCGAAGGTGGTGCTCAGACCGCTGTAGAGGGCGATCCAGATCGGCATCTGCAGGAACATCGGCAGGCAGCCGAGGACCGGCGTGGCGCCGTGGGTCTTGTAGAAGTCGAGCATGGCGCGTTGCTGGCCTTCTTTGTCGTCGCCGTATTTCTTTTTGATGCGTTCGAGCTCGGGGCCGAACTTGCTCATCTTGGCCATGTTGATCTGGCTGCGCTTGGTGATCGGGTGCAGAACGCCGCGCACGACGAGCACAAGCGCGATGATCGCCATGCCCCAGTCCCTGAGGGCCCAGTGGAAGAACGCCAGCAGCTTCATCAGGAAGCCCACGAGCGACTGGAAGGTGCACCAGGCGCACGAGCCGCTGATCTCGAGGACGTGCTGATAGCCGACATTGGCGGCGGCGTAGTAGGCGTTGTCCATCACGTCGCGGCGGCGCGGGCCAAAGAAGACGCGGCTGTCGAGATCGGCCTGCTGCTGCGGGGCGATCGAGAAGTCGCGCGTCTGCAGCGCCAGCTCGACCTGCTGCTCGCCGAGCTTGTGATCAGGCGTGAGGAGCGTGGCGTTGGCCTTCACGAGCCAGTCGCCGGTCGGGCGGGTGATGCCGCTGAAATACGCGCTGCCGCCGCCGAACCACAGGAGCGGCTGTTCGTCTTTCTTGGCGTACTCTTTCGTGGGCTGGTCTTTTGTCAGAACTTCGAAAGTGTCGTACGCAAGAACGACGGCGTTTCGGCCCTTGTAGCCGGCAAGGAAGTGCCGGTCGCCGCCTGCCAGCGGCTGCTCGGTTGCGGGCATCACCGGGCCGACGATCACCGCCGACACCGTTGCCGGCTGGGTGCCGGTGTTGCGGATGGCGTACGTCGCGGTCGTCTCGAAGCCTCCGGCGCCGGGGGCCTGTTTGTCGTCGCGCGGCGGCACGGTGAAGCGCGACGTCAGTTCCAAGGCCAGCCCGTTGTCGCCGACGACGTCGAGCGCCAGCGCGGCGTGATCGGTGCCTTGGGTGACGACGCGCCAGTTCGCGGGAGCGAGGTCGAGCCGCTGGCCGTTGACGGTGATCGACCGAATCGACAGCGCGCTGGCGCCGATGGCGTCGACCGCCGGCTGTTCGAAGGTAAAGCGCTGTTCGGACTTGATGAGTTGCTTGTAGTCATTCACTTCGACGCGCGACACGCCGCCGCCGGAGGGCGATACGCGAAGCTGCAGCGCGAACGTCGGGTCGGCCGGAACCGCCGACCCGAGCAGAAGGTCCGGGGTGGCCGCGGTGGGGCTGGCGACGCGCAGGCCCGTGGTCGGCACAGGCGGCGTGGCGCTGACGTCCGGCTGCGTCGAAGCGGGCCCCGTGACGGCCGATTGCATCCCAGGGCCGGTGGCCGGGCTGGTTGCCGGGTCATTGCTGACCTGCCGGGCGGGGTCCGGCAACCACCCGAAATACGTCATCACCTTCGGCCAGGCGAACACGATCGCCGCGGCGAGGACGACAAAGAGAAGAGTCCGATTACGGTCGTTCATTGAAAACCTTGGAGACTGTCGAAACGAGCAAAATGGGGGAATCGGCCAGGACGCGACGGCGGGACTGGGACTAGCCCCCCGCAGCCTACCGTCCGTCTTTCAGACGGTCGCCGAGAAAGTTGTCGAGCTCGGGAATGGCGTACACCTTCTTCACCGTCGTCTCCACGTCGTACTCGAGACGCACGAACTCGATCTTGTTCTCGTGCACGAGCACGAAGCTGGCACGCGGGTCGCGGTCGCGCGGCTGCCCGACACTGCCGACATTGATGACGGCCTTTTCGTCCGAGAGCTCGAACTTGTACTCCAGCTCGTCGGGGGAATAAAAATCCGGGCCTTCAAGGAAGACGCCGGGCACGTGCGTGTGACCGACGAAGCAGACGCGGTCGAACTTTTCGAAAATGCTGTGGAACTTGCCGGGATTGGTGTAAATGTCGTCCGGGAAGATGTACTCATTGATCGGCCGGCGCGGGCTCGCGTGGACGGCGACGAACTCCGGCGTGCGGACACGCACCGGCAGGTTGCCGATGAACTTCCATCGCTCGGCGCGGCGCTGCACGTCGGCGTCGGCCTCGAACTGCCGGCGCGTCCAGAAGCATGCCTGCTCGGCGCCCTGGTTGAAGTTGAACGGCTCGAACAGCACCGCGAAATCGTGGTTGCCCATGAGCGCGGCCCGGGCGCGCTTGGCGATGAGATCGAGGCATTCCGAGGGATTGGGGCCGTAACCGACGATGTCGCCGAGGCAGAGAATGTGCTGCACGCCGCGACGGTCGATTTCTTCCAGCACGGCAGTGAGGGCTTCGAGGTTGCCGTGGATGTCGCTGATGATTGCAAACACGAGTGCCGCCGGGCGAAAAGGCGATTCGGGAAGGTATGCGACTGAAGCACAGGCGTCAATTCGCCCAACCGCCCACGTCAGCATTGGCGGTCGCAATCAACGGTCAGGCCTTAGGAGAGGCTTCTCGTGCGACACAATGGCGCGTTGCTGTGGGGGCTTCGCCGCTCAATACTGCCCGCGCCTTTCTAAGGAATCTTTCCGATGACCGCGCCGCCTGCCGCTGCGAAAGGTTTCTCCTTGGTCGAGTTACTCGTCGTCATCGGCACCATCGCGTTGCTGATCGCGGTATTGATGCCGGCCTACTCGCAGGCGCGGGCACAATCGAAGGCAGTCGTCTGCCTGTCGAACATGCGGCAGATCGGAATAGGGGTAACGATGTACGCCAACGCGCACGGCGGGCGGTTCCCGAAAAATTCACACGCGGGCAGTGAGCAGTCGTGGCTCGATTCGCTCTACCGTTTTGGCGTGACGCCGGCGGCACGGCTTTGCCCGGCGGACGACCGCGAGCCGGCCCCAGCGGCGACATCGTACGCCACGAACAACTACACCGTCGCCCCGCGCCCCTACACCAGGGTGACGGCCGTACGGCGGTCGTCCGCGACGATCTATGCCGCCGAGACGCACAAGGCGGGCGATCACCTGCACGCGACCGGGTACGTCGCACCCCCAAGTCTGGAAAGCGAAATTGCCGTCCGGCGTCATCGGCGTGCTGCCAACTATTTGTACTGCGACGGACACGCCGAGCGAATCGCTTTCGCGTATTTCGAACGTTCGTTCGCGCCGCCGACGAGTCCGTTCAACCCGGCAACTGCCCGATGACTTTGGCGGTGACCCGTCGCGGGCAGGTGGAATGTTCCTCGCCACGCGGCGCGTCCGCGGAACGACGAAAGCACTGATGTTCGTGTTTACGGATTGCTGATATCGAGGCCGAGCAATCGACCGTCGAGAAACGCCTGCAGAAACTCCGCCGCCGCAACGGCGTCCAGGGATCGCTTTTTGTCTTTGCGCGTCATCTTTTGCCCCGCCCGCTTCAGGCTGATGAGTTGTTGCTCGGCGGCGAAGCTGCTCAGGCGTTCGTCGACGTAGATCACGGGCATGTCAACGGCGGCCGCGAGTCGGGCGCCCCACGCGACGACGCCGCGCGTCTGCGCGCTGAACGAGTCGTCCATGTTCAGCGGCAGACCGAGGACGATCCGCTCCACGCCTTCACGCTCGACGATCCGCAGGATCGGCGCGGTCGCCTGCGCGGCGTTGTTGACCGCCAGCACCTCGTACGGCGACGCCAGCGTGCCGCCGGCGTCGCTCAGGGCCAGGCCGACGCGCTTTGATCCGAGGTCGATCGCCAGGGTTCGCATCGGATTACATGTACTCTTCGCCGTACTTCTCGCGCACGGCGGCGACGAGTTCCTTCACGCGCTGGGCTTCGTTCTGCGGGCAGATCATCGTCACGTCTCTGGTGTGGATGACGATCATGTCGCTCACGCCGATGGTCGTGATGAGATGGCCGGGCACGCGGCTGACGATGATGTTGCCGTCGCTCTCCATCGCCAGCAGGCGGTCGGCGTCGACGGCGTTGTCCTTGTCGTCGACGTCGAGCGTCTCGGCCAGGGCGGGGTACGAGCCGACGTCGATCCACTTCACGGGCATCTCGACCACGACGACGGCGTTCTGCTGGCTGGCGGGTTCCATGACGGCGTAATCGATGCTGATCTTCGGCAGCCGGGCATACCGCTCGGCGAGGACGGCCTGCTGCTGCGGCGTGCCGTAGGCCTTGGCGATCTCGATCAAGTGCTCGTGCGATGCCGGCAGGTGTTGCTTGAGTTGCTCGAGCACGGCGTCGGCGCGCCACACGAACATGCCGCTGTTCCAATAGAACCGGCCGGACTCGACGTAGCGGTCGGCGGTGGGCTTGTCGGGCTTTTCCTTGAACGCCAGCACTTGGAACACGCCTCCGCCGCCCGGCAGCGCTTCGCCGCGCTGGACGTAGCCCAGGCCCGTGTGGCCATGCGTGGGGACGATGCCGAACGTGACAAGGGCCTTGGGGTTGGTCTTCAGTGCGTCGAAGCCGGTGCGCATGCACTGCTGGAAAGTTTCGACCGGCTCGATGACATGGTCGGCGGTGACGATCGCGAAGGCCGCGTCCGGGTCCATCCTGTGCAGCACGGCTGCGGGGAAGCCCACGGCATTGGCGGTGTCGCGCGGCATCGGTTCGCCGAGCACATTGGCCGCAGGGAGCTCGGGCAGGTTCTGCTGCACCGCCGCGCGGTGGGCTTCGGCGGTACAGACAAAAATCCGGTCCGCCGGCAGGATGCCGCGCAGCCGGTCGAACGCCAGTTGCAGCAGGCTTTTGCCCTTGCTGACCGGCAGCAGTTGCTTCGGCACGCTCTGCCTCGACAGCGGCCACAGCCGCGTGCCGAGGCCGCCCGCCATGATGACACCGTATTCCATGTTTGTTCTCGTTTGATCGTTGTATGACCGAACCGGCGCCAGGGCCGTCGGATTGATAAATCAGTCAGTGAGCGACCGTACTTCCGGCCGGGTCGGCGAGTATACGGCGCGCGACGCCGCAGTTGTAGGGGCGGCGTCATTGCCGACCGGGGCGGCGGGCTATTGCGGCTTCTTCAGGTCGTGGCTGGCCGGGCCGGTGATGAGTTCGCCGGTGCAGGTGAAGCGGCTGCCGTGGCAGGGGCAGTCCCAGCTTTTTTCGATCCCGTTCCAATGCACGATGCAGTTGAGGTGGGGACAAACGGCGCTTCGCTTGTGCAGCGCACCCCCTTCGTCGCGATAGACCGCCAGCTTGCTAAGGCCGTCGCGCATCAGACCGCCTTCGCGGGGGGCGAGCTCGGTCTCGCTCGCGATCTCGCCGGCGGTGATGTAATCGAGGTACTGCTTGTTGGTGTTCATCGCCTCGGAGACGATCTCGGCGTTTTTGATCTTGCGGCCAGGGTCGTAGACGCTTTCCCACGGGTTGGCGCGCCCGGAGATCTGGTCGGTGACGAGCATCGCGCCCAGCGTCCCGTGCGTCAGTCCCATGCCGCTGTCGCCGGTGATGACGTACACGTTTTCGTTCGCCGTCTTGGCGCGTCCGATGAAGGCGATCCCGTCCGCCGGTTCCTGCACCTGGCCCGACCAGCGCGACACCTCGACGCCCGCCTGCGGAAAGATGCGCCGCGCCCATTTG
>DASVSS010000290.1:0-3457 GCA_036387945.1 Tepidisphaeraceae bacterium | reverse complement strand
TGCATCGCGTAAGAGATGAATTTGGGGTTCATCGAGTGGCGGAATGCGTAGCTGTCGTCGTGGATGGCCACATCGCCCTCTCCAAGCCAAGCGACGGCTTTTCCAACGTCCTCGACCGTTTCCCCAACGCCGGCGATCACGATGTCGCCAGGTTTCGCAAAACGCAACGAGCCCGCCAACTCTCGCCGGACCGTTGAGAAGACGTCAGCGGTCCAAGTGCCGTACTGCGTGTAGATCTCGCCGTAATGGATAGCACCGATGCCATCCTCTACGTAGTCCGCCTTGGTGAAGCGCTTGCCGCGAATGAACTCACCAATCTCCCCCAACGCCTTCCACTTCACTTCCCCGTCTTCGAACCGCAGCAACTGGTCGCGGTAGTGGTTATACTGTACCTCGCGGGCGGTCAGCTCGGCGGTCAGCTCGGCGGTCAGCTCGGTGAAGGCGTCCAGGATGCGGACGATTTTGGCCTGGATGGCCAAGGATTTTTCGGGGTTGTCCGGGCAGGGGATGGGGATTTGTACCTTTCTAAAACGGTCCTTAGATACGTTGAAGCGCGTTACCCCGCTTGCAGTCTTGGCAATTTGCGTCCGCATGAAACTGCTGCGAAACACATGCTTTGAGAATTGTGGGTCTAGAGGAATCCCTTCGCTAAATCTGACGCCGAACGAGAAGCTGTTGAGATAAACACGCCCATTAAGAGGCGTGGTGACGGATGACGACATGCCTACCTCATCGGCGGTCTCCGATGAAGCTGTAAACAAGACATCGCCGTATGCAATCGCATTCTGGCTCTCGGAATCGGCAACTTGTACCGACTCAATAGAATCCAAGTCGACACTTGGGTTGGAATAGATGTTCTTGTAGGTGATGTACTTTGCATTGCCCCCATCGAAATCGGCTTTGACCTTTCCAGTAAGTCCGCCATAAATTTCGGCAACCTCCCCCAGCGCCTTCCACTCCACCGCCACTCCCTCCAGCAGCCGGTCCAGATAGTTCATCCCGCTCATACCTCCGCCCCCGCGCCCTCGATCTCGGCGACGATGGCGTCGATCTCCCGGCGCAGCTGGTCGATGCGCGCGACGGAGGTCTTCAGCCCGGCATTGACCGCGGCGATGTCCACCGCCTCGCGGGTGTCCCGCGCTTCCACATAGCTGCTCACCGACAGGTTGTAGTGGTTGCCGGCGATGCCATCCAGCGACACCGAGCGAGCGAAGTGGTCGACGTCGGCTTTGCTGTCGAACACCTCCATGATCCGGTCGATATGCGTGTCCAGCAGCACGTTGTTGTTGGTCTGCTTCGTGAACAGCCCGCTGGCGTCGATGAACTGGGTGCGGGTGTCGGTCTTGTTCTTGGCCAGCACCAGGATGTTGACGGCGATGGTGGTGCCGTAGAACAGGTTGGGCGCCAGCGCGATCACCGTTTCCACGTAGTTGTTGTCCACCAGGTACTGGCGGATCTTCTGCTCGGCGCCGCCGCGGTAGAAGATGCCGGGAAAGCAGACGATGGCCGCGCGCCCCTTGCTGGAGAGGTAGCTGAGCGCGTGCAGCACGAAGGCGAAGTCGGCCTTGGACTTGGGCGCCAGCACGCCGGCCGGGGCGAAGCGCTCGTCGTTGATCAGCGTGGGGTCGTCGCTGCCGATCCACTTCACCGAGTACGGCGGGTTGGAGACGATGGCGTCGAAGGGCTTGTCGCCGCCGAAGTGCGGGTCGGTGAGGGTGTTGCCCAGTTGGATGTTGAACTTGTCGTAGTTGATGTTGTGCAGAAACAGGTTCATCCGCGCCAGGTTGTACGTCGTGTGGTTGATCTCCTGGCCGAAGAACCCGTCCTCGATGACGTGGGCGTCGAAATGCTTCTTGGCCTGCAGCAGCAGCGAGCCGGAGCCGCAGGCGGGATCGTAGATCTTGTTGACGCTGGCCTGGCCGTGCATGGCCAGCCGGGCGATCAGCTTGGACACGTGCTGCGGGGTGAAGAACTCGCCGCCGGACTTGCCGGCATTGGCGGCGTAGTTGGAGATCAGGAACTCGTACGCGTCTCCGAACAGGTCGATATGGGCGTCATCGAACCGGCCGAAGTTCAGCTCGGCCACGCCCTTGAGCACGGCGGTCAGGCGCGTGTTCTTGTCCTTGACAGTGTTGCCCAGGCGGTTGCTGGTGGTGTCGAAGTCGGCGAACAGGCCCTTGATGTCGTGCTCGGAAGGGTACCCGTTGGCCGAGGCTTCGATGGCGGCAAAGATGGCGGCCAGATCGGTGTTCAGCTTCTCGTTGGTGTGCGCGTTCGCGACCACGTTGGCGAACAGCTGGCTGGGGTAGATGAAGTAGCCCTTCGTCTTGATTGCGTCGTCCCTGATCTCGGCCGTGATCACGCTGTCGTCCAGCTCGGCGTAGCGGATGCTGTCGTCGCCGGCTTCGATGTAGGCCGCGAAGTTCTCGCTGATGAAGCGGTAGAACAGCGCGCCGAGCACGTACTGCTTGAAATCCCAGCCATCGACGGCGCCGCGGACCTTGTTGGCGATCGCCCAGATCTGGCGTTGCAGTTCGGCGCGTTGTTGGGTGCTGGTCATGGGGTTGCTATTCTTGATTGGGTGCACATGGGCTGAGGCACTAGTGTCCGGTTAAGCTTTCGAGGTAACGCTGTAACAGCATCTCGGTCCGCTCGTACCAAGTGGGAATCCGGGAACGTAGCGAAGTACAGGTCAACAGCGGCTTGCGCATTGGCGCCCTAGAATATGAGAAAAGGTCGTGCTGTTGTCACCAAACACCCCCGGGTTGAATTGGCCCCCGACGTGAAGTGCGGCTCGACGTCGGTGAATGCCGCGCAGCGGCGCGGGTTCAATCAGCCGGTCGGGGAACTCAGCGCATCACAATGGGTCCCAGCACTATGAACAAAAGGAAGCGTGCGGCGGCCGATTGGGACACCCGGGCACCCTGCGCGTCACTCGCGTGGTGCCGCAGACCGAGGGCCTAACTAGTTGTTAGGTGGTCTACTGGCGGCTAATCAGCATACAACAAGTGGCCTAAGCGCCTTCGATGCTTGATTTTGGACGACTCGCGGGTTGCACAAACGCCGCCATTTCGGCGGCCTCATCACCAGTAGTTATGCGGCCAGGCGAGGCGCAAATGTGCTTGCCACCATCAGTTGCGCTCTGTATCCTGCGCATTAGGACGCCCATGCAGACGGAAACTGCGCACCCTCACGCCGGAGCGCAAGATCATGTCTCCACCCAAGCTCCTGGACCAGGTTCGGCACTCGGCCCGGCTTCGGCATCTGAGCCTGCGGACGGAACAGTCGTACGTCGCGTGGACGCCCCGCTTCGTTCTCTTTCATCAGAAGCGGCGCGACCTCGCATCTGGCTACGGAAGCGTAGAGCTCCCCTACGCGTTCGCGCGCAAGGATCCGGGAGCGGACCGACGACGGTCGTGGCAGTCGTTCAGGAGTTGCTCGGCCACGACGACGTGCG
>DASVSS010000289.1:0-1842 GCA_036387945.1 Tepidisphaeraceae bacterium | reverse complement strand
ACCGCAGGCTGTCGGTTTGGGGATTATAAATTGCTTCCAGGCGGTGTTTGAGGTCGGCCCACTGGGCCGGGTCGACCTGGCATTCGAATACGCTGTTTTGCACGCGCTGCCCGAAATCCAGCAGCGTTTTAGCCACCTTCGACAGGCGGCGACGTCCGTCGGGCGTGGTGGTCGAGACGTCGTAGGTGACGAGGACGAACATCAGGCCGCTCCTTTTTGCCGATCGATCCCCCGCCGCCCGCCAACGGTCATTTCCAGATGAACGGCGGGTAGACGTCCAGGTCGCCGCGCAGATGCCTGGCGAGCAGGCGGGCCTGCAGGTGGATCAGCAGACCGACGGTCGTCTTTTCGCCGATGAACGGGTGCTGCACGAGTTCCTGCTTGCGCTTCTGCCAGGCCACGAGCACAATCTTGCGCGTCGCGTCGTTCATGGCCACCGCCCCGGACGCGGTGACCTCGAACCCGCCGGCGTCGACTTGCCGGCGATTGACCAGCGACAGCACGAGCCGGTCGGCCAAGTAGGGGCGGAACTCTTCCATCAGGTCCAGTGCTAGCCCCGGGCGGCCCGGGCGGTCGCGGTGCAGGAAGCCGACCGCCGCGTCGAGCCCCGCCGCCTCGCACGCGGTGCGCGCGTCGGCGGCCAGGAGCGCATAGACGAACGACAGCAGCGCGTTCACCCGGTCCAGCGGCGGACGGCGACTGCGCGACGTGAACGCGAATGCGTCCTTCTGCGCCGTGACGAGGTGATCGAACACGCCGAAGTAGTTGCCCGCGGCGTCGCCCTCGATGCCGCGCAGGCGGTCGAGATCGATTTCCGGCGGGATCGCCGCCGTTACGTTGCCCAGCAGCGCCGCCGTCGCCTCGACCGCGGGGGTGCCCGGCGCGACTGGGTAATCGCGCACCGACCGCATCAGCACCTGCCGGGCGTTGGCGATCTTGCCGATCACGATCGACCGCGCGACGGCCGCGGAGCGCGCCGGATCATCCGCCCAGCGGTACTGCGTGCGGCGCAGCAGCACGTTGCCCGAGGTGTATCCGCACACGCGGGCGAGGAACCGTCCGTGCTCGGTGCAGAGGCTGATCGTCACGCCGCGCTCGCCGCACAATCCGGCCAATGCCGGGCTGAACCCGACGCGGCCGAAGCAGACGATCGACCCGAGCATGTGGATCGGCACGCGCGCCTTTGTCTGCTTCTCATGCCGCACGAGCACGGCCTCGCCCTCTTTGGCGAGGTAGCTGCCTTGCGTGGTGATGAATAGGGAGTTGAGGTGGTGCTTCATGACGCGCCTTCGCTTTGCGGACCCGCGGCCGCCGTCAGTTGCGCCATCGAGCGTGACAGGTACCGCGACGCTGGCTCGCGGCCTTCCAGCACGCCGGGCAGGCAGAGGTGGATGAGCGAACAGCGGTCGCACTTTTTTTCGCGCTTGGCCGGCGGGGTGACGCCGCTGGCGAGCATGGCGTGGAGGCGGTCGATCGCGCCCAGCGTGATGCGGCGCAGCTCGGCGTCGAACGGCACGTCGGTGCGGCGGCGGGTGATGCCGTAGAACAGCGCCCCGGCGGGCACGGGGGTGGCGAGCATTTCTTCCAGGCACAGGGCCTGGGCGCACAGCTGGACTTCGTCGCAGCGGTTGGCTTTGGGCTTGCCGCGTTTGTATTCGACGGGGAAGGGGATCGCTTTGTGCGGGGGTGAAGACATGGCCACTGAAGCGGCCATGCCGGTGACGGGTGAGTTTGACGTGGGTGCATGCGGCGCGACCGGCGCGTCGTGGAACTCGACGACGTCGGCCTTCCCGTACAGCCCGAGCGACAGCGACCGCAGCGGCAACGACCGCGTCACCGCCG
>DASVSS010000288.1:0-16403 GCA_036387945.1 Tepidisphaeraceae bacterium | reverse complement strand
CTGGAGATCCTTGCAATCGGTGGGGATGAACCCTGCCCTGCGGACTGCGCGGCTTAGAACGGGCGGCTGCCGAACACGCCCAGGACCCAGAGGATGAGGATGATGAGAAGGATGGTTCCGATCCCGATGCCGGGGCCGCGGAACGCGGGGCGGGAGAGGCCGCCGCCGAAAGCGCCCAGGATGATCAGGATGAGGACGAGTAAAAGGATGGTTCCCATGGATCCATCGTCGCAGGTTTGGTTGGTTGTGGCAAAGCGCAGCGCCCCGCGAGACAGCGGGCGTTGCGGGTCGTTCGATCCGACGGGCCGGCCGGGCCCACGGCGTGGCTACAATGCGGACGTCGTCATCCCATCGTTCCCGAGGCCACGCCATGAATACACCTTCTCCCAAGTGTCACGCCGTCGTGCTTTGCGTGCGGCGGATGCGCGGGGCCGTCGCGGTCGGGCTGGTGTGGGGCGGGCTGGTCTGCGGGGGGTTGGTTTGTGGCGGGTGCGGGCCGACGCGGACGGCCGGGACCGGCGGGGTGGGCGCGAGGGAGCTAGCGGTGCTGTCGATCCCGCAGTTGCCCGACGCGGCGCACGTGAAGATCGACACGGTCCGGTTCGACGACGCCGAGGCGGCGTACCCGGTCGGCCGTGGCCGCGACTTTTACCTGCGGCCGGGGGACCACACGGTCGGCTTTGACCTCGTCGCCCGCGTGCCGGACGTCGACGGCGTGCCGACGTGGCTCAAGTGGGTCATCCCCGGTGGGAAGAAATCCGTCCGCATGCCCGGGCCGAAGGGGATTCCGCTCGGCGCGGTGGCGGCGGGCAAGCGGTACGAGATCGCGCTGCCGGGATTCGATAGCCTCGAAACGTTTTTGAGGGACCGGAGCGTGTCGCTCGTGCGCGAAAAGACGAAGTGACCGGCAGCCCGCACGGGCGGGGGATCGGGCGAATCGAAGGCGCGTGCGACCCGCACGGCGGCGTGGGCCCGGACGCGCCGCGCCGGACCGTCGCCCCGCTGGCGAAAAACGCGTGACCGGGCGGCGGGCGGGTGACCTTCTTCCCCACGACCGCACACTGTTGCTAATGCCGGGGGCGTACAACGCAATCGAACGCCCGCGAGAGGCCGGGGCCCGGGCGGACGACGGGCGATTCTGCCGATAGACAGGTATGCGAGCCCTTTCCATCCGCCAGCCTTACGCCGAACTGATCCTGCGCGGGGTGAAGACAATCGAGTACCGCAGCCGGGCGACGAAGATCATTGGGGAGCGGTTTTACATCTACGCCGCCCTGGGCGGTTCGCGGCGGGCCAAGGCGGGGCCGGGGACGCCGGGGCGGGTGTGGTCGGCGGACGTGGACGTGCCGCGGCCGGCGGACATGCCGCCGGGGTGGATGCTGGAACTGGCCCAGATGCTGATGCTCGGCGAGCTGCCCGTGGGCGTGATCGTCGGCTCGGCGACGATCGCCGGCTGCCGGGCCGTCGACGACCACTACGAGTGGGACCTCGCCGACGTCCGCCGTGAAAGCACCCTCCGCAAACCCGCCCGCCACCCGCAGCCGTCGTGGTTTCGGCCGTTCTGATCGGCGGTGCGTCGCGGCGTCGGTCGCAGTGGCCGCTGGTTGCTGCGGTCGCGGGTTTTCCGCTCATCCACCCCCCGCCGCCGGGCCGATAATTGGAGTATGGTCGCGGAAACCGGCGAGACAATTCCAATGTTGTTGCACACCGCCAAGGCCTTGCAAAAGGCCCGTAAGCTTCAGCAGCAGGCGATGCTGATGTGGGCCCTCGAAGGCCGCACATCCCGCCCGTCGCCCGAGCAGACGCATTACCGCTTCGAAGAGCAGCTGGCCGACCCGAAGAACCGGGACTGGCGCGTGCTCTACCGCGGTAGTGTGCTGGACGATTAACACATGGGAACCATCACCAGCGGAGTCGGGCTCGTCAGCGGGCTCAACTCCAAAGACATCATCGATCAACTCATCTCGATCGAGGGCCGCAAAAAGGACCTCGTTCAGGGACGCATTGACGCGATTAACGTCCAGAAGACGGCCTATACCGACGTCACCACACAGCTCGTGGGCCTGCGACTCGGCGCCCAGCAGTTCTCGAAGCCCAGCTTCTTCACTGCGGCGCAAACGACCTCGAGCGACGAAAGCGTTGTCACCGCCACCGCCGCCAAAGGCGCGGCCGTGGGGTCGTACCAGTTCCAGGTGGCGCGGCTCGTGCAGAGCCAGCAACTCATCGGCAAAGGGATGGCGGACTTTGACAAAACACCGATCGGCGCCGGCACGCTGACGATCGAAGTCGGCGGCGGCGAGGTGACGCAGACGAACGAGCTTGCCGACCTGCGCGGCGGAAAAGGCGTGAGCCGCGGCAGCATCCGCGTCACGGACATGACCGGCAAGCAGGCGGTCATCGACTTGTCCGCAGCCGTCACGCTCGACGACGCGGTGAAGGCGATCAACACCACCGTAGACGTCAACGTCGAAGCAAAAATCGTCAGTGATCGACTCGTGCTGACGGACAAGTCCGGTGGCCTGGAGACTGATCTGCTCGTGCAGGACGTCGGCACGACGACGACCGCAGCGGACCTGGGCATCGCGGGGAGCAACATCCTCGGGCAGATCACCGGCGCGCCGCTCTACTTCATCGGCCGTGATACAAAGCTCTCAACGCTCAATGACGCCAACGGCGTTTCGAACACCGTCGGGCCGGATTTCAAGATCACCTTCGGCGACGCCAGCACGGTCAACGTCGATCTCGGCTCGGCGACCACCGTGGGCGAAGCGCTCGACGCGATCAATGCTGCCGCCGGCGCCAAGGGCACGGCGAGCGTGGCTGCGGGCGGCAAGGGGCTGCAGGTCGTCGATAACACCGGCGGCGGCGCAACGTTTGGTATCGAGGCCCTTGCGGGGTCGACGACGGCCAAAGAACTGGGGCTGGCCAAGACCGGCGTCGGCGGGACGATTACCGGCGACCTGGTGCAATCGAAACTCGGCACGGTGCTGCTCAAGACGCTCAATGGCGGGAGCGGCGTCACGCTTGGGACGATCGCGTTCACCAACCGCAGCGGCGTGAGCAACAGCGTCGATCTCAGCGGCGCGGCCACCCTGCAGACGGCGCTGGACACCATCAACAACGCAGGCGCCGGCGTGAAGGCCGAGATCAATGCCGCCGGCAACGGCGTGCAACTCACCGACACCAGCGGCGGCACGGGTGAGCTGATCGTCACCGACGTCAGCGGAACCGGTGCGGCGCAGCTAGGAATCGCGGGCACGTTCAATGCGGCCACGGCAGCGGTCAAAGGCAAGAACCTGCAGCGCAAGTGGACAAGCAAAACGACGACCCTGGCAAGCTTTAACGGCGGCAAAGGCGTGAGCGGCGGGAAGTTCCGCATCCAGGCCGCCGACGGCAAGAGCGCCAATATCCGCATCGACCCAGAAACCGACCGTGACCTCGGCAGCGTGATCGGCAAGATCAACAGCGCCTTCGCCGGGCAGGGCAACGCGGTGACGGCTTCGATCAACGCCACCGGCGACGGCCTGCTGCTGACAGACAACACTGCCGGCGCCGGCAAGCTGCGCGTCGAGGACGACGCCGGCACGCAGACCGCCGCCGACCTGGGCATCGCCGGCACGGCGACGGCCGCGTCGATCGACGGCACGCGCGAGAAGACGATCACCATCACCGCCACCGACAAGCTCGGTGACGTGCAGACGAAGATCAACGGCCTGGGCTACGGGGTGACGGCCAGCATCATCAACGACGGCAGCGGCGCGGCGCCGTTTCGTTTATCGCTCAACGCCAACGGCACCGGCCGCGCCGGCCGGGTGACGTTCGACACCGGGGCCACGAAGCTCGACACGCGCACGCTCGTGCAGGCTCAGGACGCGGCGGTGTTCGTCGGTACCGAAGGCGCCGCCGAGCCGCTGCTTATCACCGCCAGCCGAAACCAGATCAGCGGCGTGGTGAAGGGCCTGAACATCGAACTGCACGGCGTGAGCGAAAAGCCCGTCACGGTCAACGTCACGCGCGACCAGACGGGCATTGGCGAAGCGCTGCAGAAGTTCACCGACGGGTTCAATGCCCTTGTCGACAAGATCGGCGAGTACACGAAATTCGACACCAGCACGCTTGAGCGCGGCCCGCTGCTTGGCGACTCGTCGATCACGCAGGTCGAGAACGATTTGTACGCGATGGTCAACAGCGTCGTGCCGCAGGCGGGCAAGTACCGCATTCTTGCCGAAGTCGGCTTGCGCGTCGGCCAGGGGGGCCGGCTGGAGTTCGACGCCGACAAGTTCAACGCCGCCTACGCCGATGACGCCGCGTCGGTCGAAGCACTCTTCACTAACGCCGGCAACACGATCGCCGGCACGACACGGCTGAGCCTGCTCAACCGCGGCAGCGGCGTGCAGACCGGCGGCGACGGCGTGAAGGATTTCACCGCCACCCTGCGCGACGGGACGTCGGTGGACGTGACGATCGGGCAGGTCGAAACGCTCGGCCAGGTGATCAGCGCGCTCAACTCCGCCAGCCCCGCAAAGCTGCGGGCCGAGATCACCGACGACGGCCGTGTGAAGCTCACCGACCTGACGACCGGCGCGACTCCATTCAAGCTCGCGCAGATCAACGCCAGTCAGTTCATCTTCGACCTCGGTCTATCCGCCGAAGCCACCGACGGCGTCATCAGCGGCAAGCAACTGAAGGTCGCCGACGCGCTGGCGTCGATTACCGGTGGGATTGGCGTCACGATGCAGCAGCGCCTGAATCGACTGATCGATCCGGTCAGCGGGATCCTGACTAAGCAGAACAAAAACCTCGACAGCCGCACCGAGCAGTACAAGGACCGCATCGAGGATCTGCAGACAATGCTCGACGCCAAGCGCCTGCGGCTGGAAAAGCAGTTCTCCGGGCTGGAGAGCTCATTGTCGCAGCTACAGAATCAGCAACAATCGCTCGGCAGCATCAGATCGATGTCCGCCGCGTGACGGTGCCCTCCCGCCGCCATTGAAGAAAACGCCGTCGACGCTGCACGTTCGCGGCCGTTCCGATATATCTATCTGAATGGAATGGACCCCGCAGCGGCTGACCGATCTTGCGACCGGCTACTGGGCGCCGGGCGCGCTGATGGCCGCCGTCGAGGCAGGATTGTTCGAAGCCCTCGACGAGACTCCGCGGCCCGCGGGTGAAGTGGTTTCGAAGATAGCAACGGACATCGGTCTCGCGCGGACCGAAGCGCTCCTGGACGCGCTGGCGGCGCTGGAGCTGGTGGAAAAGACTGAGCAAGGGTACGTCGTCGCCGCGTCGGCCCGGGCGCTGTTGTCTGGCGCGTCAGCGACGTGCATGCTCGATGCACTGCGGTACAACGCAGACTTGTTCCGCCAGTGGTCGCGGATGGCCGAGCTGTTCGCACTTCCTCGACAGCAACAGGCGGCCAGTGAGCCGGAGGGGCTTTGTCGGTTCGTCCACGCGATGGAGAGCAAGGCACAGGCGTTCACGCCCGCCCTCGCGCCGCATGTCGACGTTGCCGGGGCTGCGATGCTGGTCGAAGTCGGGTCGGGGCCGGGCACGTTGAGCCGGTTCCTCGTGGCCCGTCATCCCGGGTTGCGTGCCACCCTTGTCGATCTACCCGCTGTGTTGGACCTAGCGGCGCCGTTTTACACGAACGGACCGGACGCGGCCCGCATCACCGCGCACCCCGCCGACTACCACACAGACGCCCTGCCGGGTTCGTTCGACGTATTGCTGTTCGCCGGCGCACTGCACCAGGAACCGCCGGCCAAGGCCGCCGCGCTGGCGGGGCGGTTCTTCGACATGCTCGTTCCGGGCGGGGTGGTTTACGTCATTGACGTCATGCTGAACGACGACCGCAAGTCGCCGGCTTTAGCGGCGTTGTTCCAGCTCAATATGCTCCTGTCGCGGCCGGACGCGCGGGTTTACAGTTGCGGCGAAGTGGCCGATCTGCTGCACGCGGCCGGGTTCGGCTCGCCCGAGCGGGTCGAGATTCCCCATTCGCTCTATCGGATAGTTAAGGCCCGCAAGCCAGGGACACGCTGATGAACCGTGCCGCGCTTTTCGCTTCGTTTCTGTTGCCGACGCTGGCGTTTGCCCAGGCCGAGAAGCACCCTTACGACACGGCCAAAGAGGCATTCGAAAAGCAGCTCATCGCCAGGCGCGCAGCGGCCAAGGCCAATGCCGATTTGCTCGTCCTCGACCACGTCGAAGCGGACCGGGCCGGCAAGCGAGTCACGATTTACGCCATCGCCACGGGCGTGGCGGAGTCCGACCCGATCGAGTTCTTCGTCTCGACGCTCAGCAGTGGAAAAGATTACGAGTCGCTGGCGATCACCTACGCCACGGCGGCGGACGTGGACAGGGCGCTGCGGTTCATCGGGCTCGCGCCCGGGCGCCGCGTCGACTACGAAAAGAATCTGCAGTGGCCGCGGGGACCGCGGGTGACGATGACGTTCGTCGACGGGGACGCCCGGTCGCGCGCTGAGCTTCAAATCATCACGACCGGAACCGGCGCACCATTGCCGCTGCGCGGGCTCGTGTACGTCGGGTCACCCCCGCCGGCCGCCGCGGACGGCGAGACTGTGACGGCTGGCGGCGGCGGGCCGATCGCCCCGCTCTACAACGACCCGGCCGCGGTGCTCGACGTCCCAACACGATCGGCACAGGGCGCGGTGTATGGCACGCTCCGCGCGAATCCGAAGAACAAACTCCCGCTCGGCCGGCCGCTCAAAGTCGTGGTCGAGCCGGCGACCGGCGACGCGGCGGTGCGCAGCCGGGACTTGATCATCCGGGCCGGCCCGCCGGGCGGACCAGGGGCGTATGTTCTGGAAGAGGAGCGCAAAACGCTGGCATCCGTCCCGAACCTGCCAAGCTTGATTGCCGCGCTGGGCGAGCAGGCCAAGGCCGGAGACGACCTCTTCTCCACCGTGGTGTTCGATCCACGCATGCCTGTCTCGGAAGCGCGCAAGCTCTACGCGCTGCTGAGCAGCATCGAGAATGACCCTGGCGTGAAGCTCGGGCCGCCGACGACGGGATTGTTTCACAAGGCGTTCTTCCCCGAGGAGGGATGGCGCGACCGGCAGGCGCGCCTGGGGGAGCCGTGGGAACTGTTCCTCACTCGCGAGGCCGGCCAACTGCAAGGCCGGCTGGAGCGGCAGACCGAAGCGGCGGACCCCGCGGCATCCCAGCCGGTGACGCTCGATCGCACGAGCGTTGCCGACCCGGACGCCTTCGTGCGGGCGATCAACGCCGTGCAATCGCCATGGACCAAAGCCGTCTTCGTCTACCCGCCGGCCGATTTGACGATGGGCGAGCTCGATGCGTGGGTGGTGCCGGCACTGGCCACATATCCCCGTATCTTCGTGTTCCCGGCCCTCGCGCCGTCAACGGCGCCTGCGCCTTAAGTCGAAGCCGCGCCGCCGCCCTCGGGCGGCTGACTCCTGGGCGGGCCGGCTCGCACCACGAGCGTGCCGCAGGCAAGGTCCCCGATGCGCTGGCGCGTCGGCGACAGCAGGATCAACAGCAGCGGCACGATCATCGCGATGTCGACCAGTCGGAGGACATTCCGCATGACCAGCCGCGTGCGATCCGGCGGGCCGCCGTCATAAGCCACCACACGCAGGCCGAGCAGCAGTTTGCCGATGGATCGCCCGCCGAGCGCTTCGGCGACGGCGGTATGGCCGACGTAGAGCACAAGGCCGATGAGGGTCGGCGTCACGGTGAGCATCGAACGGTCCATGGCCACCTTTCCGTCGGCGATCAACGAGAACGTGACGAACGTGCCGACGAGGTAAGGCAGCGCGTCGATCAGTCCCGCCACCAGGCGACGGCCCAACGGTGCAAGAAGGATGTCGGCGGCGGCGAGTAATTCCGGCGGCGGCGCGGGCGATTGACGCATCGTCAGCAAAACGGCAATGCCCAGCAGCAGCATCACGCCGAACTGTGACCATACCGGGGTTGCCGGCGGCGCTTCGCCCCCCGCCGCGACGGGGTCGGGGCCCGAGAGGCGACGACCGCTGCTGATCTCGAAGGTCAACTGGTCGACCGCCTTCTGGCCCGGCCGCAGGAGATGCAGGGCCTGCCCGGCGACCGCCGCCACGATCGGCCCGTCAAACCCGCCGGCGTCGAGCCGGGTCGATCCGCCGGCGCGCTCAAGGTGCAGGCCGCTGGCGTCGCGGCGCAGCAACGCATAACCGTCCCGCGCCGGCAGCAGCGCCGCGTCCGGCGGGACGTCAGTCGCGACGGTCTCCCAGACGCCTTTGCTGAAACGGGCCACGAACGGTGACTGCGCCGCGGCACCGGAGACGAAGATGTCGCCGCCGGTCTCGACGATCCCGTTCGGAGCGTCCCATCCAGCGGGCAAGTCGGTTACGCGCTGCCATGTCGTTCCTGTCCATCGCCAGATCGTGCGTACCGCGCCGCGGCCGCCGTCCTGCGGCGTCACTCCCGCCGCAAGCATGCCCAGCGGCGCGGTGGCGAGACGCTCGATCCGCCCGGCCGGCAGCGGCGGGCCGAGCACGTTGCGGTCGAGCCGCCACATGCCGTCGCCCGTCAGGACGGCCGGCCGGCCACCCGAGACGGCCAGGCTGGTCACGCGCGACTGGAACGTGCCCACTTCGTCCCAGCGGCCGCCGTCGCCGGCGTTGCGTTGGCGCACGACGCTGACGATGCGTTCGCGCGTGTCGTCGCTTTCGATGACGCAAACGAAGTAAGTGTCGCCCTCCGCCGCCGCGAGCAGCTCGATCGATTTCGCACCGGCAGCGGCGACGCCGAATACCACAGCGAGGATCAGCGACAAAAACGGAATGCGACTATTCATCCAGCGGCACCACGTTGGAGACGCCGGGGTCGTCGCCGGGATAGTTGAACGTCCGTGGGGAGGGAGCGCCGCGGTTTTCGCGCTTCCACTCGTCGAATTCCATCCGGAACTTCGAGCCGGTGTCGGGGAAGTACATGTCGTAGACGCTCGCCACCTTGACCGGTGCGTCGAATCCCTCGGCATCCACCGGCCGTTGCAGGTACGCGCGCAGCACGATCCGGCCGTTCTCATCGAACAGCAGCACGAGCTTGGGCAACAGCGTTTCGCGGTCGTACCACACTTCCTTCTGAACGGCCCAGCGGTCGCTCAATTGAACGTTCCATGTGAACATGTATGCGTGCTGGTCGTTGTTGAAGCGCATGACCGGGGTCGGCTGTTTGAGCAAGTCGGCCTCGATCGGACCGACGGCCAGGACTTCGGCCAGCAGGTCGGGGCGGACGGGAAGCTCACGCAAACGCGCGCCGCCGACGAGGCGGTGCTCGCCCCAGTACATCGTGTCCTGCATCTTGAGGATGAGCCAGAACCGCTCGTCGTTGCTGCCGATGCGGAACACGTCCTGCCCGAGCACGCGGCCGCGAATGAACAGGCTGCGCCGGGGCATGTACATGAGCGTGATGTCGCCGTCGCCGGGCTCGTGCTTCTTTGTCCGCGGGTCGACAAGGTCGGCTTCGAACCGGCCTTCGCCGCGAAGCTTGTCGATGCGGACGTTCCGTTCATTGATCCGGGCGACGACGACGTCCATCGGCTCGGTCGGCCCAGCCCAGGGGGCGCGGGTCGTCCGCTTGGCGGCACAGCCGGCCAATAGTCCCGCGAGGGCCAACGCCGCCAGATTGCGAGGAAGGGCCGGCATCACAGTTCCTCATTGATGATGTCGCCGAGTTGGGTGCTGACGTTTTTCACCTGCTCGTCGTCGAGGTGCGGGTTGGCCAGCGGGAGTTTGTCGTCCCGCCCCTTGAAGCGGACGACCCAGCGGTCCACACCGTGGACCGTTTCACTGCCTTCGTAGACGAGCAGCCGCTTACGCATCAGGATCAGTCCGAGCACGAAGCGGAAGGAAAGCTTGTTCGGCTCGGTCGCGTCGCTGAGGCGCTCGAACAAGGTGCAAAGCACTTCATCATCGACGAACATCTTGCGCTTCTGCTCGCCCGGCTCGCCCATCACCGATTGCCAATATGCCAGCGCGCCTGCGGTGTCGACGTTTGGCCATGCTTCGATGGCGTAGTCGACGCGCTCCATGCCCGCCGGCGTTTCGCGCAGCACGGCCATGAACTTTTCGCCCGCCGCGATCACGCGGTCGGTCGCGGCGCATTTTCCGGCGGGCCGGGCGACGGCGTACGGCGAGGCGGCGGGCTTGGCGGCGGTGTGCATGCGGGCGAATCCTCCGTGATCGAAACGGCCGGTCGGCCGCGGGCGGCGTTACTCTACCACGAACGACCGGTCACTCGTACCGCCGTCGCCAACGAGGAATTGAATCGTCCGGCCGCATTTCGGGCAACGGGCGTTGTAGCTATCCGCGTCCTTCTGTTTATAGACCCGCTGGTACACCCGGCAGCAGTTGAACAGCACCGACAGGTACGGGCGCACCACAGCGGCCTGGGCTTTGGCGGGGCGCACGCCGTTGATCTCGATTTTGTAATCACGCGGGTCGCTTATCATGACCCGGCCTGCCGGGCGGCGATCGCGCTGGTGAGCTGTTGAATGAGCCGAACGCCTTCGACGCGCACCGCTTCAAGATCGTTGGAAGTCGTCGACCGTTCGGGCTCGAGGATGTCGCCCAGGTTGGCCGCGGCGCTGTGCAGCCCCGACCGCAGCGCGGCCATCGCGCACTCGCCACAGACGGCCAGGTCGCTCAGGAGGAATGGGTTGCTCGTTGGCGCAACGGCGATCGCAAGCTCGAGCGTTCGGATCGCGTGGCGGGAAATCGCCCGGGGCACGTCAACGCAAACCCGGACCAGCGTCAGCGAATCCTCGCCCGCCTTCTTCGCGGCCGTCAGCTCGGCGAACGCGGCCTGGTCTTTTACCATCAATCGGAGCAAATCATGCCGGATGGCCGTAAGCTCGCGCACCGTCTGGGCGTTGTGTCCGGAATGGGCCGCAAGGTCTTTTTTGCCCACCGAATAATTCAGAACCATCTCGCCCATTGCCGCCGCCAGCGCGCCAGCAAGCGCGGCCACCGCCCCGCCGCCCGGCGTGGGCTGTTTTGCCGACGCGGCGGCTAGAAATTCGCTGA
The DNA here is from genome assembly GCA_036387945.1 of Tepidisphaeraceae bacterium. GTDB lineage: Bacteria > Planctomycetota > Phycisphaerae > Tepidisphaerales > Tepidisphaeraceae > DASVSS01. The sequence goes on along the minus strand of DASVSS010000288.1, from coordinate 5,358 downwards.
GGGTCGTCGTGGCGTCGTGCATGATCGATCAGTGCCTTACGGAGAACGGAGGCGGGGAGTGTTACGGATATTCGTCGTCGCCCTGCGACGCGCCAGTATCGATCACCCCGCGCCCGCGCTGCCGCGGCGGCGAATTACTCGCTGCCGGTCGACTCGTGTTCGACTTCGTTGAGGTACGACAGCGCCCGTTCGAGCTCGCTTTTGAGGTGCCGTACGCGGAGCAGGCTTTTCACCCGCGTCAGCAGCTCAAACTTATTGACGGGCTTGCTGACGAAATCGTCCGTGCCGCATTCGGCGGCCTGCTCGATGTCGCCAAGCTCGCTCAGTGCCGTGACCATGAGAACCTGGATGTCCCGTGTCTTCGGGTCGCCCTTGAGTTTGCGGCAGACCTGAAAACCGCTCATCCGCGGCATCATGACGTCGAGCAAAAGAAGGTCGGGGTTTTCTGATTCTACCTTCTCAAGTGCGTCAACGCCGTCGTAGGCGGTGACGAGGCGTACCGGCAGTGTCTCCAGGAAGGCCGACAACAGCTCGACGTTCTGAACGTTGTCGTCCACGATCAGCACCGTCGAGCTGGCAAGAAACGACTCCGTCCCGACGGACGGGTCGGTCAGCGGGTCGGACAGGGGGTCAGTGGCGGTCGAGCCGGCGGGGTTGGTTTCGGTCATAAAGCGGCTCCTTCGCCGGAAACGATCGGCCTTAGCGCGTCACGCAGCAGGCGGTCGTCGTCGGCGTTCGAAATCGACAGGCGCTCGAGTAGAGCGCCCAGGTCGGCGGGATGGTCCACGTCCGACCACTGATCGCCGTCTCCCACACGATAGCCGGCGGCGGTGAAGTTCGCGGCCACCTGCGGCTTTTCCTGACCGCTGGACCACTCGACGCCGGCAAGGGTCCGTTCCAGATCGACGCCCCGCCGCACACCCAGTGCCCAGAACCCGCCATCGTCCGTTGGGGCAAGGATCGCGTCGTATTTGGCGAGGATGCGCGGCAGTTTCCGGACGTAGGTGCCCGGAACGTCCGGACTGTCGACGCCGAACATCAGCACCTGCTCAAACCGTTCGCTCAGGGAGCCGGCGGCGGCGCACAGGCGACAACCGAGATCACCTTCAACCTGGGGCAGCAACTCGACCTCCCCGTCGGCCGCGAACTGCGCCATCTCCGCGGCGGCATCCGGGGGATCGAAGGCGATTACCACCTGGCCAAGCCGCAGCGCCGCAAGCCGGCGTACGAAATGCCGAAGAAAGACGTCCTGCACCGCGGCGGATTGCGCGGGCGTGTATGTCGGTTGGAGACGCGTCTTGACCCGCCCTGCCGTGGGATGCTTTGCAAAAACGACCAGCGCGAGCGGGAGCATGCCGGCAGTTTAGCCGCCGCCGATGCGGGCCACAAACGCCGCAGAAGTGTTTGGAGCAATCCGCCGCTGCTGCGTCACACGTTTGCGGGGGACAGACGGCCGAGTCCGGCGGCGGCGTACTCCGGCACCCTGCGGCCGAAAAGTGAGAGCCGCCGAGTGTCGACGATTTCGACATCGATCAGTTCCCCCTTCAGCGATGCCGGGCCGTCGAAGATGACGATCTGGTCGCCGCGCGTTCGTCCGACCAACTGCACCTCGCCGGCCTCGACCGGAGCGTTGCGCCGGAAGCCGCCCCCGAGCTGCACGCCCCCCGCCGCCTGCGGCCGCGCCTGCAGCTTGCTGAAGCCTTCGACCATCACCTCGACCGATTGCCCCACCATCTCACGATTGACCGCCGCCGACACCTCCGACTGCACGTCGAGCAAACGATTGTTGCGCATCTTTTTAATCTCGTCCGGCACGTCGTCTTCGAAACGGTCGATCGCGGTCGTGCCGGGGCGCGGGCTGTACTTGAAGATGAAGCTGTTCTTGAAACGTGCGTAGCGAACGATGTCGCAGCACTGTTCGAACTCCTCGTCGGTTTCGGTCGGAAAGCCGACGATAAAATCGCTGGCGATCGAAACGTCCGGCAGATGAGCGCGGGCGCGGTCGATGAACTCGCGGTACTGTTCGATCGTGTAACCGCGGTTCATCAGTTTCAGCATTCGGTTATTGCCGTGCTGCGCAGGGACGTGCAGGTATCGACAGACGCGCGGGCAGTCGCGCATGGCCGCCAGGGCCGCGTCGGTGAAATCCCGCGGGAAGGACGTAACGAACCGCAACCGCGGCAGGTCGGGCGTGGCTTCATGCACCGCGTAGAGAAGGTCAGCGAAGGTCGTGCGGCGGCCGTCGCCGTGGTCGAAGGCGTAATGGTTGATCGTCTGCCCCAGCAGCGTGACCTCCTTCGCCCCGCCGTCGACGAGCTTCCGCACTTCGTCGATGATATTCTGTGGCGGCCGGTGCACTTCGGGCCCGCGCGTATGGGGCACGACGCAATAAGTGCAGAACTTGTTGCACCCGCGCGTGATGCGCACGTATGCCTGGGACAGATCATCGCCCGGCGAAACGACGCGCGACAGATCAAGCATTTCCAGCTCGTCGCGCGCCACCTGCAGCGTCGACGACCGCCGCACACTGCTGCCCATCAGCGCGACGGCCCGTGGCGGCGCCGACGCGTGGCTCCCCGATTCCGGGTCCTGGGTCCTCTGCAACACCGCGTTCTCGACCATGCCCGGCAGCTTGTCGAGTTCCGACGGCCCGCAAAGGATGTCGACGTGCGGGTTCTTCTTAAACATGTCCGCGCCTTCGCGCTCGGCCATGCACCCGATCACGCCGATGACCAGGCCCGGCCGGTCCTTCCTGGCGTCGCGCATCTGGCCGAGCCGGCTCCATACCTTTTGCTCGGCATGCTCGCGCACACTGCAAGTGTTGAAGATGACCACGTCGGCGGCGTCTCGATCGGTCGTGGCTTCGTAGCCGCGGGCGCGCAGCTGCCCGGCGACGAGCTCGCTGTCGAGCACGTTCATCTGACAACCGAACGTTTCCAGAAACAACTTCTTTGGCATGGGGGACACGGCATCTTGCCAGTTATCGACGCCGCGCTCAAGTGAATCGACGGATCGAACCGCAGCGCACGCCGGCCCACGGCAATCAGCGAAACGCGCCGCACGGATGGCGGCCGCGCCGGCCAAGAGCGACGGCGGCGATTTGTGAATCGGCGCGGCGATGGTAGCGCAATCGGCGGCGACTTGCGTTACACTCTTCGGCCCGCCTTGGCGCATCGCCTCGGCGTTTTGCTGTTTCTGCGAGACGGGCCAGCCTTCATGCTCATTGGCGTCTGGGACACGACACACCTGCTGCTGTTCGGGATTCACGCCCACGACGACCTGCGGCCGGTAGAGGTCGCGCGCCTTCCCGAACTGCTGTCAAAAGCCGCCCCCGACGCAGTACCGCCGGCGACAGCGGAAATCGTTGACCTCCAACTACACATGCCCGGCCTCGGTGAGGTGACCGCCCCCGCCTGGCGATTCACCGCCGCCGAGGCGTACGACCTGCTGACGGCCGTGACGGTCGAGCGTACAGAGGCGCATTCCGACTCGCTTATCGCCTGGGTGACGCTCGCCCGGCTCGTACAGGGCTGCATGGCCGCGCAGCAGATTTACCCGACGCTGCGCGAAGTCGATGGCGTATACGTCGCGCAGTGGCATCCACTGGTAGGCGGCCGCGAGGAGATGTCGCGCCTCGATCGATTCGCCCACGCGCTGCCCGCAGTCTGCCGGGCACTGCCGCACACCGCTGCGATCGAGCCGCTGCGGCTCGTCGAATCGTTTCTGACGCGCCTGACCGACGCCCTCGTCCGCCGGGCTGTCGCCAGCGACGAATTTTTCGCCCGCGTGCACAACCGGCCCGCGGCAATTGACGTGCGGTGGCTGTCGGCACTGCTCGGTGCGTCCGACCGCATCGAGGCCGACCCACGCGAACTGCAGCAGCTTTACGGCGACGTGCACCTGTGGCTTATGCCGATCACCGACGCCGGCCAGCAGATCGAAACCAAGCTCGGGCTTCACCTGCGCGAACCCGCCGGTGACAGCACGCTCTGGCCCGTCGATTTCCGACTTGTCAGTACCGAAGACGCGACCACGATCGTCACTGCCGCGGATTTATGGCGCCAAAAGGGCAGCCCGCTGACGGCCACCGGGCGCATGATCCTGGAGCGCCAGGAAAAAGTCATCACCGAATTGCGCCGGGGCGTCGGGCACTTCCCGTCGCTTGAGCGCGCCCTCGCCACGCCTTACCCGGCCGGCATTGAGCTCACGCCGACCGAAGCCTTCGCGTTCATGCGGAGCTGGTCGCACGGGATGGTCGAAGACGGCTTCGACGTCGAGCTTCCCGACTGGGCCGCGCCGCAAGACAGCGAATTGAGCCTGCAGCTCGAGATCGCCCCTGAGGACGACGACGAGACCCTCGACATGCCCCGTAACGGCGCTGCCGGTGGTGGGCAGCCGATGACGGCGGGCGGGCGCATCGGGCTCGACGCGCTCGTGCGGTTCGACTGGCGGATCGCCATCGGGCAGCAGGAAGTGACGATCGCCGAGTTCGAGCAACTGCTCGCCCAGCAATCGCCGCTCGTGCGGTTCAAAGACAAATGGGTGCAGATCGACCTCGACGCTGCTAAAAAGGCGCAGGAGACGATCGCCCGCAACAAGACCGGCCGGCTCACGCTCGGCGAAGCGTTCCGTGCCGCTTACGGCCTCGCCGGCGACAACGGCGTGCCGGTCGGCGGGCTCAGCGGGGCCGACTGGATCGGGCAGCTTTTGTCGCAGGTGCCCGACCCGAACATGCAGCAGCTTGCCCAGCCCGAGAGCTTCCTCGGCGAGCTGCGGCCGTACCAGCTGCGCGGGCTGCAGTGGATGGCGTACCTCGACCGGCTCGGCCTGGGCGCCTGCCTCGCCGACGACATGGGCCTGGGCAAGACGATCCAATTCATCGCCCTGCTCCTGCAGGAACGCGAGGCCGCCGCTGCGGCGACGGAGCGCCTCAACGGCCACGTTCACGCCGACGCCGATCACCCCGCCGAGGCCAACGGCTCTATCACGAACGGCGTCCCCGCGCCCGCGACGGCTTCGGAGAAGCGCGTCGGACCGACGCTGCTGTTCGCCCCCGCAAGCGTGTTGGGCAACTGGACGCGCGAACTGCAAAAATTCGCGCCCAACCTCAAGGTGCTGTCGCACCACGGCCCCGCCCGCGCGCACGGGGAAGCGTTCGTCGCAGCCGCGATGGCTCACGACGTGGTGTTAACCGGTTACACGCTGGCCCACCGCGACGCGGTCGATTTCAAGCAGGTGCGGTGGCACCGAATCGCGCTCGACGAAGCGCAGAAGGTGAAGAACTCCGCCTCCGCCGCCAGCGTGGCGATCCGCTCTTTCCCGGCGCGCCGCTGCGTGGCCCTGACCGGCACGCCGATC
>DASVSS010000287.1:0-6391 GCA_036387945.1 Tepidisphaeraceae bacterium | reverse complement strand
AGGCGGACCCGAAGATGAACACGCAGTTCACCCACAAGATCTTCCTCAACAAGCACGGCCAGCCGCTGAGCACGCGCAGCGTGCGGCGCAAGCTCGACAAGTATCTCACGATCGCCGGCCTGGATCCCGGCATCAGCCCGCACACGCTGCGGCACAGCTTCGCCACGCACCTGCTCAACAACGGCGCCGACCTGCGCAGCGTGCAGGAACTGCTCGGCCACCAGAGCCTCAGCACGACGCAGGTGTACACGCACCTGACGACGAAGCGCATGAAAGAGGTCTACGACCACGCCCACCCGCGGGCGAACATCGACGCCATCCCACACCCCGCGACGCACCCGCACATGTCGCACTACCCCGCAAAAGCAGGGTAACGCGCCAAAAGCGGCATGGTCGCTTCAGCGACCACGCCCCCCAACCACCGCTGGGTTACCACCCGAATCAGGGAAGGAAGAAGCCCGGTCGAGCAATCGACCGGGCTTCGCTGTGGTGGCCAGTAAGACAGTGGACGACCGTAACCAGGGATTCAAGCTCTTACTTGATGAAGCGGATTGACACCGGGTAGCGATAGTGTTCACCATTGTTGGCCTTGACCGATGCAATGATAATGAACACGAGGGCGGCAATGCCGACAAGCGGGAGCAAAATGAACCCGATCAGCACAAACATCAGCACGAACGAAACGACCAGAGCGATAAGAACCGTCAACTGAAAGTTGAGCGACTCTTTGCCCTGCTCGTCGGCGAACGGAATCTCGTTCTTCTTAATCAGCCACACGGTAAGCGGGCCGATGAACGAGCCGAACGGGATCACCAGCCCCACCAGCGAGCTCAAGTGTGCTAGCATCCCCCACAGGCGGGCGTCCTTGTCCAACTCGATGGAGCCGGGGGCAGAGGAGCTGTAACCGAGCGGTGTAACGTCGTTCGCGGGGGGCACAGGTACTTCAGTCATATCCATCTCCCTTATAAGACGATTTCTTCGAATGATATGATGGCAACTTAGCGCATTATTTCAAGTCTTTTAATCACACTGACCTGTCGTTGACGAAGGTCCTGATTTGGTTTGAGGTTAGGGAAGAACGCAGACAACGTGCAAACGCTCGCGGCGATGTCACCCAGGTTGTGACCTCTGAGTTGGGTGAGTTCACTCTTTCCGGGCCACCATTCCGGGTGTTGGCCCGGCGCTGGAAGGGCGAAGCGTGCCTACTCCGATATGCCGCGGTCGCGCAGCCATCGCTGGCGCCACGCCGGCATGTCGGCGGTGCGAATGCTTTTCCACAACCCGCGCCCCTTCTTCCGTGCATCGTTCTCGGCCTGCTCGATCTGTGCGCGGCGCATGCCGCTGAACCGCCGATCGGCGTATGCGTGGCCGTCGCGGACGATCGCGACGTTGATGCAGTCGAGCCCCTCGCCGAAGGCGTACGCGAGCAGGCGGCCGTACTGGTCGCGCTTTTCCGTGCCGTCGAATTCCAGCGTCAGCCGCCGGCCGCCCGGCTGCCGGCCGCGCAGGTACGCGGTCGATTCTTCGCCCCAGTGCATCAGCGGCTTGTCGTCGTGCGGCAGTTCCGGGGCGTCGATCCCCTTGAGCCGCAGGCGCTCTTCCCGACCCTCGGCCGTGCGGACGACGAGCGTATCGCCGTCGACCACGCGGACGACTTCGACGTCCTTGCCCGCCAGCGGCGCGGTGTCCGGCGGGGCGGTGTAATGACTGCACACGGCCGACAGCGCCACGACGATGACACCGGCGACTCCGCCGCGGCGATAAAGACTTCGCCGCCGGAGGACCGAGCGCACAAGGTCGCCCGCGTCAGGCGGCGGGGCGGGCGAAGGTCGACGAAAGGCCATGCGCTGCGACTGTATCAGAATCACCCCGACGCGCAGCCAGGGCGGTGCGGCGGGGGACCGGCGACTTCCTACGGCGCTGCCCGGTCGGGCTCACCCGGCATTGGCCAGATCGAACGCGTCGTGCACCACTTGCAGCGCCTTGGGGCCGTCGGCCTTGCCGATGATGCAACTGATCTTGATCTCGCTCGTGGTGATGTTCTGGATGTTCACTTCCGCGTCCGCCAGCGCCTTGAACATCCGCTCGGCAACGCCCGTGTGCGTCCGCATCCCCACGCCGACGGCGCTGACCTTGGCCAGTCCGTCGTTATAGATCGCGCGCGACCCGCCGCCGAGCACGGCGACCAGTCGCTCGACGACGGGCTTGATGTCCGCCAGATCGCCGTGCTCGACGGTGAAGCTGATGTTGGCGGTGTTGTCGTCCATTACGTTCTGGATGATGTCGTCGACGACGAGGTTCGCCGCAGCGATCGTCGCGAAGATCGTGGCCGCCACGCCCGGGCGGTCGGGCACGCTGCGGACCGTGACGCGGACGAGGTCTTTTTTCAACGCCACGCCGCTGACGACGATGTGTTCCATTTTCTGGGTCTCCGCGACGATGCGCGTGCCGGGGCGGTCGTTGCCGCTGTTGCGCACTTCGATGGGCACGTTGTACTTCTTGGCGAATTCGACCGCCCGCGTCTGCAGCACCGATGCGCCCAAGCCCGAAAGCTCGAGCATCTCGTCGTAGCTGATCTGGTCGATCTTGCGGGCATTAGGCACCAGGCGCGGGTCGGCGGTGTAGATGCCGTCGACGTCGGTGTAATTCTCGCACACGTCGGCCTTCAGCACCGCCCCCAGCGCCACGAGCGTCGCATTACTGCCGCCGCGGCCGAGCGTGGTCAGGTGGCCGTCGGGCGTGATGCCCTGAAACCCGGCGACGATCACGATCCGGCCTTGGTCGAGCTCCTGGAAAATCCGCTGCTGGTTGATCGACTGGATGCGCGCTTTGGAAAAAGCGTCGTCGGTCACGAGCCCGATCTGCCCGCCGGTGAAGCTGATCGCTTCGTGGCCCTGGGCGTGCAGGGCCATCGCCATGAGGGCGATCGTCACCTGCTCGCCGGTGGCCAGGAGCTGGTCCATCTCGCGCTTGGGCGGCGGATGGCTCTGGCCGTCGAAGGTGCAGACTTTTTTGGCCAGATCGACGAGATCATCAGTCGTGTCGCCCATGGCGCTGACGACGACGACGACGTGGTTGCCCCGGGCCTTGGCTTCGACGGCACGCCGCGCGGCACGATGAATGCGCTCGGCGTCGGCGACGCTCGTGCCGCCGAATTTCTGAACGATTAAGCCCATGGAGAGGGCGGGATTATAGCGAGGGGTGCCGGGGGCACAACGCACGGCTCGCCGTACGCCGCAGTGCTTGCTGCAACGTAAGCTCAGTCGTACGAGCCCGCGCAATGTCGGCCGTCGGCGCGTCGGTCGCCGTATTTTGGCGGCCGCGGTCAGACGGCCCGTGCGATCAGCCGGAACACCGCCACCACGATCCCGATCGCCCCGGCGGCGATTGCGAAGATGCTGATCAACCCGCCGCGCTTGTTCGGCGACAAGGCGATCACCGCGCCGATGATGCCGAACACGATTGCCAGCACCGCCAGCACGATTCCCAGCCCGACGGACCGGAAGGCGAAGACCGCGCACAGTGCGGCGATGATCGAGATGATGCTGAACGTCGGCGCCGCCGGCGACGATCGCCGCTCGTTGGGAATCATGGTCATACCCACATCATTAGTCGCCCCGCGCGGCGTCGGCCATCAGGGTTCCCCCGTAGTCACTGTCGCTTGCAAGCAAGCGGGCGGTATCGTATCTTCTTCGGTCCACCGCCGGGGTGTAGCTCAGCTTGGTTTAGAGCGCGTCGTTCGGGACGACGAGGTCGCAAGTTCGAATCTTGTCACCCCGACTTGGCGGTAAGTATAACTGAATGGTTCAGGCGTGCGGCCTGATGAACACACCCCGATCCAGTACCGTACTGGGCGACGCACTCGGATCGATAACCGAATTCGCTAGTGTGCCCGACGCGGTCGTCTGGCATCGCAACGCCGGCTACTCCTTCACACCCGTCGGCGGCGGCTGGCTCCCGTGTCACGAGCAACGGGTTCGGCTGTTCGGCGGGTGGCGCGGCTGGGTTTCCGCTGGTTTGGATCGATGCCGGGGATGGTTGGCCGGCGCCGGAAGGTGCGCCGTCTGCGCCCTCGCCGGCGGATCTGACGCGTTCCAACAAGTCGGCGAGCCGGAAACGTGATTTGAGCACGTAGCCGCGGACGCCAAGCGCCGCCGCGGCGAGCACATGCTTTTTCTCCATATGAGCGGCCTGCAGGATAACGCGGATGCCCGCCGTGACCGGGTCGCCGCGGAGGTGCTTGAGGAACGTGAGCCCGTCCGTCCTCGGCATCGAGACGTAGGGGAGAATCACGTCCGGACGGTGAGCACGCACAAGTGCGAGCCTTTCGAGGCCATCGGCGGCTCAGCGGGTTTCGTAGCCGGCCAAGCGCAGGCTGGCTGCGATCGGCTCGCGAAACACCGTCATGTCGTCGATCACGAGAATGCTTTTCAGCGGGCCAATTCGGCGTGGGAGAGCGAGTCATCTGTAGATTGCGAGTAATCCGTGTCGCCGCTGGTAGCCGCGGCCAGGTCCGTCCGCAGGCGTGCGGTGATGGTCGTACCGCGGCCCGATGCGGATTCGATCATGATTCTGCCGCCGTGAGCCAGGGCGATCCCCTTGCAGATTGCCAGGCCCAGCCCCGTGCCGTTTACATGGTTCTTTCCGACGACCCCGGAGTTCAGTGCAAAGGCCTCGCCAAGGCGGTTGCAAACGTCGGGTGAGATGCCGCACCCGGTATCGCATACGACGAAATCGATCCAGCCGCCCCCGGCGTCGGTGAACTGGCGAGTGCGCACAGTGATCTGGCCATCTTTGGTGTGCTTGGTCGCGTTGCTCAGCAGGTTGATCAGGAGCCGGCCAATCGCTTCGCCGTCGCCAAGGATCGGCGTTGGTGTACCGCTGACCGCGGCGTCCAAACGCACGCGCGATGCATCGACCAGGGGCCGAATGGCAGACGCGGCGTCGGCGACAAGTTCACCCGGATCGATTTCCGACCAGTTCCAACGGGCCCGGCCGCTGTTCAGCCGGGCGGCTTCTAAAAGGTTGTTGACGGTGTCCGACATCCGATCCACTTCATCAGAAATGGTGCGGAGGAAGTCGTTGGCCTGCGCCGTGTCCTTCGCGCCGTCTGTGGTGAGGAACTCGCTGATGGCACGGACCGCGGCCAAGGGTGTCCGCAGCTCATGGCCGACGACGCCCAGGACTTGTTCCATCCCGGCGACGGCCTCGCGGAGTCCGCACTGTTCCTTTGAAAGGCGTTCGGCGACGATTCGGGCAGTCACGTTTTCATGGTCGATGACGATGCGCGTCGGCCCTTCGCCCTCGAAGGGCGTGGCACGCATGAGAAACCACCGCTCCTCTGTGGGGGAGTGGCAGGGGTACTCGATCTCGAATCGTCTTTGCTTGCCTTCGATGACCGACCTTATCCCCGTTGCCGCTGCTCGTCCCATCTCGTCGCCATCGCCCGAAGCGGGATCGCAGGCGCTCAAGTAATTCGTTCCTAACCAGTTATAGGCCGGTGGTAGACCGTTCTCGGTGGCAAACCTGTTCCACGCGGCATTGACAGCCTGAATAGTCCCTGATTCGTCAAGGATAGCGATGTTAGAAGACAGGGAGTCGACCGTTGCGCGAGCCAAGCGCTCGCTTTCTCTGATCTTTTGTTCTGTGCGGTGACGCTCGATGGCGTATCGCGCGATGCGATCCATCGGGTAATCCAGCAGCTTCGACTTGCAGACGTAATCCTGTGCACCTTCGGCGACGGCGCGCAGCGCCAGCTTGTCATCATCGATCCCGCTCAATACCACGATTGGAATTGTGTTGATGGCGTCCCGCGCCTTCTGGAAGGTTTCGTAGCCGCTGCTGTCTTCGACCGTCAGGTCCAGGATCATCAAGTCGTAAGTGCCGATGCGTGCCAGCCTTATTCCTTCCGACAGCGACGCGACTTGAGACAGGACCGCGTCTCCGCCCAACGCCCGCTCGATGAGGCGGAAATCGACGAGGTTGTCTTCGATCACGAGTACGTGCATTGACGGGTCCTTATGGTCCTGCCGGCGGCATCCGACGTGCCGACTTTCCACTACATGCCGCATCGGTCGCAGGCGGGCCTTGCTTTAGCGTATGACGCATCGATAATTCCGGCGTATCCGCTCGCGATGGCACATCATGAATGCAGACCCCTACGAGATTCGTTACCCGGACTTTGCTTATTTCCAACTGGATATCGCGGGTAAAGTGGCGGTCTGGAGTCTCGCCGCCGCGCGCTTGCTCGGGCATTCGCCCGAAGAGGCGGTCGGTCGTGAATTGTCGGAAATGACTGGGTCCGCCACCCAGCCAGACGTGGCCTCTCTGCTGCAGGAGGCGCAGCGGGCGGGGTGGAGCGAAGCGTTCGGATGGGTGATTCGCAAAGACG
>DASVSS010000286.1:0-6717 GCA_036387945.1 Tepidisphaeraceae bacterium | reverse complement strand
GGCCGGAGCGTCGATGCGACTGATTGCGATGAAGCGGCCGCCCGCCCCCACCTAACCTCCCCCGCAGGGGAGGAACCGGAGCGGCGCTTTGTTGCGATGAGGCGGCTGCGTCCGCCCCCTCCCTGCCCTCCCCCGGGCACGGGGGAGGATGCGCGCTTCGTCGTCATCAGGCACTCTGAGGGGTGTTTGTCATGCGTGCTCGTAACCGGCGATGCGGAGCGGCTCGCGGCGGCCGGCGTAGTCGAGCCATACGCCGGCGCCTTCGATGATCGTCCCGATGCGCACGGCATTCGCTGGCACGGCAGTGGTGGTGAAGAGCAGTTCGTAGTCTTCGCCGTCGCCCAGTGCGTGCTCCAGCGCCGAGCGGGCGTCGCCGTGCCGCGCCACGTCGGCATGAACGGGCACGGCGGCGGCGTCGATCACCGCGCCCACGCCGCTGGCGGCGCAGAGGCGCGGCAGGTCGGCGGCAAGGCCGTCGGAGAGATCCATCATCGCACTGATCGTGTGCGCCACGGCCAGGGCGCGGGCCTCGCGCACGCGCGGCGTGAACGACAAGTGCCGCCCGAAGATGCTGCCGCCGAGCGGGCCGGTGACGTAGACGCCTTCGCCGGGCCGGGCGCCGTCGCGGCGTAGCGGCGTCACGCCCGCCGAGCGGCCCAAGACCGCGACGGTGATCGCCAGGCGAGCGTCCCACGTCGCGGTGTCGCCGCCGACGATCACGCAATCGAACGCCAGGCCCGCGTCGCGTGCGCCGGCGTAAATCGCCTGCGCGGTTTCCATGGTCGTGCCGCGCGGCAGCGCTACGCTCAGCAGCGCCGCGGCCGGCAGGCAGGCCATCGCGGCGCAGTCGGAGAGGTTGCGGTTCATCGCCTTCCGTCCCGCCGCGTGCGGTCCGCAGGCCGGCAAATCGAAGTGAACGCCGTCGAGCACCTGATCGATCCCCGCCAGCACCAGGTCGGCGGCGTCGAACCGCAGGGCCGCAAGGTCGTCACCGGCCGCCAGCGGCACGGCGTCGGTGGCGCGCTGCTGTCGGCGGACCCAGTCGAGAAATGCGTTCTCGAAACCCATAACCGCTTCTTATCCGCGCGACATGGGCGGCCGGGCACTGAAAACGCCGGCACGGAAAACCTTGTGTCGATCGCAACGCGGGCTTGCGCGGCGCTGCCGGGGCGTGGTCACTCGGCCGGTTCGATCGTCACCGTCAGGCCCTTGGATTGGAACTGCTCCTGGTACAGCTCGGCGCGCTCCTTGTGCGTGGTCAGCAGCAGGGCAAGGCCGTTTTTATCGGCCTCGTCGGTGCGGAGCTTCGCGTCCTGCTCGTTGAGCGTGGTCAGTTCAAGGATCGTCACCACGACGAAATCCATCGAGTTGGTGTCGTCGTTGTGCAGCAGCACCTTCCACGGCGGCAGCGGCTGGGGGGGCTTGGGCTTGGATTTGACCTTGGTGGCAACGCCGCCCTTGGTCTCCGGCTTGTTCTTGTTTTCGTCGGGCATGATGTCGTTCCTTCGAGCCGCGGGATTATACGCCGAAAACCCACGCAGGGGGAGAGGCGCGACAAAGTCGAGGTGGGTCGGCGGTGGGATGTTGCGCCAAGGGTTTTCCGACCCGGAGATGGGCTCAAAACCGGCGTATCGGAAAGGTCGCGTGATCGTCCAGATACTCCAACCGTGGGGCAGGCGTCCTTGGCGCGGGCGTCCCGCCCGCCAATGAATGGTTTCACGAGCCGGCGGGCGGGACGCCCGCCCCACGGTTCGGACACGCGGGTCGCAAGCAGGTGTCGATTACGCCGCCAGTTGCGCGGCCGCAGGTCGTTTTGGGGTATAGACTTGGCCATGGATTCCCGCCTGCTCATCGGGGCGATGTCCGGCACCAGTGCCGACGGCGTGGACGCGGCGCTCGTGCGCATCGGCGGCACGGGGCTGGCGATGACCGCGGAACTGGTGACCCACGCCAGCGCGGCGTTCGACGCTGAACTTCGCGCACGCATCCACACCCTGCGCGCCACCGGACGGGTGGCGCTGGACGAACTGGCGCGCCTCGGCACGGACCTGGCCCGCGCTTACGCCGGCGTCACACGACAGGTGCTCGCTGCCGCCGATCTGGGGCCGACGGACGTGGTGGCGCTGGCGGCCCACGGGCAGACGCTGTTCCACGCCCCGCCGCTGAGCCTGCAGTGGCTCGACCCGGCGTACCTGGCGTGGGCCACGGGGATCGACGTCATCAGCGATTTCCGCCGCGCCGATCTCGCCGCCGGAGGGCAGGGCGCGCCGCTAGTGCCGTACGCCGATTACGTCGTGTTCCGCAGCACCAGCCGCTCGCGCGTGCTGCTGAACCTCGGCGGGATCGCCAATGTCACCTGGCTGCCGAAATCCGCGGGCGTGCGCGATCTGCTGGCGTTCGACACCGGCCCGGGCAATTGCCTCTCCGACTGGCTCATGCGCGAGCACTCGGACACCGGCGCGGGTGTCGACGTCGGCGGCGCCCTGGCACTGGGCGGCTCGGCATTCGAGGACGTGGCGGGGTACTTCGTTGAAGACGAATACTTCCGCCGCCCACCGCCCAAAAGCACCGACGGCCCGGCGATGGTCGCGGCGTTCGAGCGCGCCCTCGGCGACCGCGTCGACGCCCCGCTCACCGACCTGCTCGCCACCGCGGCGCTGTGCGTGGCGCGCACGGTGATCGAAGGGCTGGCGACCTGCTCGCAGGGCGAAGAATTCGATCTCATCGTCGCCGGTGGCGGCGTGCACAACGCGGCTTTGATCGAGCACCTGGCGGCGTTCAAGCCCGTTGCCAGCGACGCCGCGGGCGTGCCCGCCGAGGCGCGCGAGGCGATGGCCTTCGCCATCCTCGGCGCCGCCACGCTCGACCGCGAACCGGCGAACGTCATTCGCGCAACAGGGGCCCTGCGCCCGGTCGTTCTTGGCGCGATCACCCCGCGGCCTTAAACGCGGGCGGGCCACCTCAACGCAAGGTCGCGCTGCATCTTCGGGGGCGTCCGAGCGGCGGACGCGATCACAACCCCGGCTGGATCGCTTGCATCTTCGCGAGGATGTCAAAGGCGCTTCGTCACAACTCGACGCGGCCCGCCCCACCTGGAGCCTGTTTTGCACTTTGTTGCAAAACGCGGCTCGGGTGCCACGGTCTGGTACTCCAGACCGTGGCACCCAGAGCAGCGACCAGTGCAGCCAATTGCGGCACATTGGCTCTAAAAGTGCGTAACACGCTTTAACCCCCCGCCGGGGAGGGACCGGAGAGGCTGACTTGCGATCTTAGATTGTCGCCCGCGGCGTGATCCACGTTCCGGTCTTGGCGCCTTCGTACATCGCTTCCATCACCGCCGAGCGGTACGCGGCTTCGCGCGCCCCGACGAGGGCGATCGGCAGGGCCTTGTTGACCAGGGCGTCGAGGAACAACTCAAACGCGTGCGGCGCTGCAGCGGGCATCTCGTTCTTGCGGACGGCGGTGCTGCCGTCGAACTTGGCTTCGCGGCGGCTGAGGTAGTGCAGGTCGTTGTTGATGACCGCCAAGTGCCCGTCCGTGCCGCTGATGAGGTACTTCACCGGGTCGGCCTGGTCGACCCAGCCGGCGGCGAGAGAGCCGATCGCGCCGTTCTTGAAGCGCATGAGCCCTTCGCCGGTTTCGTCCGTGCCGCCGTAGGTGCCCGTGACAACGTCGACCTGCGCCGTGGCCTTGGCGACGTCGCCGAGCCACCAGATGAGAATGTCCAGCGCGTGCGTGCCGAGGTCGCCGAATCCGCCCACGCCGCTTTGCTGCACGTCGGCCATCCAGCGCCACTCCTCGTGGGGGGCGTCGGGCTTGGCGCGGAACCAGTCGCCCAAGGCCCCGCTATGCCCGTTGCTGCCGCGCACGCGGGTGATTTTGCCGAGGTTGCCTTTGGTGATCTGGTCTTTGATGAACTGGTTTTTCGGGTCCGAGCGCTGGAAGTATCCGGTTTGGAAGAGCAGTCCGCTGTCCTGGATGGCCGTCGCCATCGAGTAGGCGTCGCGTCCGGCCATGCCGAGGGGTTTCTCGACGAACATGTGCTTTTTCGCTCGCGCCGCGCTCAGCACGAGCGGCTCGTGCAGGTTCGTCTGCGAGCAGATGATGACGCCTTTGATCGTGTCGTCGGAATAGACCGCTTCGGGCGTTTCGGCGATTTTCGCCCCGAGCTTTTCGGCGGCGTGCTTGGCGCGGCGCGGGTCGGCGTCATAGACGACGGTGGCCTTGACGTCGGTCCGCCGCAGGAGGGTGTTGATGAACGCCGGCGTGTGAATGTGTGCCGTGCCGACGAAAGCGACGTTGGTCATGGGCCGAATCCTTTGGGCAAATCCGCGAATCCGCAAAGTTATTGCGCGGAGCCGTCGGGCGAATCCATTGCGCGATTCTTTGACGCGCAGCTTATAACACGCCGCATGCACTCGCGCACACCGCCCCGCAATCGATTGGCCAAGGTGCTGCCCGATGAGTGGCGTGCGTACCTCGTCGCCCGCGGCTGCCCGAAGCGCAAGTACACCGCCATCTGCCGGGCCACCCTGACCGGCGGACGGCAGATCGAAGACCTTATCATCGAAGAAGGCTGGATCATCGCCCTCGACCGCGAGGGCCTTGGCGGCACGTTCGAAAAACGCATCGACTTCGACCCGCGGGCGATTTACCAGCTCGAACTCAAGCAGGTGATCTGACAGGTGATCTGAACCGGCGGTCGAAGGGGGCGGACACCGCGACCCGAGCGCTCTACATCGTTTGTCAAAAAACGCCCGATCGGGTACCATTTCCGATTCGCGCCGCAGCGGCGTCAAGCTATTTCCGAAAGAGGCAATCCCGCGTGGGCAAGAGTGAACCGATCGAAGTCGAAGCCACCGTCAGTCTCGCGTTACCCAACGCGATGTTCAAACTCAAGCTCGACGGCAGCGACAAGGAAATCCTCGGCATCGTCTCGGGCAAGATGCGCAAGCACTTCATCCGCATCCTCCCCGGCGACCGCGTGCGCGTGCAACTTTCTCCCTATGACCTGAGCAAGGGCCGCATCGTCTTCCGCCAGAAGTAAGCCCCCAACAACGCGCTTGCCCCCGGCACCAGACCCCCGGCGCCAAACCCCTGCCGGCGTAGCCGCTTCAGCGGCTACGGCCTCGCCCACCCTCTTTCTCCCTCTCTCCGCGCGAAATGCTCGCGCACGGATCGTCGCATCGCCACACCCAGCACCACCAGCGGCCACGCCGCCAGCGCTGCGGCCACGATCATCGCCGTCGGGGCATCGAATCCGTCGCGCCGCGCGGCCGTGACGAAATGACTCGCCGCCCCTCCCACGCTGATCGACGTCCCGATCGCCAGGGGGACCTGCACTGCCGCGAATACCAGCATAAGCCGCCGTCCGCGCGGTCGGTCGCCGAGCCAGAAGATCGCCGCGGCGATCAGCAGCAGCGCCGTTAGCGCGCCCAAGGCCGCGGTGAGGATCAGCCACCCGGCGGCGGTGTTGGCCCGCCGCGCCGCGGGCGTGGCGAAGGCCCCCTTCGGCAGGGGGACGGCATCGCCGATCGTGCCGTCGACGTCGACGCGGAAGGCCGGCCCCGTCATCGGCTCGACGATCAACCCGCCGTTGTCGTCGTACTCGGCTCCCATCACGCCCAAAGCGATCGACGCATCGACGCGCTTCTGGGCCGGGTCGCGCAGCGCCCGGTCCAGCGCCGCAAGCTGCTGTCCCACCGGTGGCGCGCCCGCCAGGGACGTGATCTGCGCGACGAGCGCGTTCACTTGCGGGTCGTTCAAGCCCGTCGACGCCTCGGCCGGGCCGCTGCGCACGGCCGCGCCGCCCTCGGGGCGGTAGACGGCGGCGCGGTCGTCGACCTCGAGCCGGCCTTCGGGCAGTACGAAATACTCCGCGGGCTTTGCGGCGTGATCGAACATCTGTCCGCTGTCGCTCACCGCCGCCGCCACGCGGGACGCGGTAACGCCGCTGAAGCGGAACATCTGCCGCCCGTCGCGTCGCGCCAATCGCCGCACCGCCGCGGCGCGCGGCTCGGACAGCGGCCGCACGCGCGACAGCCCCTCGACGACCGCGTCGGCCTCGGGCGGCGACAAGACGTTGCCGCTCATCACCGGGGCCGCGACCGCCGCCGGCACGAACGCGCGCTGCGGGCCGATGGCCATCTGGACCGAGAGACCGAACCCGACCGCCGTCACGGCAAACAGCAGCATCGCCGCGGCCACGCAGAGGCTGATGATCCCCACGACGCCGACCCAGACCGGCCGCGCGCGGTCGAGGGAATGCTTCGTCGCTGTAGGCCACTGCGCTGACGAGCGCGCCTGCGATCGCACGGGCGACTCCACCGGCGGCTGCTCCACCTGATCGACTGGGATCGCCTTCAGCACACCAGCCGGTGGGACACGCGGGGGAAGTGGCGGCGGCAACGATGGCGACATGCGATGAATCCTCCAGCGCACGAGCGCTGGCGTGCAAGCGTATCCGATCCGTTCGAATCCGGGGGAGACGCGCACGTCAGCGCCAGGTGGAGTTTTGACGGGGCTTCGATTTCAGTGGCATGGTCGCTTAAGCGACCATGCCGGAGGCGCACCACCGACTGCACGCCTTTCCCGCTCCAACGCCCCCACCCTACCCTCCCCCGGGTACGGGGGAGGACGTCACCGACCGAGCAACCACGCGTTCGATAGCTCGATAGTCTGAGCGCCAAAGGGCCTTCTTCGAAGGCGCCAGAAACG
>DASVSS010000285.1:0-5106 GCA_036387945.1 Tepidisphaeraceae bacterium | reverse complement strand
GAGCGGCTTTTCGATGTAGTCGAACGCCCCTTCCCCCAAGGCCTGCTTGCACGTGGGGATGTCGGCGTGGGCGGTCACCATCAGCACCACCGGCGGCGGAACAAGCGCGACGGCGTGCCGCAGCAGGGCCAGGCCCTGCGGCTGATTTTCCATCATCAAGTCGGTGACGATCACGTCGTACTGCCGGCGGCCGAGCTTGGCGAGGGCTTCGCCGAGGTTGTGGGCGATGTCACGGGCGTGGCCGAGGCGGTCGAGCGCGTCGGACATTACTTCGGCGTGGTCGACTTCGTCGTCAACGAGCAGGATACGGGCGGTGGAAGGGGCGTCGGGCATAACGGTCTGGCAGGAGTGTACGCCGTCCCTACCGGCGATGCGATCGTGGCAAATGTAGTGGCGACGCCTGCGTCGCCACTACGGCTTGGCCGCTGGCAGCTTGATCGTGAAGCGTGATCCTTTGCCGACTTCGCTCTGCAACTCCACCGCCCCGCCGTGTTCGCGGGCGATGCGCTGGGTCATCGGCAGGCCCAGGCCGGTGCCGCCCTTTTTGCGCGTGACGTAGGCCTGGAAGATGCGGCCCTGCTCTTCGAGGGCGATGCCGGGCCCGGTGTCGGTGACGCTGAGGGTGACTGCCCCGTCCTCGCGCCCGGCATCGACGATCAGTTCGCCGCCGCCGGGCATGGCCTGCAGGGCGTTGAGCATCAGGTTCAGCGCCGCCTGCTTGATGAGCCGCGGGTCGGCATCGGCGACGACCGGCTCGGCGGCGGGGATGTGCCGCAGGCGCACGCGGCCCAGCTGCGCCTGCGGGGCGAGGAAGTCGACGAGTTCTTCCAGAAGTAGGTCCAGGTTGACCCGCTCACGCTGCAATTCGATTCGCCCGGCGTAGCGGAGAAAGCTGTCGAGGATGTCGCGCAAGCGCGTCGCTTCGCGGGTGACGGTCGTCAGCCGCGTGGTCACCCGCGGCGAGCAGCCGGTTTGTTGCAGGTCTTCCTGCAGCAGTTGCAGATTCAGCTGGACCGTCGACAGCGGATTCTTGATCTCGTGCGCCAGGCCGGCGGTGAGCGTACCGAGTTCGGCCAGCCGCTCAGCGGCGCGGGCGCGCTCGCCGAGCGCCACGTTCCGGCGATACAGGAGCGTGCTGGCCACGCCCGCGGTGGCGAGCCCGAGCAGCAGTCCGATAACGATTCCGCCGATCCATGGGAGCATAGAGCCGTTTTAATCTACTCATCCTTCCCCGCATCGGCCACGGGCGCGGATTTTGGGTCAGACTGTGCAAGGCCGGCGGTGGGTCCTATGCTAGACTCGCCGTTCGGTCGGGTCTGTGGGAGTAATACACAAGTGCGCGCGAAAGTGATCGTAATCGACGACGATGCCGTCGCCGCCGCGTACGTGGCTGGCGTTGCCGAATCGTCGGGCTACGACACCGTGCGATTCAGCTCCGCCGAGGCCTTTCTCACCGCCGTCGACGGGTCGGCGCGCGGGTGCATCGTGCTCGACCTGGAAATGGACGGCATGCACGGCCTGGAACTGCAGGCGACACTGGTCGAGCGCGGCATCTGCTTGCCGGTCATCATCGTCAGCGGCCATTCCGACGTCGCCACCGCCGTGCGGGCGATGAAGCAGAAGGCGTTCGATTTTTTCGAGAAGCCCGTCGACCCCGTGAAACTGCTGCTGGCGATCGACCGCGCCACCGCGTTAGACACCTCGCTCTCGGTCCAGCGTCAAGATACGGCGGCGGTGCTGGGCCGATTCGGCACGCTCTCGCCGCGCGAGAAGCAGGTCATGCGCCTCGTCGCCGAAGGACTGGCAAACAAGCAGATGGCGGCGCGGCTGGGCCTGAGCGAAAAGACGATCGAAGTCCACCGTGGCAACGTCATGCGCAAGATGCAGGTCGAAAGCGTCGCGGCCCTCGTCCGCGCGTCGCTGCACTGCGAAGCCGACCCGACCGACGAGGCAGTTCCGCACTGATTGTGCGGCGGCGGTGGGTGCCCGCATTTGTGGAACACGCCGCCCGCCCGGCTCGCGCCATGGCGTGCCGTCTTGTGAGCACCTGAGCACCGAACTAACTGTCGGCCACCGATTTTGTCTCTCGTGAATGCATAGGACTATTCCTACACTTGTTCGTCTGATCGGAGTGCACTTCAATCACGACGGTGGCTCTCATCCGCCGACGCCCGGCGTACGAAAAGCCACGTGGAAACCCAACCCGTCCGGCCAAGGCGAGACGGACTGACGTATACGGGGGAGTAAGAGGAATGTATGAAGAAGCGCGTCGTCTACCGAATCCAACTCACGTTGGACGCCAAGAAGCGACTCATGGACATCTCGGACGAAATCGGCATCACGCAGATCGCCCTCACCTCGCGGCTGATGGAATGGTTCGCCAGCCAGCCCGAACTCGTGCAGTCGGCAGTGCTGGGGCTTTACCCCGAGGCGATCAAACGCGACGTGGCCATGCTGATCCTCAAGCGAATGGCAGAGGCGAAAGACACCCCTTCGGGCTGAAAACGCCGACGCGGACGTTTATGTGTCAGCGAATGACGGTCAACCATCGGCGCAGGCGCCATAGCGGGCCTGCGGGGGGAGAGGTTCGAAATGACTGAGTCCACTTCGTGCCACCAGCGGCCGCGGGCGTGCTATGATGGGCCGCGGCGCTAATGCCGCGGGAGCCGTTGCCATGTCCGTGCCGATGGAGCTGAGCAGCATCGTCATCAACGACATGCTCGATGAGCAGGTCATCAGCCTGCGCGAAGTCGACGGCGAGCGCGAGTTCTCGATCGTCATCGGCTCGAACGAAGCCAAGGCCATCAGCCGCCGCCTCAAGGGCCTCATCCCGCCCCGCCCGATGACGCACGAACTGCTTGAGAGCGTCGTCGAAGCCCTCGGCGCTAAACTGGAAGCCATCGAGATTTACAACCTGCAGGCGACGACGTACTTCGCCTACCTGCACCTGCGCCACGGCCAGGACGTGCGAAAAGTCGATTGCCGCCCGAGCGACGCCATCGCCCTCGGCGCCGCCGGCGGCGTGCAGATTCTTGTCGCCGAACACGTCCTGGATGAAGTCGCGCGCTAGGGTTCCCCGTTTTGGAACGGACGGGGATGCGTCACCCAACGAATCGCCCGTCCGGTTCTTCCCTCTCCGGGGAAGGTTAGGTCGGGGCGGCCCAGGACTTGCAACAGCGGGTCGACGCTGCCAGAGACCCAAACCCTCGCACGGTACTCCGCGAGAGGGTAGGGAGAGGGCCGAGCGTCTAGGCGTTTGACTGCGATGAGCGGCCGCCCGCCCCCACCTAACCTCCCCGCAGGGGAGGGACCAGAGGGCCACACCCCATCAAAGCTGATTTCGCCCGATGCCGCCTGCGAGGGCTGTCACAAAATTGGGCAATCTGCCACGACCTTAACGCCCCATGCCATTCGAATACGCGGCAAGATTGGCCACGCGCCGTAGCCGGGGCTTGAATCGCCCCCAAATCCGCCCCGACGGTGTTTGTGTACACGGTGGCACGCAACTTGTTACTCGGCAACGACCAACTGCGATCAGCATGACGGCGCCGGCCGACACTAGCACGCCCTTTCCATCTTCCGATCACCGCAGCGAACGCCCGGTGTTCGATCACGTGTCCCTTCACCGTGCGGCGACGCCGGAGATCGACTGGTCGCGCTGGTCGCGGGCGATCGAGCGCAAGCGGCGCTCGCTGCACCGTGCCCGCCGGGCCACGCTGCCGGTGACGTTCAACCGCCGGGCGACGCTCGAAAGCTTCAAGCTCGAAGGCATCGACGTCAGCGAATCCGATCTCGACCACGCCGAAGCCCCCACGCGCGACCGCCGGGCCTTCCGCACGCGCACGCTGCAGCGCGTGGGGAATCACATCGCCATCCTGCTCTCGCTCGAGCGCTCGCTCTGCCGGCGTCTGCCCGTGAAGGCGACGCAGATCGTGCGATGGTACACGTCAGTCAGTAGCGGCCTGTCGACCGCGAGCCTCACCCCCGCCGGCATGGAGCGGGTCGTGTCGGCCGTGCACCGGATCAACAGCCCGCAGATGCGGCTGCAGCCGGCGGTGCTGGAGATCGCGCGCCTGCACTGCGAGATCCTCACCGACCCAGTGTTCCCCGCCTTCAACGGCATTCTCGCCCGGCTGCTGCTGCAGGTGCACCTCGGCCGCTGCGGCCTGCCGCTGGTCACCTTCGACGCCGGCGCCGACGCGAGCAAGCTCTCGACGGTTGAAACTCTGTTGCCACGGTTGATCGAACTGATCGACCGCGCGTTCGACGAGTTCGCCGCATAAAAGTCGACGCATCGTGGTCCGCGCAGGAGCTTCTGACTAAGTCTTCTGTTGTCTGACCTAGAGCGGGTAAGGCACTTTTAGAGCCGATATGCCTCAATCGGCCTGGGTGCCACGGTCTGGTACACCAAGCCGTGGTGCCGGTTCTGGCGTCGACACGCTCACGAGGGCACCACGGCCTGGCGTACCAGACCGTGGCACCCGAGCCCTGTGTTGCACCCCAACGGGGCATTACAGGCTCTAGGCACCTTGACGCTTTTCATCGAAAGCGCCACCCGGCATGACGTCGCGCGCGGCTAGCCGTTGGCTTCGCCGGATTCGATCGTCTGCTTGAAGCGGCGCAGGTCATCGGCGACCTGCACGTCGGGCGATTCGCCGAACAGCCGGGCGACCATCCCGCCGAGCTTGCCGGCCGGGGGGATGTAGTCGAGGACGACGCGCACGTCGGTCGTGCCGTCGCCGCGATCGAGGAAGCGGACACTGCCGCTGTTATCGACGGTGGCGTCGCCGACGCTCTGCCAGGCGATGAGCTTGCCCGGCTCGTCGTTGATGATCTCGGCGTCCCATTCCACCTGGTAGCCGAGCGGGGCCTTCGCCGCCCAGTGGGATCGCTTGTTGTCGATGACGGTCACGCTGTTGAGGTGGCCCATCACGCGCGGCAGGTTCTCGAAATTGCGCCAGAAGTCGTACAACTCCTGGGCGGGCTTGTTGATCGAGATCGACTGCTCGACGTGAATGCCGTGATTGAAGTACTGCGCGGGCTTGGCGCTGGCGGCGTGGTCGTCTTTTGCTTCCCTCGTGCTGATGCCGAGCCGGCCGTACAGGT
>DASVSS010000284.1:0-2604 GCA_036387945.1 Tepidisphaeraceae bacterium | reverse complement strand
TGCCCTCGGGGTATTCAGGGGTGACACCGGTGCGGGCGTTGCAGTCGTCGAGGTCGCCGAGGTTCTGGGCGTATTCCCAGTCGGCAAAGAACGTGCCGTCGTACTTCCCTCCGGGGCCGTCCGCCCCGGCCGGGCGCGTGCCCCGCTTGAGGCGGTAACTGGGCTTCATTGACCGTAATGGGCTCGTAGCGTCGTTCGGATCGGCATGGGCCAGCGGACCGTAGACGGGGAAGCCGTCGGCGGCATAGCCGACGAGGACCATCTTTTTGTCGCCGCCAAGACGTTTCAGCAGCGTGGTCGGCAGGCCGTGGTAATGGTACTTGCCGCCGGGCTGGACGTGAGCATGGTTGACGTCCATGCCGAGCTCGACTTTCCCCGACAATGCGTCGTACATCCAGGCACGGTCGCCGTTCCAGAACTCGTTCGTGCTCGGATCGAACACCACGCCGTTCACGGCCACGCCGAACGGCGCATGCCGCAGCGGTGTCGGCCGGTCGGCGGGCTTGGGCTTGAGCGGCACGCGGAAACGGTACTGCTGGGCCTCCACCCGGCCGGGGTTGCGGTGCCCGGACGGGTGATCCGGTACGCCATTGGCGGTAATGACCCGGAAGTCGCCCTCAACAACGATCTTCATTTCACTCGGCGGCTGGTGCGTATGCGAACCGTCGTCGTGATCGCCCGCGTCCCGCGGCCGCTCCCGCGGACCGTTCTGCGCGCCAGCGGCCGGCGCGAGCACCAGCGCGGCAATCGATGCCAATCCAATAATCTGCCGCCCGAAAGCCCGCCGCATCGTCATAAGAGTCTCCTTTTCAGGTCCCGAAACGTTGCCATGTCTACGGTACGTTGGTCGGCGGTCCTGCAAAGCTTGCTCCGTGAATAGGACGCGGCGCGGCAGATACCCGAGTTTGAGCGAAGTCGGGATGCGAGAGGTTCAGGGCATCCCATACGCGGGCGTTTTAACGTTCGGCAGGTGTGCCCGTCGTTCAGGATGTCTTTTCCGGCAGTGTGACCACGGTAAACCAGAATTTTTCGATCGATCGAATTGCTGATGCAAAGCTCCCAAAGTCGACCGGCTTTGTTACAACGCAATTGGCATGAAGCCCGTAGGCGCGAGCGATGTCTTCCTCTGCCTTGGATGTCGTCAGCATGACGACGGGGATTGACCTTAAATTGTCGTCGGCTTTCATCTCCGCCAATACTTCATGGCCTGTCTTCTTCGGCAGATTAAGGTCCAGAAGCACCAGGTGCGGCCGCGGGGCGGTGGCGTACTTTCCTTTCTGCCGCAGGAAATCCATTGCGGCAGCGCCGTCTTCCACAACATGGAGGTTATTAAGCACCTTCGCGCTGCTGAGGGCTTCCTGCGTCATCAACACGTCGCTCGGACTGTCCTCGACCAGAAGGATCTCCGCCCGTGTCATGCTTGTCATCAGCGCGTTATATCATTCGGGATGGTGAACAGGAAGGTGGTACCCTCGTTCGGCCGAGACTCTATCCAGATCTGTCCGCCGTGACGCTCCACGATTTTTTTGCAGATCGCCAGGCCGATGCCCGTGCCCGGGTAGTCCCGACGCGAGTTAAGCCGTTGGAACACGCCGAAGACCCGCTCGTAATACTCCGGCGCGATGCCGATCCCGTTGTCACGGACCGAGAACAAGACCTCGCCGGGGCGTTCCAAGGCGGATATGTGTATTTCCGGCCGCTTTTCCGTTCGAAACTTGATGGCGTTGGCGATCAAGTTCTGAAAGAGCGGGATCAACTGCGCGACGTCGACCCAAGCGCGTGGCAACGGCTCGACCCGCACCACTGCGTGAGATTCCTCAATGGGGATCGCCAATTGCACGAGGGCCCGGTCAATGGCGGCCGAAGCATCCACAAACGATTTTGAGAGCCCCCCGCTTCCGATTCGGGAAAACGTCAGCAAATCGTGTATCAAAGTCTGAAGGCGTTTGGCCCCGTCGACTGCGTGCCGCATTAATTCCTGTGAGCGTTCGTCCAGTTTCCCGACGTTTCGCTCGTCGAGCATCTGCACGCAACCGGCGATCGCGCGCAACGGTTCCTGCAGATCGTGCGATGCGACGTACGCGAACTGCTGCAAATCCTCATTGGACCGCTCGAGCTCTTTGGCATATTCCTGAAGCTTCTTCTCTACCGCCTTTTGCTCAGTCACGTCACGGGCCACGGCATAAACATGACCGTCTTCCGGCGACGACGTCGCCGTCCATTCCAGCCAACGGAACGTGCCGTCAGAACACCGGTAACGGTTCTGGAAGGCCTCGGTCACCTTTCCGCTCGACAGCGATCTCGTCTCCGTTCGCGTGGCCGCGAGATCGTCGGGATGGACGAATGCGGCATAAGGCTTACTCAGAAGTTCGGACGCCGGATACCCCAACACGCGTGTGAATGAAGGATTAACGCGCTTGAAATACCCGTCGGACCCCGCCACGCCAATGAGATCGCGCGAAAGCCGGAAGAGTTGGTCCCGATCCTGCTGCACCTGCTTCCATGACGTCGCGTCCCGCAATTTGGCCGCGAATCCGATCTTATCGGCCGCGTTATTGTAGATCGCGGTGAGGACCTGGTAACTCCAAAACCGTGATCCGTCTT
>DASVSS010000283.1:0-9081 GCA_036387945.1 Tepidisphaeraceae bacterium | reverse complement strand
AAATCACCCCGGCGATGCCCCCGCCGTCGACCACTTCGCAGCCGGCGACCCAGCCGTCGCCGCCGGATACGCGGCTGACCCTGCAGTTACCGTTCGTCGCGCGGCTCAAGCAGCTCAACATCGTCAACAGCCAGCTCGACTGGGTCGATGACGCCGTCGATCCCACCGCGCGCCTGCGGCCGCGCCTTGATCTCACACTCGACAACGTCACGCTCGGCGCCGACGAGGGGCCCGGCGAAATAGACCTCACGCTCAACCTGCCGGACGTGATCAAGCAGCTCAACGTCCGCGGGCGCTTCAAGGCGTCGCCGCTGGAGCTGATGACCAACGTCTACGTCAAGGCCGAAGACATCAGCGGCCCAGGGCTGGCGCCGTACATCCCCGGCACGCGCCTCGACGCCGCCAGCGGAACGGTCGTCGCCAAAGTCTACGCTTCGACGGCCCCCAACCCCCTCGGCGGCACGGCGGCGCGACTGGCGGTGAACGACGTGGTCGTGCAGGACGGCCGCAACCCGCAGCCGGGGCTGACGCTCAAAAACCTCACCCTCACGCTCGACCGCATCGATCTGCCCAACCGTCTGATCGCGTTCGACGAGTTCACCGTCACCGGCTTGGCGCTGGACGCCACCCAGGACGCCGAGGCCCTGCGCGTCGCGGGCATCGCGATCGGCTCGTCGTCGGCCCCCAAGACCAAAAAGCCCAAGGTCGACGTCGTGCCCATCCCGGTGGAGCTGTCGCTCGAACAGTTGCTCGCCCAGACCGAGTCGTACGCACCGCTGGTGTCGCTCAACAAGCTCGACATCGACGTCGACCGCCTCAGCTACAAGCGCCCGGAATTCGCGCAGCCGCTGGCGCTGACGAACCTGCGCATCGCCGCTGCCGAGCAGGCGTGGGGTGAGAGAGGCCCTCGCCCTGCGATCGAGCTGCTCGGGCAGAACCCGCGCCAGCGTCCGCCGTTCTGGATCAACGTCACCGGCGGGGTCGAAAAACTCGTCGACGCCTTCGACGTGCGGACGAACTTCGCGCCCTTCGCCTACGAGCCGGGGATCAAGAGCTTCATCAACGTCAAAGGCATTCGCGGCGACGCGCTGACGACGATGGTGCCAAAGCTCAATGACTACATCGTCCGCAGTGAGCTGACCGACGGCAGCTTCTCGATGAACTTCGACAGCGACTTCAACTACACCCGCCGTGGCGCGCTCGGCATCGATTTCAAGCGCGACATCACCGCCGACGTCTCGCTCAATGACATCGCCCTTCGGCAGGCCGGCAACCCCAAGCCGCTCGTGGGCCTGGCCGCGCTGCGCGGCGAGCGCGTGCGGTACTCGCCGGCGACGAAGTCGCTTGTCGCCAGCGTCGTCACCCTCGAAACGCCGACGCTGCAGGCGGTGCGCGAGAGCGACGGCCTGCACGCCGCGGGGTTCGTGTTCAAGCTCCCCGAGCCGCCCCCGGCCGAGCAGGCGGTCGATCCCAGCAAAACCGCCGCCCCCGATCCCGACGTCAAACCGCAGGACCGCAAGCCCGTCTCCCCGCCGGTGAAGGCCACTGAAGTACAGGAAGCGGTCAACGAAGCCGTGCCCCTCGTGCAGGTCGACCGGATGCGCATCGATTCGCTCATCCTGCAAGGCATCGACGTCTACCTCGCCGACCGCGTCGGGCAGCCGGCGACGGTCATTCCCATCACCGATCTCGACGGCGAAATCCGCGGCCTGTCGACGCGCGTGCTGCAGGAAAAAGAGAAGCTCAACTTCAACCTCCTCGTCGGCAGCGGCCGCGTGGAGCTGCCGAAGAAGCGCGCCATGGGCGGCATCGCCGGGGCGCTGGGCGACGCCGCCAACATGCTGCGCGGCAAGAAGGCCCCGACGCAGCCCGGCACCGAGCAGCGGTACGTCTTCAGCCAGTTCCAGGCCAGCGGCGATTTCTCGATCGTCGACCCCACCCAGAAGGCCGCTGACGACGAGCGCTCGCCGGCGTTCCGGCCCGAAGGGTATCTCAAGTTCAGCCTCAGCGGCTTCGAGCTCACCGCCGTGCGAGGCCTCGCGGCCGAGCGCGGCATCAATCTCGAAGAAGGCACGTTCGACGTCCGCGGCGATCTGCGCATGACCGGTACGCGCGACCTCAACGCCCAGATTTACCCGACGTTCAATGACCTGAGCGTAAGCGAGCCGTCCAACGGCCCGATCGTGCGCTTCCTGAAACTGCCGGTGAACCTCGACGCGGTGATCTTCGCCCTCGAAGACGCCAACGGGGCGATCAGCCTGCCGGTCAGCGTGCCCATCGACGCCGGCAAGCTCGAGACCAATCGCGTCGTCAGCTCGATCATCGGGTCGGTCAGCCGGCAGATCCTCGCCGCCCTCGGCGCGGCGCCCACGAAGGCCCTCACCCTGGGCACAAACCTGCTCGGCATCGATTTCGGCGGCAATACGGACAAGGCCCTCGCCCCGATCGCCCTCGCCTACGGTGCCGGCGAAAGCCAGCTCACCGCCGAGCAGCAGGGACAGCTCGACGCGCTCGTCAAGCGCCTCAAGGGTGACGCCAACCTGCAGGTGCGTCTCGTCCACGCGTTGGGCTCCGACGACCGCGCGATCCTGGAACAGCGCGCCAACCCCAGCCCCGAAGAAGCCGGCCAGCTTGGTTACCAACTGCGCCAGCGCAAGCTCGAATTGCAGACGCGCCGTTTGCAGCTCGCCGCCCAGTTGCGCGTCGCCCTTGCCAGTCAGGACAACAAGCTCGCCGCCGAAACCCAGACGGCCCTGCGCGTCGCCAGCCAGCAGATTTCCGGCACCGAGCGGGCAATGGACCAGATGCTCGACCTGCTCCGCCCCGGCGCCGCCCGCCAGGCCGACCGCCGCACCCGCCAGAGCGGCGTGGACCTGGGCAACGCCCGCCTCGACAGTGTGCGCGAAGCCTTATTGGCCAGCGACGTTCCCGACATCGCCAACCGCATCGAGCGCGTCCCCGCCCGCCCCGACGCCGTCGAAGGCCAAGCCGAAGGGCGGATCGCAGTAGTGGTGACGCGGCAGGCGAAGAAGTAGGGCCCGGTAAGAAGCCCAGTGCCGTGCGTGACCGCGACCCTACCGCTTTCGGGGCCGCCTCCATCTCGTGTGGCAATTCGCTGCGACGGAGCAGGTAGTTTGAATCCGGGTGCCACGGTCTGCTACGCCAGGCCGTGGTGCCCTTTCGGACGCGTTGAAGCGATCTCAGACGCCACGACCCGGAGTACCGGATCGTGACGCCCGGTTCTGTTCTTACGCTTCTGAGTTCCACGGAGACGGAATCTCATGTGGCAAACCGCCGCGATTTCAGTTGACTCTGCCGATCGGCCGAATAATCTGTAAACGCCCGGCGCAACGCCGGTTATCTGACAAATCGTCTCGCTCAGGGAGATCAGGGATGGCGGCTAAGACAATTCACCGTACGGTCCGGTACGCGATGTTCGGCGCGTTCGTGGGGGCAGGCGCGCTCTTGGTTTCGCCCATGCTGGCCCAGCCGGCGGGCGGGGCGGAGAAGCAGGGGACGTGGTGGAAGTTCGCCAGTCTTGGGATCAAGTTCGAAGGGGCCGACACCTGCGGCGGGTCGAACTGTCACGGGGGCGGCAACACGAACTACCCGCCGGAAAAAGAAGGCAGCCCGGGCAGCCAGTACAACATCTGGCAGGCCAATGACAAGCACGCCAACGCAGCCAAGCAGATCACCGAGCCGGACCTCGAAAAGCAGCCGTGGATGAAGGACATCGGCGCCAAGCTGGGCATCACCGGCCCGCTGCTGAGCGACGCCAAGTGCGTGAGCTGCCACGCCACGCAACTGCCGGCTAACCTGCAGGGCAAGAGCTTCAACGTCAACGAAGGCGTCACCTGCTATCACTGCCACGGCCCGAGCGAGAAGTGGAAAACCCCGCACGCCGAAAAAGGCTGGACCCAAAAGCAGCGCGACGGAAAGTCGCACGACGCGCTGCTGAAGGAATGGGGCCTGTACGACACCAAGAGCGTGATGCACCGTGCGCAGATGTGCGCCAGCTGCCACCTGTCGATCGACGCCAGCCTGGTCAAGGCCGGACACCCGCAGCCGATCTTCGAGCAGGTGACGTTCCAGACGAACGAGCCACAGCACTGGGTCGACCCGACCGGCTACTACGTCAGCAAGCTCTGGGCCGCCGGCCAGGTGATCGCCCTGCGTGACGCGATGCAGCAACTCGCCACCCGCGCCACCGGCGGGGCCGAAGAAGCGTACGTCAAGCAGGCGCATGACCAGGCGATGACGCACCTGGCAATGGTCGACGCGATCCTGGCCGCGAAGCTGATCGACGGCGACAAGGCCGCCCTTGACGCCGCCGCCAAGCCCCTTGCCGCCAAGCCCGACGCCGCCGCGGCGGCGGCGGTGGCGAAGCTGGCCGAGGCGCTGTCGGCGAAGATCAACGACGCCCAGCCCGACAAGGCCAAGACGCTCGCCGTCCTGACGGCCGTCAGCGGCAACGCCGACCTGGTCAAGACCCACGGCCGCCGCGCCGCCGAGCAGCAGTACTACGCGATTTACAACCTCTACGCCGCGGCCTACGCCTCGGCCGAAGGCGTCGGCGAAGCCGATTACAAAAAGGTCGACGACCTCATCGCCCCGCTGGCCGAGCAGGTGCCGCTGGAAGACAAGACCAAGGAAGTCGACGCCGCCAAATTCACTGCCGATCTGGCCAAGGCGGCTGAAGCGCTCAAGGGCCTGAAGTAACGTTCGCCTGAATCACAGCGGCCCCGCCCGGTGCAACCCTTGGGGTGCCCGGCGGGGCCGCTGGCGTTTTGGGCTGCAGCGCGACCGGTGGATCGCGTCCCGCGTCGTCCGAGAGCGCCTCTCGTCTCTCCCCGCGGCGCAGGTTCGGTGGAAGCCGGCGCGTGCCGCACATCAAGTCAAGCGCGTCTCTGGTTCCTCCCCCTACGGGGGAGGTTAGGTGGGGGCGGGCGGACGCCTCACCGCAATCAAGCGCCACTACGCTCGGCCCTCTCCCTAGTCACTCCCGGAGTACCGGGAGAGGGGTATGTTCAGGTGGCAGCGGGCCGCTATTGCAGGTCGAGGGGCCGCATCGCCTTGCCGCCTCTGTAGGCGGCTTGATTCGCGCGACTTATCCAGACGATTGGCGTTTAACGCACCGACGGCCGGCTTGGGCGTGTTGGTGCATTGCGCCGGATCGCCATCTTTCTAACCGCAGGCGGCCGCAAGTGACGAAGAGATTCATCCGCTCTTGCCGTAGCGGTGGCTGTCGTCGCGGGCGGAGCGGGTTTACAGTGGGCAAGCAAATATGGCGGCATCCAACCAACCGGCGGCGTCGATGACTGCACTGCAATTCCGTGCGAACCTGCGCCCGCGACGGCCCGCGCTGTGGGCGCTGGCCGCGCTGGCATGCTCCGCGGCCAGCGCCGTCGCCCAGATCGCGACCGACGGCTCTCTCGGCGGGCGGCAGTCGTTCGCCGGGTCGAACGTCGTCATCGGCGCCGGTGCGGGCACGACGCGCGGCGGCAACGTGTTTCACAGCTTCTCGGATTTCAATGTCCGCCGCGGGCAGAGCGTGACGTTCACCGGCCCTTCGTCGACGAAGAACGTGCTCGCCCGCGTGACGGGCACGAATTCGACGCTCATCAACGGCCCGCTGCTCAACCGCGCGGGCCGCTCGCGGCTGTACGTCATCAACCCGCTGGGCATCACCGTCGGCGAAGGCGCGCGGCTCGATTCGCCCGGCGGTCTGGTGCTGACCACGGCCGCCGACGTCAGGTTCGCCGACGGCAGTTTGTTCAACGCCGCGCCCGGCGCGGGCGGCGAAGTGCTCACCTCCGCCGACCCGCGGTCGTTCGGGTTCCTGGGCGGGCCGGTGGATTTCGACAACGTCGATTTGCGGCTGCCGGCGGATTCGTCGCTGGCGGTGGTGGCGTCGGGCATTTCGATGAGTGATTCGGTCGTACGCGTGCGCCGCGGATCGGTGTCGCTGACGGCAGTCGGCGACGCATCGCGGTTTGCGATCACGCCACAAGGCTCGGTGCGATCGACCGTCAACTTCAGAGACATCGCCGGCCAGGACGCTTCCCCCACCGGCCGGTTGGCGGTGAGCGATTCGACGTTCGATCTCAGCGGCGATCCCGGCGGCGTGGCGTATTTCACCGCCGGCGCGATGCTGGGCCTGACCGATTCGCAAATCACCAGCCAGATCACCGGCACGCGCAGCGGCGGGGCGATCGAGTTCATCACGCCCGGCACGCTCGATCTGAGCAACACCACCGTCACCGCCAGCACCACCGGCCGGGCTCGCAGCGGCGGAATCCTCGTGCGCGGCGGCTCGACGCTGTTGTCATCGGGCAGCAAGTTCGTGGCCCAGAGCGGGATTGAAGGCGTCCCGCCCAACCCGACCAGTCCTGCCGGCCCCGCGGGCGACCTCGATTTCGAAGGCGACGTGCTGCGCATGACCGGCGGCTCGACGCTCACCGCCAGCAGTTACGGCGGCGGGCCCGTTGGTCAGATACGCGTGAGAATGGCCGAATCGATTTCACTCGACGGCACGCAGGAGCGCCCGACCGGCGTGTACGCGATCAACGCCGCCGGCGGCGGTGACGGCCGGGAGCGCGGTCTCGTGCGGCTCTCGTCGCCGTCGGTCACGCTCGGCGACGCGGCGCAAATCTCGACCGCGGCGCGCACCGACGGCGGCAGTGCGGCGATCGAAATCCTCGGCAATGCCCTCACGCTCGGCGGCCCGCGGACGTACGTCGCCAGCGACAACTTCGGCAACGGCGCCGGCGGGCCGATCAATGTCGCCGTCGGCACGCTCGCCATGCGCGACCGCGCCCTCATTTCCAGCCGCGCCCAGGCGGGCGGGCCGGCGGGCAGAATCACGATCAACGCCAAGAGCGCCCTGACCCTGAGCGACGGGGCGCAAATCCTGGCCGACACCGCCGGCGCCGGCGACGGCGGGCGGATCGTCGCCACCGCCGCCGACGTCACGCTGAGCGATCGCGCACGCATCAGCGCCGTCACGACCGGCGCGGGCGAAGGCGGCACGATCGAATTGACGTCCACCGCCGGCCCCCTGGCGATCACCCGCAGCCTCGTGTCGACCGACACCGCGGGCACGGGCAAGGGGGGCGAAATCCTGCTGCGCGCCCCGCAGATCAACCTCACCGGCAACGGCGTCAGCGCCGCGACGGGCCTGGCGGGGGTCTACAGCCGATCGCTCGAAGGCCGCGGCGACAGCGGCGTGGGCGGCGCGATCGAAGTCCGGACGGGGTTCCTGCGGCTCATCGACGGCGCGGTCATCAACGCCAGCACGTCCAGCAACAGCCCCGGCGGCACGATCTCGTTGCAGGTGGCCGAGAAGGTGCTCGTCGACGGCGGACCGGGGCGATCGGGCGGCATCTTCGCCGACACCCGCGGCCCCGCCCGCGGCGCCAAGGGCGGCGACATCGTCTCCAAGCGCAACGTCCGGCCCGACCTCGTGCTGCGCAATGGCGGGCGCATCACCGTCAGCAGCAGCGGCGGCGGCGACGCGGGGAACATCAATCTGCGCCTGCGATCCTTCGGTGTAGAGGACGCGTCGATCGCCAGCCGCGCCGGCGCCGACGGCGGGGCGGGACGCATCACCGTCAACGCGGCCCGCTCGATCACAATGACCGGCAGCGCGCAGGTCACCGCCAGCTCCAACACCGGGCCCGGCGGGGACGTCGAGCTCAACGCCCGCACGTTCGACGCCACCGCCAGCGCGGTCGACGTCGGCACGCGCGGCCCGCGGCCGGGCAGCATCGAGATTCACACGACCGAATCGCTGCGGCTGACCGATTCCACCGTTCGCGCCGACGGCGTGCGCGCCGTCGGGCGGCTCGAACTCGACGAAGCGCGCGTGATTCTCGACAACAGCCGCCTTATCACCAACACCGGCGAAAGCGCACCTGCCGCGGTGGGCAATGGCGACATCGACGTGACCGGCAGTCTCGTGCTTTCCAGCAGCGACACCGTCGTGCAGAGCGTAGGCACGATCACCGTCACGGGCCTGCCGGACACGGACATCGCCGCGTCGCTGATCGTGTACGCGCCGACGCTCAGCGACGCCGCCCGGCTGGTCGAAGCCAAGTGCGCCAATCGACCCGGGACGGACGTGAGCAGCTTCATCTTCGAGCCGCGCGGCGGGCTCCGCGGCCGGGAGTGAGCGGGCGGCGACAAGACCGAGCCTGTGGGCACGGCTTGTCGCGCTCCTGTAGCGGCAACGCGTGCGTCGCCGCTACGAATGTGCGGGAACCGATCTAACGGGCTACGCCGGGTGGCGTCCGGACGCGGACACGGCACGATCGCCTGCACGCCGCGCCAGTGCGATTGATCTGGTCGTGGCGAACAGTCCCATTGCGTTCGATCGATTCGCGGCGGATGATCCGCCGCGCATGCCCAAACTCTGGCGCCGTGCCCCCTTCCGCCGCTTGCGCGCCAAGATTGTTTCGCTTTGCTTTACCGACGGATCGATTTCGCGGCCGGCGCGGGCGGTCGTGCTGCTGCTGGTGACGGCGGTCGTCGCCGTGGCGCTGGTGTACGGCCTGTCGCTGCGCAAGTCGGTCTGGTTCTGGACGGCGGGGTCGCACTTCAAAGGGGACATCAGCAGCGGACTGCGCTGGGGGCTGCTGGCCAACGAGACGGGTCTGTTCCAGTTCTATGACGCCGTCGAGGGCGGCAAGGTGCTCGGCGCCGAGCGCTGGCGGCGGAACGATTACACGCCGCTGCGCCTGACGGTGATGACCGCGTGGGCGCGCTGGGTGAAGAGGCACTATCCCGGCGTCGTCGTGTGGCGCGACGACTACGACTTCACCGCCCCGATGCTGCACACCAACACCGTCGCGGAACTCGCGTCGAGCGTGCTGGCGTTCCTGCTGATCCACTTGTGGCGCGTGCGCGCCGACGACGCGGCGCGCCCGGTCGGCGAGCGGCCGCGGGCGTTCCGCGGCGTGTTCGCGGGCCTGGCGGGAGCGCTGCTGCTGTGGTTCAACCCCGCGATCGTCTGGAACGGCCACTGCTGGCCGCAGTGGGACGTGTGGCTTGTGCCCTTCTATCTTTCGGCGGTGCTGCTGGCGA
>DASVSS010000282.1:0-12110 GCA_036387945.1 Tepidisphaeraceae bacterium | reverse complement strand
GTCCTTCTCCTTGAGCACCGCGGTGACGCGGGGCCAGAACCGGGAGAAGGTGTTGATCGCCTGCTCGCCCGACGCCTTGTTGGCGGCCTTGATCCAGGCGGTCTGGAACTTGGCCTCGTTGCCGCGGATGGACTCGATCTGCTCGAGCACGACTTCGACGTTGTCGGATTGGGCAACCTTCTGGCGCGTGTCCGGGTCGACCATCACCTGCCCGGTGACGTCGTTAATCTCGGCGACCATCTGCTTGAAGATGTCGACGCCTTTGACGTTCTGCTCTTTTTCGTACTTGTCGATGTCCTTCTTCAGGGCCTTCTTCTGCTCGTCGGTCATGTGCATGCGACGGCTGAAGCGGTTGGCGCCGATGACGACGCCTTCTTCGCCGGCGGGGATTTCGAGCGAATCGTTTTTCACGTCTTCGCCGGCGCGGCCGAAGATCGCGTGGAGAAGCTTTTCTTCCGGCGTCAGTTCGCTCTTGCTCTTGGGCGAAATCTTGCCCACGAGGATGTCGCCTGGCCCGACGCGCGTGCCGACGCGCACGATGCCCGCTTCGTCAAGGTTGGCCAGGGCCTTCTCGCTGACGTTGGGGATGTCGCGGGTGAACTCTTCACGGCCGAGCTTGGTTTCACGGATCTCGACGTCGTACTCCTCGATGTGGATCGAGGTGAACGTGTCGTCCTTCACCAAGCGCTCGTTGATGACGATGGCGTCTTCGAAGTTGTAGCCGTCGAAGGTCATGAACGCGACCAGCAGGTTGCGGCCCAAAGCCAGCTCGCCCTGGAACGTCGCGGCGGAGTCGGCAATGATCTGGCCGCGCTTGACGCGGGCGCCCTTCTTCACGATCGGCTTTTGATTGAGGCACGTCCGGGCGTTGAGGCCCTGGAATTTGCGCAGCTCATACTCGTCGGCGTTGTCGATGAGGATCTTCTCGGCGTCGACGTAGGTGACCACGCCGCCGCGCTCGGCGCGAACGACCATGCCGCTGTTCTGTGCGACAGGCTTTTCCATGCCCGTGCTGACGATGGGCGGATCGGTCCGCAGGAGCGGGACGGCCTGCCGCTGCATGTTGCTGCCCATGAGGGCGCGGTTGGCGTCGTCATGCTCGAGGAACGGGATCAGGGCCGCCGAGACCGAGACGGTCTGCTTCGGGCTGATGTCGACGTACTGCACGTCGCGGCTGGGCACGGTGGCGAGGTCGCCCTGCACGCGGGCCAGGACGTACCCCTTCTGCAGGTGGCCGCCCTTGTCGATGACCACGTCCGGCGGGGCGAGCGTGGATTTCATCTCCTCGTCGGCCCGCAGGTACTTCACTTCGCCGTTGACTTTTCCTTCGTGCACGACGCGGTACGGCGTGACGAGAAAGCCGTAGTCGTCGATGTCGCTGTAGATCGACAGCGACGCAATCAGACCGATGTTCGTGCCTTCAGGCGTTTCGATCGGACAGATGCGGCCGTAGTGCGAAATGTGCACGTCGCGCACTTCAAAGCCGGCGCGCTTGCGGTTCAGACCGCCCGGCCCCAGGGCCGAAAGCCGGCGTTCGTTCGTAAGCTGCGACAGCGGGTTCGTCTGGTCGACGACCTGCGAAAGCTCGCCGCGGCCGAAGAAGAAGTCGATCGCCGAGCTGATGCTCTTGCTGTTGACGAGTTCCGCGACCTTCGTGATCTCGTTCGGGTCCTTCAGGCTCATGCGCTCCTGGACGGTGCGCTTGAGCTTGAGGAAGCCCTTGCGCAGGTCCTCGGCGGCGAGTTCGTCGATCGTGCGCAACCGGCGGTTGCCGAGGTGATCGATGTCGTCGATGTACCCTTCGCCGGCGCGGAGGGTGAACATGTACTTGAGCGAGCCGATGAAGTCCTCGCTGCGCAGGACCATGTCCGTTTCCGGCACGTTCTGCTCGAACTTGCGGTTGATGCGGAACCGGCCGACGCGGCCGAGGCGGTAGCGATTTTCGTCGTAGAACTTCTCGTTGAACAGCGTCTTGGCCTTGTCGATCTGCGGCGGATTGCCGGGACGCAGACGGGCATAAATCTTGAGCAGCGCCTGCTCGTGGCTTTCAGCGGAATCTTCGGCAAGGGTGTTGAGAATGAGCGGGTCGCTGACCTTCGTGATGACGGCGACGCTCTTGAGCGCACTCGCTTGGATTTTGTTGAGGTTCTCGCCGAGCTGAGCGCCGGGCTTGACGATCTCTTCGCCGGTTTCGCTGTCGATGATCGAGTTGGCCGCGTAGTAGCTCTGCTGGAGTTGGGCGACCTTGATGTTCTCGATCGTGTGGAACTCTTTGATGATCGCTTCGCTCGTGCGGTACTTGGCGTCGAGCGCGCGAATGAACGTCGTCGCGGGGATTTTGCTCGACTGATCGATGCGGACCGCGAGCGCGTCCTTTTTGGTCACCGAGCATTCGATCCACGAGCCGCGCTCGGGGATGACGCGGAAGCCGTGGAGCGGGCGGTCGCCTTCCTGAGTTTCGACGAGGAAGTCGACGCCGGGCGAGCGGTGGAGCTGGTTGACAATGACGCGCTCGGCGCCATTGATGATGAACTCGCCGCCGCCGATCATGATCGGGATTTCGCCGACGTAGATCGAGTCTTCGAGGATCTCGTCCTTGTCCTTGCGCGACAGCTTGACTCCGATGCGGAACGGCATGCCGTAGGTGAGGCGCAGGGCGCGGCACTCGTCGGGCGTGTAGCGCGGCTCGGCCAGGCTGTAGGCGATGTAGTCGAGGCGCAGGTTCTCGTCATAGCTGACGATCGGGAAGACCTCGCGGAGCAGGCCTTCCAGGCCTTCGGGCTTGCGCTTGGCCGGGTCGGTGTCCTTCTGAAGGAACCGCATGTACGCTTCCTGCTGCACCTTGATCAGGTTGGGCACGGTGATCGCGTCGCCGCGTTTGCTGAAATCTCGGATTTCGGAAACCTTCATCGCCAATCCTCGCGTCAATGTCACCCGCCCTGCTCGGCCCGCCGAGTGGGCGGCGAGGCGAAGGCGGTTTGCTTTTAATTCCGACGAATAAGCGACCGAAGCGGACGTCTTTAAACTTCCTGACGTCAACCGGTCGATCTAGGAGCGGGACCTGCTATTGCGGACGGCCCGACTCCACCCAAGGCAAGTTGTCAGCTGATCTCTCGTAAACCGCTTTAGCGGCGCAAATAACGACAGCCCGAGCGGGCGGTCCCAATGATTTGCGACCGCTCTCTCCGGCTGTGCGATGTTATTGTAAAAGTCGTTTGTTCAACCCAGCGACGTTCCAGTTTATTCGCCCTTAACTTGTTG
Organism: Tepidisphaeraceae bacterium; assembly: GCA_036387945.1. Taxonomy (GTDB): domain Bacteria; phylum Planctomycetota; class Phycisphaerae; order Tepidisphaerales; family Tepidisphaeraceae; genus DASVSS01. The sequence continues at coordinate 8,849 of DASVSS010000282.1, read as the reverse complement.
TCAAGTTGTACGTAGCGAATCCGTCGCCGGACGCAAGAAGCCCGTCCGGACGAGCCGGACGGGCTTCTTACTGCTGTTCCAAGCCAAGCCGCAATCGGCTTGGCGGGGATGAATTTACTTCAGCTCGGCGCTGGCGCCCTGGTCGGTGAGCGACTTCAGGAGCTTCTCGGCGTCGGGCTTCGTGAGGGCTTCCTTCACGACTTTCGGAGCGCCTTCGACGAGGTCCTTGGCTTCCTTGAGGCCCAGGCCGGTCGCTTCGCGAACGACCTTGATGACCTGGATCTTCTTGTCACCCGCGGCCTTGAGGACGACGTCGAAGGTCGTCTTCTCTTCGGCCGCTTCCGCCGGGGCCGCCCCGCCACCGCCGCCGCCGGCCATCATCACTCCGCCGGCCGCCGGCTCGATGCCGTAGGCGTCCTTGAGGTAGTTCTTGAGTTCGACGGCCTGCTTCAACGTCAGGCCGCTGAGCTTGTCGCCGATGTCCTTGATGTCTGCCGATACTTCTGCTGCGTCTGCCATAATGCACCTTGTCTCTGGCCCGTGACGGGGGCCGGCCGTGTCGAGTTCATCCCGCCGAGAGAGCAGGCTTCACTTTGAAGCCTTTTAATCCCCGAAGGGAGCAGTCGCGGCTGTCGGATATTTCTGGTCGTTGCCTGGATGTTTCGTGTTTCGATATTTTGTGAAGGCGGTTGATCGTTTTTCCAAACACCGAAACACAAAACATCAAAACACATTTGCTTACGCCGCCGGAGCCGCCGGGGCTTCGGCCGCGGCCGCGGGTTCTGCCGCTGCCGCCGCCGGGGCTTCGGCCTCGGCCGGGGCTTTCTCTTCGATCGCCGAGAGGATGCCGCCGATGGCGCCGCCCGGGCCTTGCAGGGCGGCGATCAGGCCGCCGCCGGCGCCGATGACGGCGTTGAGGATGCCGGCGATCGCTTCTTCGCGGGTCGGGAAGCTGCTGACGGTCTTGACGCCTTCTTCACCGGCATACGCCTCGCCGTCGAAGAACATGCCGCGGAGTTCGAGCTTTTCGTCTTCTTTCCGCTCAGCCATCAGGAAGCGCGCCAAGTCCGGCAGCGCGCCGCTGCCGAAGATGACGGCGCTGGGGCCGTCGAGCAGCTTGTCGAAGCCGTCGATCTTGCTGCCGGCCGTTGCCCGGCGCGCGAGCGTGTTCTTCACGACAAGCATCTGCATGCCCTTGTCGTGCAGCTTGCTGCGGAGCTTGTTGTTCTTGTTGCCGTCAAGGCCGCGCGGGTTGATGACCGCAAGCCCTTCGACGCCGGCGAGCCGGCTGCCGAGCTGCTTCTCGATCAGGTTTTTGATTTTTTTGCTCATCGTCGTATCCGAGGTTTAAGGGTTCAGGGTTCAGGGTTCAGTAAAGAACAGAGGGGCCGACTTCCGGCCTGAACCCTGAACCCTGAACCCTTTCGTGACTATGCGACCTGCAAATACACGGCCGGGGTCATCGACCCCTTAATCACGATCTTCTTGACGTACGTCCCTTTGCTCGTCTGCGGCTTGAGCTTTTTCACGGCCTCGATCATGGCGGTGATGTTCCCGGCGAGTTTGTCGCTTGAGAAGCTCAGCTTGCCGACGACGGTGTGGACGTTGCCGCCGGCGTCGTTGCGGAACTCGGTCTTACCGGCCGAGTATTCGCGGACGGCGGTGCCGACGTCGGCGGTGACGGTGCCGGCCTTGGGCGAGGGCATCAGGCCCTTGGGCCCGAGCACGCGGCCGAGACGGCTGACGAACCGCATCATGTCCGGGGTGGCGACGGCGACGTCAAAGTCGGTGAAGCCGTCCTTTTCGATCTCGGCGACGAGCTCCTGCCCGCCGGCCTTGATCGCCCCGCCGTTGAGGGCGGCGGTCTTGAGGTGCTCGGGGCAGAACGCGATGACGCGCTTGGCCTTGCCGATGCCGTGGGGCAGGCTGACGGCCGAACGCACGGCCTGGTCGGCCTGCTTGGCGTCGATGCCCAGGTGCAGGATCAATTCAACCGTCTGGTCGAATTTCGTCGGGGCGAACGACTTGAGTTTGGTGATAGCCTGATCGAGCGGGAGCATCTGCTCCGTGAAATTCTCGGCGGCCTTCTTGTAACGCTTGCTTCGGCGAATGACCACTGCGGGCATAACGCTTTGCTCCTTCGCGGGCTGAAAATAGCCGCCCGCAGTAAGCTCCCACTGTTACAGCCCGTGGTGCGGCTCTCAAAATCTCATTCAGTTACCGAGGCTAAAACGCCCCGACACTGATTTTGGCGACGAGTCGCAAATCAATGATCTCTATGATCTTTGACTCGCGAATCGGGCCTTTTGTTCTCAGGTACAACAATTTCTGATCACGATCTACTCGACAAACGACCGGGTCGTCAATCGCAACTTCGTCCAGCGAGCCGAGGTGCAACGTAAATGGCACGAACGGCTCGGCAGTCAAAAGTATTTCGATCGGTTCAGCGGGCATCGTTTCGGTAGCCCGCACTTTCGCATCGGTTGCTTCAACTCGGTAGAAGAATGCAGCAAACCAGGAGAATTAAACCAAGGATCGTCAGCCAATCCCATACACCCAACCGACTCAAGCGAGTTGATAGATGGTTGGAGGGCACAACACTTACCCTTCGACCGTAATCCCCATCGACCGCGCCGTGCCGGCGATTTGCCGGGCGGCGGCGTCGAGGTCGAACGAGTTCATGTCGCCCTTCTTGCCCTCGGCGATCTTCTTGCAGTCGGCCATCGTCACTTTGCCGATCTTGTTCTTGTTCGGCTCGCCGCTGCCCTTGTCGGCCTTGACGAGTTCCTTCAGGCTGGCCGACGCCGGCGACGATTTGATCTCGAAGCTGAACGTGCGGTCTTTGAACGTCGTGATGACCACGCCGACGACCTTGCCTTTGAGGGCCGCCGTCTGGGCGTTGAACTGCTGGATGAACTGGCCGGGGTTCACGCCGTACTGGCCCAGGGCCGGGCCGATGGGCGGGGCCGGGGTCGCGGTGCCGCCGGGGGCGTAAATCTTGAACTGGTTGGTGATTTCTTTCTTGGCCATCGTCTTACGCCCGTCTTTCTATCGTCAGTTATGCGTCCCGAACCGTCGCCTGCACCCGCTTGGTCCCAGTGCTGGGCACGCTCCGCGGCCGCTCGTCTTGCCGCCCGTCGCCGGTGACCGCCTTCAGCAGCTTGAACACCGGCACCGTAAACAGCAAAAGGGCGAGAATACTAACAACAACCGCGAACAATGACAAGACCACGAGCATGATCCCGGGAATCATAACGATCAGCAGGATCAGCCGCGCCCATTTGGGCATGTCCGCCACGCCGAACGTGAACCGCCGGAAGCGGGGGTCGGTGTGAAGCGTTTGGAAATCCGTGAACATCCCGCCAGTGTACGCCCCGCACGAAACCCGTCCATCCGGCGACGGTTCGAATGACGCTGCCAGAGACGGCCGGTGACCGTTCACGACCGGGATCGGCTGCGGAATCTCGTTCCTGCTATTTCCGATCTCTCGTTTTGCGCCAACCCCTTGCCCGGCCATCGATTAGGGCAGAAAAAGAGCGCTTGCAATGCGCTGCAAACCGCCGAGACTGCCGCGACCCGTTTCCCCGTAACGACCTCGGCCGGTTCCTTATCCCACGCCGCCGTTGCCCCACCATGATTCATATCACAACCGATCGACAAAGTCGGCGGAAAAACAGGCCGATTTCTCGATTCGGGTGCGGAGCGGTGTCGGATATTTCTGCATGGCAGTCCGAATTGCCGGTCAGCCGTACATTAGAAAGTGAATGCACGGCATCTGCGATCCAACCGACTCAGCTACCCGCACCGATGAGCTTCTGCTGCGGCAATGGGCTGCGGAGCGCTCCCCCGAGGCATTTGCGACGTTAATGCGGCGGTACGTCAACTTCGTCCATGGCGTTGCGACGCGGGCCCTCAACGGTGATCGCCACATGGCCGACGACGTGACGCAGGCGGTGTTCCTGATCTTGTCCGAAAAAGCCGCCCGGTTGCGAGCCAGGCCGTCGCTCGCTGCCTGGCTGCATCGGACAACGCACTACGCGGCGGCCAACGCCAAGCGCATTGCCCGCCGGCGAATGCGACACGAACGCGCCGCGGCGATCGAGCGATCCGAGGTGAGCATGGACAAGGGCACTCTCCGTGAAGACGCACCGGCGGATGAGAAACTCGACCACGCGATCAGGTCACTTGGCCATTGGGACCGCAACCTGATCCTCGATCACTTCTTCTGCGGACACGACATCGACGCAATGGCCGCGGCGGCCGGCGCGTCGCGTGCGACGACCCAGCGGCGGCTCTCCCGGGCCATTCACCGGCTGCGTTCTCGAATGCCCCTAGCCGCCCTGCCGGCAGTGCTCGCCGGGGCGGCGGCACACTCGGCGGACGCGAAACTGACCGCACATATTCAGGCGGCCGCGACTGGTGCCGACGCGAGTGCGTCGGTCGTGGCGATCGTGCGGGCAACGAGGTACATGATGATGCAAGAGACAATGAAGTCTGCCGGTAAATGGTCACTGCTGTTGCTGTGCTGGGGCGCGTTCGGTATCGGCGCTTGGCGCACGGCAACCGCATTCGCCCAGCCGGCCACCATGCCCGCGACCCAGGCTGCGTCTGGCACCAGCACGGCGCCAAAGCCGGACTTGGAAGCCGCGAAGGCGATGGTCGGCACCTGGGAATTTGTCGATGTCGTCAATGGCGGGCGGGTCGTTCCGAGAGAATTGATCGCCGCGGCCCGCGTCGTCATCAGCGACGCCCGGATCGAAGTGATCGTGCCCGGCAGACGCGGCACGGAGCGTTCGGCGTATTCGCTTGCCGCAGGAGAGCACTTCATCGAAATCGACCAGCGTGACGCTTCGAACCCTACGCGCGTCATCCCTGGCATCCTGCAGCTCGATGGCGACCGGCTGCAGATCGGATTCGACGACCGCAACGCCAAAGTGCGTCCTCCGAGCTTCGACGCCGCCGGCAGGGCCGGGAAGCTGTGGGTGCTGCGACGGCTGGAGGTGCAGAAACCCGCGCCGGCGGTGCCGTAAGGCACGCGGGTATCAGGCGCGTACAGCTCAAGAGCAAAGCGATGACGAATCAACGAAGAAGGCCGCGATACCAGATCGCGGCCTTCTTCGTTGATTCGTCGGGGGATCTTGTCGCTGAAGCGCTTACAGCTTCTCGATCTGCCAATACTCCAACTCCAGCGGCGTGGGGCGGCCGAAGATGGTGGTGATGATGCGGACTTTGCCTTGCTCGCCGAGGATTTCGTCGACTTCGCCTTCGAAGTTCTCGAACGGGCCGTTGGTGACTTTGACTTTGTCGCCCTTGATGTAGCGGGTGTCGAGGCGCGGGGCGGTGTCGGCGGCGGCTTCGACGGCCTGGAGCATTTTATCGCGGTCGATGAGGGTCATCGGCATGGGCTTGCCGCCGCTGCTGATGAAGTCGCCCACGCCGTCGGTTTCCTTGATGACGAACCAGACTTTTTCGGGGATCTTGCCGTCTTTCTGCGGCTCGATCTCGATGAAGACGTAGCCGGGGTAAAGCTTGCGCTCGCTCTCTTTTTTGACCCCGCCCTTCATGCTGCGGACGGCCTCAGTGGGCACGAGGATGCGCTCGACCTGTTCTTCGAGGCCTTCGATTTTGACCTTGCGGGCGAGGGTTTCGCGCACGCGGTCTTCTTTATTGCTGGCGACGCGGAGGACGAAGAATTCTTTGGCCATGGGAGGGAGTTTGGAGTTAGAAAGTTTGTAGTCTGGAGTCGAAGAGGGGCGAGCGTGGCGTTGTCAGTTTTTTACTCCAAACTTCAAACTCCAAACTTCAAGCGCCTCGATTAAAACAGCGTGCCGCTGCGCAGGACGCCGATGAGTTGGAAGAAGAAGCCGGCGAAGACGTCGATGAAGAACAGGATGAACGCGATCGCGAACAGGAAGATGATGACGATCCGCGTCGAGCCCATCAGTTCTTTGCGGCTGGTCCAGTTGACCTTGTTCATCTCGCCGTCGGTGGCGATGAGGAAGTCGGCGTTGCGGGGCTTGTTCATCAACACCCACGCCAGGACCACGCCGAGCACCACCACGCAGGCCGTGGCAATCATCGGCACGCGCGGGCTCTGCTGGAAGAACGACTTCGTCTCGCTGTAGGTGTACAGGGCCAGCACCGCGATCAGCACGGCGGCGCCGATGGCGGTGCCCATGCGGGTCCAGTAGCCCTGGCCTTTTTTGTAGACGGTGAAGAAGCCCGAAGCCCCACGCGCCCGGGCGGGTTTGTCGGGGCCACGGTCGTCGGGGCGGTCAGCGGTAGGCACGAGTGCGTCGGTAGCCACGTCTTTTGTCTCGATCTTTCACAAGCGCCATGGGAATGTCGGGGACTCGGAACACGCCGTGCAGGAGTCGAACCTACAACCTGCCGCTTTGGAGACGGCTGCTCTGCCAATTGAGCTAACGGCGTATTTCGAAGGATAAAGTCAGAAGGATGAAGGATGAAAGAAGACCGCAGTGGCCTTCTTCTTCATCCGTCGTCCTTCCGACTTCACCCTTCGCTTCTTACTTCCGCTTGATCTTGTGCAGGGTGTGGCGTCGAAGCCTGCGGTTATACTTCATAACCTCAATCTTCTGCACGCCGCCGGCCACCTTGATCTCGGTGCGGTAGTTCAGGTCACCGGTTTCGGTGCACTGAAGCCAGACTTGTTCTCTGTTTTCTTTAGCCATGGGAATACCGAAAAGGAGACAGGAGTCAGAAGCCAGGAGTCAGGAGAAAAAGGGGCATTCGTCTGCCTCCTGACTCCCGGCTCCTGGCTTCTTCCCTCCATTATTCAATGATCTTCGTCACGACGCCCGAGCCGACGGTCTTGCCGCCTTCGCGGATGGCGAAGCGGAGTTTCTCTTCCATGGCGATCGGGGCCTGAAGTTCGACTTCGATCGACACGTTGTCGCCGGGCATGCACATTTCGGCGCCGCCGAGCAGCGTGACGCTGCCGGTGACGTCGGTGGTACGGAAGTAGAACTGCGGGCGGTACTTCGTGAAGAACGGCGTGCTGCGGCCGCCTTCTTCCTTCGTCAGGACGTACACTTCGGCCTGGAACTTCTTGTGCGGCGTGATCGACTTCGGGGCCGCCAGCACCTGGCCGCGCTCGACGTCGTCTTTTTCGATGCCGCGGAGCAGAACACCGGCGTTGTCGCCGGCAATGCCGACGTCCATCGTCTTGTTGAACTGCTCGATGCCGGTGGCGACGGTGTTGCGGGTGGCGACAAAGCCGATGATTTCGATCGTGTCGCCCATCTTCACCTGGCCGCGTTCGATACGGCCGGTCACGACGGTGCCGCGGCCCTTGATGCTGAACACGTCTTCGATCGGCATCAGGAAGGGCTTATCGATTTCGCGCTCGGGCATCGGGACGTAGTCGTCCAGATTCTTCACCAGTTCGTCGATCGGCGCGTTGGCCTTGTCGTCAGCGGGGTTGTCCAGGGCGGGCTTGGAGCTGCCCTTGACGATCGGCGTGTCGTCGCCGGGGAAGCCGTACTTCGTGAGAAGCTCGCGGACTTCCATTTCGACGAGGTCGAGCAGTTCGGCGTCGTCGACGAGGTCGATCTTGTTAAGGAACACCACGATCTTCGGCACGCCGACCTGGCGGGCGAGCAGGATGTGCTCGCGCGTCTGGGGCATGGGGCCGTCGGCGGCGCTGACGACGAGGATCGCCCCGTCCATCTGGGCGGCGCCGGTGATCATGTTCTTGATGTAGTCGGCGTGGCCCGGGCAGTCGACATGGGCGTAGTGCCGGCCTTCGGACTCGTACTCGACGTGGGCGGCGGCGATCGTCACCGTTTTGGTGGCGTCGCGGTCGATGCCGCCCTTGGCGATGTCCTTGTAGCTCTTGGCCGTCGTGCCGTACTTGGCCTGCGAGCGGGCGGCGAGCGCGGCGGTGAGCGTGGTCTTGCCGTGGTCGATGTGACCGATCGTGCCGACGTTCACGTGCGGTTTCTTACGTTCGAATACTCCCTTAGCCATTGCGAATCTCCAAAAATTTCCGATTGCCAAAACGCTGCAAGCGACTGCACAATTGCCGGTTGGCCTGCCATTCCTTGCCAAATTCGGCAATCGAAAATTGGCAACCGGCAACACCAAGCTGGTGGAGAGGATTGAACTCTCGACCTCGTCCTTACCAAGGACGCGCTCTACCACTGAGCTACACCAGCATCACCCTCGCGCCCCACGCGGGCGACTCGCGTCGTCTGTAAAAACAAACAACGCTCGGCGCGCAACGCGAGCGTAAGGGGCGGCGAGTATAAAACAGGCGGTGCGGATGTCAAACTACGCCCCGCCGCCCCGCCCTGGTGGTTCGGGCTGGGCCGCGGGGAGGGCGAGGCTCCTGCCGAGCCGGAGCGTCTACATCCTCAAGGCCCGGCGGGAGCTTGGCCCTCCCGAGTGGGTGCGTCGAGTCTCTCGGCGTCCTAGGCTTATCGCATGACCAAGTCGCCCTCCAAGCCGCTGACGATCTGGACGAATCAGCACTTTTCCCCCGCCGACGCCGATTTGTTGCGCGAGTGCGCCGCGCCGCACACGGTTGTGTGGGCCAAGGCGACGGACAAAAGCGTGCTCGTCGCCGGCCAGCGCGATCCGGCGGCCCTTGAGGCCGATGTCCTGTACGGACAGCCCCATTTGCAGGATCTGCTCGATTCCACGCGCATCCGGTACGTCCAGCTCACGTCCGCGGGATACACGCGGTACGACAAGCCTGCCGTGCTGGGGTCAATGAAGGACCGGGGTATTGTGTTCTGCAATGCGTCGTCACTATTCAACGAGCCAGTCGCGCAGCACACGCTGGCAATGCTGATGTCGCTTTGCCGGTCGCTGCCCGAAGCGCGTCT
>DASVSS010000281.1:0-33983 GCA_036387945.1 Tepidisphaeraceae bacterium | reverse complement strand
GACGCGCGACAGAACGATGAGACGGTCCACGCCCCCACCTAACCTCCCCCGAAGGGGGAGGAACCAGAGGCGCGCGCGAGGCGATTTGCGCGACGGGTTCACCGCCGCGCCCGCCCGCGGCGCAGCAGCATTGCCGCGAACCCGATCAGGCCGAGGCTTGCCGGTTCGGGCACCGCCGTGACCGCGTCGATCGCCAGTCGGCTGCCGGCGGGGACATCGAACTTCACGTAGCTGATCGACGCCAGCGGCACGCCCGACAGGTCGATCCAGTTCCCGCCCGCCGAGCCGTCGAGCAGGCGCAGGATGTCGGTCTTGGCCGCAGGGTCGCGGTACCGCAGGCCGGCAAAGTCGGCGAGCGTTTTCATGAACGGCTTGAACGGATCCGTCGGCCGCGCGCCGGGCGCCGCCGTGCCGAGGTTGACGTCGTTGTCGGTGAAGCCGTTGGTCGGGTTGTCGAACGCTCGCACGCCGCCGACGGCAAGGAACGTGTCGCCGTCAGTGCTGACGCTCACCTGCGCCGAACCGATCGGTGAGAACAGCTTCGGCGGCCTGCCGACGATGCCGCGCCCGCCGGCGACGTAGTTGAAGTTCTCGTCGAACGCGGTCTCGGGGTCTTCGTCGATGATGCCGTTGTTGCCGAAGACGCCGAGCCGAGACGTGTCGTCGACGCCGACGGCGTTGTCGAGGCGGATCGTCACCGTGCCCCCGCCCCCGACGATCAGCACGTCGCTCGTGGCGAACGGCGGATTAAACGGCGTGACGGCGCCGTAACCGCTGTCGCGCGTCGGCAGCCCGACGGGGGCGGTGGAAAAATTGCGGTAGTTTTCCGGCCCTGTGCCGGGGACGTAACCGAACGCCTCCGCCCCCTGCCCGGCAGCGAAGGCATCGACCGATGCAACGACAAGCACTGCCGCCGTGGCGGCAAGAGAAAAGAATGGACGCATGACCTGCTCCTGCGGCACGCCGTTTCGCGCGGCGCGCACGAAAAAACCCCCGGCCTCACACGCGCGACAAGCACGCAGGATCAGCCGGGGGTCCGAGAGCACGATCAAGGCAATAACGGCGCAAAAAAGCGACGACACGGCCTGCGTTATCACGGCCCGGCGTCCCAAAGTTTGCGGTGCGACCTTCGATCAGTCGCGCCGCACCCTCTTTCGCGAGGACGGTCCGAACAGGCCCGCCGCAACACGCGGTGGGCCGAACGCAGGCAGGTCTTCTGACTCGGGGCCTCAACCCGGCCGCCTTCCCGCCGCCTGGGGATCGAATCGATGGATCGATTCGGTCCTGGGCGACAGTGGCATCGTGGCCGGGCAGTACAACTGCCCCATACAGCGGCGCGTCCGTGCCGGATTCTCACCGGCTTCCCTTTGCCGCCTCGGCCGCGATCGAAATCGAAGGCCGAAGCGACAGGCATAACGCCGCCTGCGTTACAGCCCGTGACGATACCGCCCGGCAAAGGCGTTGCAAGCGCGACGCAAGACCGCAACAGTTCGACGCGGCGTGATGCATCGCCACAAGACCGCTGCAATTGGATCCCTCCCCTGCGGCGGAGGTTACGTGGGGGCAACCCCTGGCCTGCAACAGCGGCCTGCTGACGCCAGAGACACAAACCCTCGCCCGGTACTCCGGGAGAGGGTAGGGAGAGGGCCGAGCGTCTAGGCGTTTGATTGCGATGAGGTGTCCGCCCGCCCCCACCTAACCTCCCCCGCAGGGGGAAGGACCGGAGAGGCGATTTGTCGTGATGAGGCGACGCGTTTGTCGCGCGAATGAGGTTGCCGCTTTACAGCATGCTGACCGGATCGACGTCGATGGCGACGCGGTCGTTGCTCACCAGGCCGCGGTCGCGGCGAAGGGTGGCCAGGACGCGCTGCAGGGGGCCCGGGGTGGGACTCGTCAGGACGATCTGGGCACGGTGGTAGTTGGCGATCCGCTCGATCGCGCACGGCATCGGGCCGCGCAGCTCGACGTCGATCGACTGCTGCTCGATGGCGGTCATCAGCGCACCGGCCAGGTCTTCGGCGCGGCGGTGGAGGTCTTCGAGCGACTGGTCGCGCACGACGACGCGCACCATGCGGTTTAGCGGCGGCAAGTTCGCGGCCGTGCGGTTGGCGAGTTCCTGCGCGGCGAAGCCTTCGTAATCGTGCCGCAGCGCCAGCGAGAGCGCGGGGTCGTGGCCGAGGAACGTCTGCACGATCACCCGCCCCGGCTTGTCGCCGCGGCCGGCCCGGCCGGCGACTTGCGTGATGAGCTGGAACGTCCGCTCGGCGGCGCGAAAGTCCGGCAGCGCCAGGGCCGTGTCGCCGCTGATGACGCCCACGAGCGTGACGTTGGGATAATCCAGGCCCTTGGCGATCATCTGCGTGCCGAGCAGCACTTTGATTTTGCCCGTGCCGAAATCGTGCAGAAGGGTTTCGTAATCCGTGCGCGAGCGCATCGTGTCGCTGTCAGCGCGGGCGTAGGCCACGCCGGGGAATTTGCGGGCAAGCTCTTCTTCCACGCGCTGCGTGCCCAGGCCGAAGAGGCTGAGCTTTTTAGCGCACGTCGGGCACTCGACCGGCAGCGGGTTGACCGCCAGGCAGTAGTGGCAGTGCATCTGCCCGACGTGCTGCTGCGCGTCGGTCGTGCGGGCCGCGGGCTTGAGGTCGGGCGTGCGATGAAAGGTCATCGTCGCGTCGCAGTACTTGCACTGGACGGCCTCGTTGCAGTGGGCGCAGTGGATGAAGTTGGCATACCCGCGCCGGTTGAGCAGCAAAATCGCCTGCTCGCCGGCGTCGAGGGTCTGCTTGAGCAGGAACTCCAGGCGCTGCGAAAGCAGGTGTACCCCTTTGCGCAGGCGGTTGACCTGCTTGAGATCGATCAGCTCGACTTTCGGCAACGCCAAGCCGCGTACCCGCGAGGGCAGACGCAGCAGGTGCTTGGGCTGCGGCGCGGCGGCCGGGCTAGGAGTCATCGCGTCGCCGCCGTTCTCGACCTGGTTCCTTCCCTCCCCGGGGAGGCTAGGTGGGGGCGGCGGGCGCAAAGAAGCAATCTCGGCCGATCCATCAGGCCCCGTCGCGCGGTCGGCCGTCGCGTTGCCTTGGGCGATTGATTGCGTGCCGGCGTCCGGCCGCCCCTGCCTCGTCTCCGCGGGAGGGGGAGGAACCGGAGCGGCGATTTGGAAGGGTGCGGCGGCCGGCGGGGTGTCGACGGCGAGGCGTTGCCAGGTTTCGAGGCTCGGCGTGGCGCTGCCGAGCAGGACGGGGATGCCTTCGATCTGGGCGCGCTTGATCGCCACGTCGCGGGCGTGGTAGCGCGGCACCTGGTCTTGCTTGTAGCTGGGCTCGTGTTCTTCATCGACGACGATCAAACCCAGGTTGCGCGTCGGGGCGAAGATTGCCGAGCGGGCGCCGACGATGACCTGCGCGCGGCCGGTGGAAATTTGCTGCCAGCTCTGGTGCCGCGCCGTCGCCGTCATCGCCGAGTGCAGCACGCTGATGCGCGGGAAGCGCTCGACGAAGCGCCGCACCGTCTGCGGCGTAAGGGCGATCTCGGGCACGAGGACGATCGCCTGACGGCCGGCGTTGACGACGGTCTCGATGCAGCGCAGGTAGACCTCGGTCTTGCCGCTGCCGGTGACGCCGTACAGCAGGTTGCTGCTGAAGCCGCTGTCGAGCCGTGCGCGGATGGCGTCGATGGCCTGCTGCTGCTCGGCGTTGGGCGCGTGCGGGGCGGGGATGACCTGGCTGGGCGCGTCGACCGCGAGCGTGCCGAGGTCGGCGTGTTCGGTGATCCGCAAAAGGCCGGCCTGGGCGAGTTTTTTGATCAATTGCCGCGTCGTGCCGGCTTCGAAGGCCAGCGTCTGCAACTCGATCGAATCGCCCTCTTCCACCTGCAGCAGGCGCGCCAGGGCCGTGCGGCGCTTGGCATTTTTGGTAGCCTCGAGGATCGCCTGCAATTCTTCCTTCGGCTTGGCGGCGGTCACCTGCTGCGTATAGCCCAGGCCGATGCGCTTTTTGACCGCCGAGGGGATGATCGTCTCGAGCACCATGCCCAGCGGCGAGACGTAATACCGGCTGATCCACCGGGCGAGTTCGAGCATCATCGGCTGCGCCAGCACGCGGTCGTCTTCGATGCCGGCGAGGGGCTTGGTTTTGGGGTGCTCGGTGGTGTCGGTGACGCGGACGACGTACCCGTACGCCGCCCGGTTGCCGCGGCCGAGCGGCACGCGCACGCGCTGCCCGGGCTTGAGCACGGCCTGGAGCTTTTTGGGAATCGAGTAGTCGAGCACGCGGTCGATCGACTGCTCGATCGCCACGCCAGCGAATGGCCCCACCTGCGGCGCCGCGGGCGCGGCGTATTCGTCGTGTGGGGCCGGGGCTTCGGGGAACAAATCGCCGGTCGGGTTCATCGATTGCAATTTCGCCTGCGCGGTCGATGCTAGCACAAGGTCATTCTACCGTGGGCGTTAGGGAAATGTTCAATAAACTGGCGAAACATTTGTCGGCAAAGGATATCGCGTCGTTCCGCTACAGCGAATGGATGACGCTGGGCGTGGCGTGCGGGGTGGCGTTCGTGCTGTGGTACGCCGTCGGCCGGATCGTGGGGCTGCCGGGGGCGGGCGGGCACGCGACGCTGTTGCTGCGCGACGCGCCGGGGGCGGGGATTTTCGTCGTGGCGATCGCGTGGCCGGTGATCGCGCTCGTCGCCACGCTCCTCGCCGGCACGGTGCGGGGGGACGCCGGGGGGTTCGCGGCGTCGATCGGCCTGCTCTACCTGCCCGCCCACGGCGGCGACGCGCGCGACGCGCTGTTGGCGGCCAACGGCACGCCGTCGGTCTACCTGACGATGGCCGTCGAAGTGCTGCTGCTGGGGGCGATCGCGGTGTTGATCGTCGAAGGCATTTCGCGCTTCCTGCGCCGCTCGACGAGCACACAGACCGCGCGCGGCGTCGCCCCGCCGCCGCCGCATTCGGCGGCCCACGAATACCTCGCCGACCATCCCGAGCCCGACACCCTCGCCGATCGCCTGACCGCGGTGTTCGGGCAGGCGCTGGCGACACTGATTTTCACGATGTTCCTCGTACAAACGCCGCTCAAGGGTCAGGCGATCGTCGGCGCCGGCGTCGCGGCGATGCTGGCGGCGATGCTCAGCCACTACCTGTACGGCGTGCGCGGCGCCGCCCCGTACGTCGCGGGCACGATCATCGCCGCTGTCGCCGGGTATCTCTACAACTATTACAACCCCGCCGCCCTGGCCATCGGCGACGCCAAAGGCATTCTCGCCGGCCCGGCCCGCGTGCTGCCGCTGCACTACGCCACGCTCGGCGTGGCGGGGGCGATCTTCGGGTACTGGTCGAGCACGGTGTGGAAGGTGCAGGCGAAGCAGAAGAACGAACACTCGGTTCCGGCCGAGCGGACTTCCGCCGCCCGATAGTGTAGTTCGATTCGGTTACGTCGGTTACAATCGGCGACGGAGATTTGCGATGGCCCTTACGCTCACGATCGAGTTGTCGCCGGACGTCGAAAGCCAGTTGCGGGCCGAAACGCCGGACCTGGACGCCACCGCCAAAGAAGGGTTTCTCGTTGCCCTGTACCGCCGCGGGAAGATTTCGCACCACGCCATGGCCCAGTCGCTCGGGCTGAATCGCTTCGAGTTGGAAGACCTGCTGCACCGGCACAACGTGACCGAAGACCTCGGCACGTTGGCCGAGTACGAAGCCGACATCGAAGTTTTAAGAAAATTGCGCGGGGCCAATCGCTGATGATTGTCGTTGCCGACGCGTCGCCGTTTGTGGCCTTGGTCAAGATCGGTCACGCCGACGTCCTGCCGAGAATGTTCGGGAATGTAGTCATTCCGCCTGAAGTCCGGGACGAACTGCAGCGGACCACGCAGGCCCAGGCCGTCCAGCGATTCGCCGCTTCTGCTCCCGCATGGCTGATCGTCAAAGAAGCGCCGGTGGTCGAATACATTCCCGGCCTAGACGCCGGCGAGCGCGCCGCGATCAGTCTGGCGAGGTCGTTGCCCGCAGACGTGTTGCTGATTGATGAGACTCTGGGACGGCAAGCGGCGATGGAATGCGGCATTCCAACCGTCCGCACCGGTGCGATCCTTCGCGACGCCGCCGACGTGGGCGTGTTGGATGATCTGGCGTCGGCGTTCGCACGTCTCAAGGCCACCAACTTCCGGATTCCGCACCACCTGCTGGACGCGATGCTGGAGCGCCATTTGACATTGAAGCGGAAATCGCAGGACGAGTTCGGTCTCCGCTGAAACCGGCTCAACAACTGCCGGCAAGGATCATCGCGTCGCAGGCGCGGGCCGGCGCCGCATAGACTCCGCAAACTGCCGTTCGTACCATCCGTTCTTATGCCCACCACCGCCCCCGCCCCGCGCCTGCCTTCCCGCTTCGGCCAATACGGCGGCACATACGTGCCGGAGACGCTCGTGTCGGCACTCGACGCGCTCGAGGACGAGTACGTGCGGGCGAAAAGCGATCCGGCGTTCAAGGCCGAGTTCGCGGCGATCCTGCACGACTTCGTCGGGCGGCCGAGCCGGCTGTTTTATGCCCAGCGGCTGACCGAGAAACTCGGCGGGGCAAAAATCTACCTCAAGCGCGAAGACCTTAACCACACCGGGGCGCACAAGATCAACAATACCATCGGCCAGGGTTTGCTCGCGCGGCGGATGGGCAAGAAGCGGATCATCGCCGAGACCGGCGCCGGCCAGCACGGCGTGGCCTCGGCGACGGCGGCGGCGTATTTCGGGCTGCAGTGCGACGTTTACATGGGCAGCGAAGACGTGCGGCGGCAGAACCTCAACGTCTTCCGCATGAAGCTCATGGGCGCCAATGTCATCGAAGTCAACGGCGGATCGAAGACCCTCAAGGACGCGACCAACGAAGCCATGCGCGACTGGATGGGCAGCGTCGAGCACACGCACTACATCATCGGCAGCGTCGTCGGTCCGCACCCGTTCCCGACGATCGTGCGCGATTTCCAGTCGATGATCGGCACCGAGGCGCGCGCCCAGTGCCTCGAAGCCGAAGGCCGGCTGCCGGACGTGGTGATCGCCTGCGTCGGAGGCGGCAGCAATGCCGCGGGCATCTTCGCGCCGTTCATCGCCGACGCATCGGTCAAGCTCGTCGGCGTCGAGGCCGGCGGGTTGAGCATGGACCTCGGCCGCCACGCCGCCGCCATCTGCGCCGGCCGGCCGGGCGTGCTGCACGGCAGCCTCAGCTACGTCCTCCAGGACGACGACGGTCAGACCGCTCTCGTCCACTCCTGCTCCGCCGGTCTCGATTACCCCGGCGTCGGCCCCGAGCACGCGTACTGGAAAGACAGCGGCCGGGTTGATTACCAGTGCATCGGCGACGAAGCGGCGTTGGAAGGCTTCCAACTGCTCGCGCGCACCGAAGGCATCATCCCGGCCCTGGAAACCAGCCACGCCGTCCAGCAGGCGGCGAAGCTGGCGCCGACGATGCGCAAAGACCAGATCATCATCGTCAACCTCTCCGGCCGCGGCGATAAGGACTGCGCCGAAGTCGCCCGGCTTCTGGCGGAGCGGGCGTGAAAGCCAACCTGCTTCTTGTCGACGCGTCCGTCGTCATGGCAGTCATCACAGACGAGCCGATCCGCCGATCGATCGTCGACCGCACACGTGACACCCGTGCATTCGCGGCAGCTTCGTTGGCCTATGAGATCGGTAACGGTCTGTCGTCGAATGTACGTCGGGGGAAACTGACAGCAGAACAGGCAGCCGAGTCACTGTCGATCTATCAAAAGATGCACTTTGAATTAGTCCCAGTCGATCTCACTGCATCGCTCGAATGCTGCTGCACCTTCAACATCTACGCATACGTCCTTACAGCGGCGCGTCAGGTCGGTGTGCCGTTATTCACGTTAGACAATAGAATGCGGGTCGTGGCGGGACAGATGGGCGTTGAGCTCGTGGAGTGGCCCGTATGAGCACCGTAACCGAAAGCGATTTTACACAACGCCCTGCCGAAGCCTTGCGCATTGCCAAGACCGACGGCGAGGTGCGAATCGAATGCACGGACGGCACGGCGCTGACGCTAAGCGTTACCCGGCCCTCGAGTGAAACCACCAAGCCAGGCAGATCGCCGCTGGACGTCGGCTATGTGAAAGGCCTTCACCTGACGGTGGAGGAGATCGTCTCGGCGATCCGCGAAGGCCGCGAGCGGGACTACCTGACTGCCGACGAACGCGCCGCCGCCGACGCGACGAAGGAGCAGACGCCCGAGTGACCGCGTCGTGGCGTTCACGCTGCGGCGTCGGCGCATAGTGGGGAAGTTGTGGCCCTGATCGCGTATACTCTCCACCATCATGGCCGCTAAGAAAACCACCAAGCCCGCTGCGTCGTCACCGAAATCCACCGCGAAATCTGCCGAAAAATCCGCCGAGAAGGCAGCCGCCGAGGCCACGACAGGCAAGGCCGAAGCCCCCAAGGCCGCGGCGCAGCCGGCGGTGAACGTGCATCACCACGGCGCGTCGGCCGCGGCGTCGATCCTGGCCAACCGCGGCAAAGCCGCGTCGGCCCCGCAGGCCGCTTCGCAGGGGGAATCGGCGGCGTTCAAGAAGCTCAAGGCGTCGCTCGGCGGGCAGAAGTTCTCCGCCGGCTCTCCCCTGGCGGGCGGGCCGAAGTCGGCCGTCTCGCACAAGCCGTCCGCCTCGCCGCGGCAGACGGGGTACGTCTCGACGAAGAACTCCTCCGCCCCGACAGGCGTGCCCCGCCGCACCAGCGGCGGTTGAAGCGCGTCGCTCTCCTCAAACGGCCGGCAACGGGTATGTCCGACCGCCCGTCGTATTTGTGGCGTGGGCGTCTCGCCCACGTTCGGGCGTCATGCGATCGAACTTTCGCCGCTGTGCGACGAACGTGGGCGAGACGCCCACGCCACGATCGACCCACGCGGCCACGAGACGCATACTTTTCGATGGCCAGTGAATGCCCGATTCAGATGCCAACTGCTCTGGCCCGCTAATCGAAAACGTCGACTACACCGTCGAGGCCGGCCGGTACGTGTTCACCGCCGCCTACCTGCTGCGCCGTGGGACGTGCTGCGGCAGCGGGTGCCGGTATTGCCCGTACGGATCGCCATCGGCGACGGAAACGGTTGACACACGCCGCCCCCCGCCCGACAACCGCTCGTCATGACCGCCACCGTTCCGTCGTTTGCCGAATCGATCGCCGCGGCCCGAGGCGAGCGCGGGATCGCGCTGATGCCGTTCATTGCCGCCGGCTACCCGGACCTGGCGACGTCGCTGGCGATTCTGCCCGCCTTGGCCGGGGCGGGGGCGGCGGCGATCGAAGTGGGGTTTCCGTTTTCCGACCCTGTCGCCGACGGGCCTGTCATCCAGGCGGCGTTCACTGAGGCACTGCTCAAGGGCCTGAAGGTCGACCAGATTTTCGACGGCGTGGCGGCGATCAAGGACCGGATCGCGGTTCCCATGGCCGCGATGGTCAGTTACAGCATCGTCTATCGCTACGGCGTCGAGCGCTTTGCTAAGCGCGCCAAAGAGGCCGGCTTCAGCGGCCTGATCGTGCCCGATTTGCCTCCGCCCGAGGCCCAGAACGTGTGCGGCCTGATCCAGGCCGCCGGGCTGGCGACGATCCTGCTGATCTCTCCCTCCACGCCGCCGGGCCGCCGGGCCGAGATCGCCAGACTCTGCAGCGGGTTCATCTACTATCTATCGATCAGCGGCATCACCGGCGAGCGCGACCAGCTCCCGGCCGGCGTGGAAGACAACGTCCGGCAAATCAAATCGCTCACGGGCGTTCCGGTGTGCGTAGGCTTTGGCGTGAGCAAGCCGCAGCACGTCCGGCAACTCACCGGCGTCGCCGACGGCGCGATCGTCGGCTCCGCCGTCGTCCGCCGCATCCAGCAGCACGCGGGCGAGCCGACTGACGCGGTCGTCGCGGCCGTGGTGGCGTACGTCCAGGAACTGGGGAAAGATGCACGGTAAGCGGGTAAGACGGTAAGAAGGCAACGGGACGACTACTCCCCCGCCTTCACCTTCTGTGCCGCGTTGTCATCGGCGCCGCAGGCGAACTAACCCCCCGCCGAGGACCGTGTCCAATCGAATGGAGCCCGTGGCGGACGAAGCAGTTACAGGGATTCATCGCAACCCCAACGCCGCCGACGACGGGGTGCTGGCGCGGCGCACGCTCGCGGGCGACAAGCGTGCGTTCGATGATTTGATCGTACGCTACCAGCGGCCGGCGACGGCCGTGGCGTACCGGCTGCTGGGCTCGACCGACGACGCGATGGAAGTCGTTCAGGAGGCGTTCCTTAAGGCGTATAAATCGCTCGACACACTGCAAAAGCCTGAAGCCTTCGCCGGCTGGCTGATGCGGATCGTGTCGAACCTTTCGCTCAATTTCCGCCGCGGGCGTAAGACCCGCCAGACGTACTCGCTCGACGCCGGCCGGGACGACGAATCGTCGCCCCACGACCCGGCGACGCACCACCCCGACAGCGACCCGCTGCACGTCCTGGCCGGCAAGCAGCTCGGCGTGCGGCTGGAAACGGCGCTGGCGGAGTTGCCTGAAAAGCAGCGCATGGCGATCCTGTTGTTCACGGTCGAGCAGATGCCGCAGAAGCAGGTTGCCGAGGCCCTCGAGTGCAGCGTCGAGGCGGTGAAGTGGCACGTGTTTCAGGGACGTAAGAAGTTGAAGGACTTGTTGAAGGACGTATTGTGAAGAGGAGTTGGTAATTCGGAATTAGAAGTTAGTGGATGAAGCACAAAGCCGCTCGCGGCCATATGCGCTCCTGAATCCTAACTGCTCTTTTCTTTCGACTGATTCAAAACCATGTCAGCCCCAAGCGAACAATTCGAACGCCAGATCGCCGAGTTCGTCGGCGGGATGCTGGAGGAACCGACGCGCACTGAGGTTGAGGCGCGGTTGCTCAGCGATCCCGAGGCGCGGCTGCTGGCGACGCACTACGCGCACTTGGACGCGAACCTGCGCGAGTCGCGCGTGTTGCCGGCGATCGATTTCGACGCCTTCGCGGCGCGGCTGTCGGCGGCAGTCGACGCCGAAGACGCGCACCTGCCGCAGCCGATTCGGCTGCCGACGGCCCCGGCGCAGGCGCATTCGTCGTGGCGCAAGCGCGTGGCCGTGGCGGCCGTGGCGGTGATCGGGGCGACGACGGCGGCGGTGATCTTGTCCGACCGCGGCGGGCCGGCCGCGCCGCCGGCAGTGGCCGGGCAGTTGTTCGTCGCCGGCCCCGCCGCCGAGACCGCCGCGACGCCGGGCAAGATCGAGATCGTCATCGGCCCCAGCCAACGGCTTGTCGATCGCGGCATGACCGCCGGCCTGACCGACGAAATCATCGTCAAGCGCCCCTCCCGCGTGGTCATCAGCGCCGCCGACGCCCCGGCGCCAGTGCCGACCGAAGAGCGGCTGTACTGAAGCGCGGTCCCATCAACCTTAACGCCGGGCGCCGCGGTCAGGTACGCCTGGCCGTGGCGCCTGGTCTGACGCCGATACGCTCTCGAGAGGGCGCCACAGCCTGGAATACCAGACCGTGGCACCCGGCCGGCCCGGAGTCGAACCGGTCCCCCACGCGATAAGACTAGCTGAGACGATCGCGGCTAGACTGTTGCAGCAACCTCGACCCAAACGTCAACCGCAGCCCCAACGGAAACCCAAGGATACGCTTCATGTCTTACCCGACTCCGTGCCGCGTGCCGGCGATGGCCCTTGCCCTTTCCTTGTGCCTCGCCGCTGCCGCCGGTGCACAGAACACCTCGGCGCTGATTAACGAAAAGCTCGACCGGCTGGTGGAGATCGACGTCGACACGACGCTGCCCCAGGCGATCGAGACGATCAAGGAAAAGACCGCCGTGCCGATCGTCGTCAGCCGGGCGGCATACGACGCCTTGCCGTGGGGCGAGCAGACGAAGCTCACCACTAAGATCAGCGCCCACACGCTGCGCGCGGCGCTGACGGCGATCGTGCAGACGCTGGGGCTGACCTACCGCGTCGCCGGCGAAGAACTGCTCATCGAGCCGCAACCGGCCCTGACGCGCCTGGGCATGCGGGCGACGGTGCAGGATCTCAACCTGCTTAGCGCCCTGGCGGGCAACACCCTGGGCGGCCAGGGCGGCAACACCACCGTCACCGAACTGCTCACGCGCATCGACGCGCGCCTGCAGGAACTCAAGCTGCCCCTCGCGATCGAGAACCGCGCCGGCGAATCCCTCGGCGGGGCAACCGTCGGCGTGCCGCGCGACGTGACGCTGATGGCGGCGCTGGAAGCGGTCGTGGCGCAGAGCCGCGCGACGTGGTACCCGTGGCAGAACAGCGTGCTTGTCGTGCCGAAGGAAGACCATGTGCGCATGCTGCTCGATAAGCCGATCACGATGCGCTTCAACGGCGTGGACGTGAGCCAGGTGCTGACCGAGCTGTCGCGCCGCAGCGGCGTACCGATCACCATCGAGCCCGGCGCGGTGCAGCGCGTGCCCGCCGAGAGCCGTACGATCAAGCTCGTGCTGGAAAACGTGAGCGTGCGCCAGGCGCTGGAGAGCATCAGCGGCTTCACCGGCCTGGGATACGTCAGCAACGAAAACGGCGTCTACGTCTGGAACACCGCCGCCGCCGCCGTCGCCCGACCGCGGGATCGCACGGTGACGATCGTCACCATCGACGGCGCCCAGATCCTGCTGCCCGAAAGCGAAATCCCCCCCGACGTTCGGCAGTTCCTGCAAAGCCGCCGCGAGCGGGCGATCCGGGAGCTGCGCGAGCAGATGAAGAAAGAAGGCTTCGTGCCGTCAACGCAGCCCGCCGGCGAGTGACGGGATGGAGTTAGGAGTCAGTGATCAGGAGTTAGGGAAGGCTTGAATCGGTCTTCCACCAACTCCTAATCACTAACTCCTAACTCCTTCCCATCACCGGTAGACGCTCACCAGCACGACCGCCAGCAGCACGATGAAGACGACGATCACCACAATCGACAGCGTGATGCTGAACGTGCTGCCGCGGTCTTCCATCGGCATGGCGTAGATGGGATCGATCTTGGTTTCATCGCCGACGGTGCGGGCGTGGTGGCGGCCGGGCTGACGGTCTTCGACGTGCGCGCGGGGCGTATCGTTGGCGATGTCCGGTTCCACCGGCGGGTTCAAGACCACTGGCGTGCCGTTGACGATCACGTCGCCCGCGTGCGGCAGATAGCCGGGCCGGGGCGTCGTCGACGCCGTGGCGTGTGTTCTCCCGGCCGACGCCGCAGGGCCGACCGGCGGGCCGGGCGGGTGGCCAGGTGGCGAGGAATCGTCACGGGGCGGCAGGGGCGGCACGCCGATATCGTTGAGCATACTGGCTTCCTTCCGTCCGCATGATAAGCCGTCACGTATCGACTCGGCTAGAGCAGCGATCGCTTACCCTATCCGTGAACCAAAATGGCCCTTTGCGCAGCGGCATCTGTGGCGTGGGCCTCTCGCCCACGTTGGCCGTGAAATAACGAGAGCGCTGCGAGCTTCACTCGAACGTGGGCGGGACGCCCACGCCACGATCACACATGCGTCAGCCGCCCCCGGCATTTTGCGAGGCAGGCCCGGCGGGCACCACGGCAGAGTGTCGATTGATCGCGCGAGACAATCCTTTATGCTCATGGGCCGATGACGGTTTACCGCACGATCGCCGAATTTCGCGCCGCCCGCGGGCGGCTGGGGGGCGTTGCGCTCGTGCCGACGATGGGGGCCCTGCACGCGGGGCACCGATCGCTCATCGATGTCGCCGGCGCACTGGCGCGGCACGTGGCGGTGAGCATCTTCGTCAACCCGACCCAGTTCGGCCCACGCGAGGATTTCACGAAGTACCCGCGGCCGCTCGAAGCCGATCTGGCGATGTGCCAGGACGCAGGCGTGGAGATGGTCTTTCTGCCCGAGCCGGCGGAGATGTACCGCCCCGGCGAGGCGCTGGCGGCGGTGGACATGCCCGAGCTCACCGGCACGCTCGAAGGCCGGCACCGGCCGGGGCACTTCGCGGGCGTGTGCCAGGTCGTGGCGAAGCTGTTCAACATCGTGCAGCCGCAGTTCGCCCTTTTCGGGCGAAAGGATTTCCAGCAGTTGCGCGTCATTGAAGCAATGGCCCAGGCGCTGGATTTCCCCGTGCAGGTGGTCGGCTGTCCGACGTTGCGTGAAGAAGACGGCCTGGCGATGAGCAGCCGCAATCGTTATTTGTCGGCCGACGAGCGGGCACGGGCGTTGTCGATCAGCCGGGCGCTGTTCAACGCCCAGGCCGAGTACGACGCCGGCGCGCAGGTGACGGCGCGCCTCGTGGCGACGATGCAGCGCACGCTGCTGGACGTCGGCAAGCTCGGCCATGTGCCGCTGTCGATCGACTACGTCGCCGCCGTCGACCCGCACACGCTCAAGACCGCCGAGACCTTCGACCGCCCCGTCACCTGCGCGATCGCCGCCCGCGTGGGGATGACGCGCCTCATCGACAATCACACGGTGAACCCGGGATGAGGGGATAGTGTAAAGGGGATAGTGGTTAGTCAATGCGACACCCCGTCTTCCTATCCCCTGACCCCTCTACCCTATCCCCTTCCACCTATGCACCCCGAACTCTTCAAAATCCCGTTCGTCAATTTCACGCTCCACAGCTACGGCCTGCTGCTGGTGATCGGGCTGCTGCTGGCGATGCAGCTGGCCAAGTTCCTCGCCCGGCGCAGCGGGATCGACGGCGAGCTGTTCGTCACCGCGGGCATCCTGGCCCTGGTGAGCGGGCTGATCGGGGCGCGGATCGTGTACGTCCTACAGAACTTCCACGAATTCACTGGCGGCAGCTTCGTCGACAACGTGCTGAGTGCGATCAATCTCACCAGCGGCGGGCTCGTCTACTACGGCGGGTTTCTGCTGGCGACGCCGACGCTGATCGTCTGGGGGCTGTTGCGAAAAATCCCGATCCTGCGCGGGATGGACATCATCGCCCCGTGCCTGATGATCGGCCTGGCGCTGGGCCGCGTGGGGTGCTTCCTCAACGGCTGCTGCTGGGGCGAAGTCGCCGAGGTGCGCTCGCCGGTGGGAGTGACGTTCCCGTATCAATCCGGGCCGTACCTAGAGCACGTGCATGACGGCGTACTCACGCCCAACTTGCGCCTGTACCGCATCGATCCCGTCACCGGCCGTGGGCGCCCCGTCACCGCGAAGGAAGCCGCCGCCGATCCCGCCCTGGCGCCGATCGCCGCCGGCGAGCGCTCGCTGCGCGTGCTGAACACGCAGCTCATCAGCACGATCACCGCCCTGCTGATCGCCGCGGTCACGACCGCGTACTTCTCGCTCTACGGCATGCCCGGCCGAGGCTTTGCGCTGATGATGGTGCTCGAAGGAATCACCCGCACGCTCATCGAAGGCCTGCGCGTTGAGCCCGCCGTCCTCGGCCCGCTGACGCTGAGCATGTGCATCGGCCTCGCCGTATCCGCCACCGGGTTGGTGATGTGGTTCGCCGTCAAACACCTCCGCGACCTCCGGGGCTTCGGCGAGCGCCCCGGTTATCCCGCCGCGGCTTGATAGTGCTTGCTCGATCCCTTGCTTACAGAGAGGGGCGGGCCTGTCACCGTAACCCATTGAATCGCGCATCCTCCCCCGTAAGCGGGAGGGCAGGGAGGGGGCGCTCGCGGACGCCGAATCGCGATGTCGCAGCATTTCTAACAATCGAATGGTCCAATACGGTGCACGCAGAAGACGCACCTTCCGCGTGGCTTCGCGGAGGGCACCGAGGCACTTGATGGCGATGAGGCGTCCGGCCGCCCCCACCTAACCTCCCCCGGTAGGGGAGGAACCAGAGCGGCGTTTGCTTGCAATGCGGCGTCCGCGACTGCCCCCTCCCTGCCCTCCCCCGAGTACGGGGGAGGACGGCGGAGCGTTCGGTCCCGCTAGGCTTTTCCGGCGGGCGGCGGGCCGGCGTTTGCGCGGTCGACTTTGTCCCGGTACCGCGCCAGTCCCCGGTCGATTACGCGCGGCATGAGCGTGCCGAAGCCCAGCAGCAGGCGCGACCCGCGGTGCGGCCACACTTCGGCCGTCGGGTGCGCGATCGCGGCGGCCATGCGCTTGGCGACGTGCGCGACGGTCTGCGCGACGAACGTGCCGCCGCGCGGCAGTGTCACGCCGCCGGTCTCGGCGACGCGGCCGAAGTCGGTCGTGGTCATCACCGGGTGTACGCTCGTCACGGCAATCCGCCGCGGCCTGAGTTCCACGCGCATCGCCTCGGCGATGGCGAGCTGCGCGGCCTTTGTGCCGCTGTAGATGCCCAGGTATGGCACGCCGCGCCGGGCGGCGGCGCTGCTGACGATCATCAGCTGCCCGCGGAAGCGGTCGCGCGGGTCCTGGCGGGCCATCACCGCGGCGGCGAAGCCGCAGCAGTCGGTCGTGCCGAAGACGTTGGTGGCGAACAACTCGCGCACCTGCTGCGGCGTCGTGGCGTCGACGGTTCGGTACAGCCCGTAGCCGGCGTTGGCGACGAACGTGTCGATCCGGCCGAGCCGGGCGGCGGTGTCGACGAGCCGGCGGCAGTCGGCTTCGCTTGCCACGTCGCACGCGACGACGACGTGCCCGCCGCCGAGTTGGGCGTTGAGCGCTTCGAGCTTCTCCCCCCGCCGCGCCGCCAGCACGAGCCTCGCGCCGCGCGCCGCCAGCAATCGGGCCAGTGCCTCGCCGATGCCCGCCGACGCCCCGGTGATGACGACCGTCATGTCTTGCAGTTGTCGCATACCCGGCGACGATACGCGGGAGCGATGTTTACCGGAATCGTCCAACTCGTCGCCCCCGTTTCCGCCGCCCGCGATCACGCCGGCGGACGGCGGCTTTCGCTGCCTCTTGGCGCGTTTTCCAGTGGCGTGGGCGTCTCGCCCGCATTGAAAAATGGATTAAGTGCGGGCGAGACGCCTACACCACTTTTTGCCCTCGGCGAGTCGATCGCCGTCAACGGCACTTGCCTTACGCTCGCGGCGATGGACGACGATGCCCTCCACTTCGACGTGGTCGTCGAAACGCTGAGCAAAACCAACCTCGGCGACCTGCGCGCCGGCGACGCGGTCAACGTCGAGCGGTCGCTGCGCGTAGGTGACCGCATCGACGGGCATTTCGTGCAGGGCCACGTCGACGGGGTGGGTGTGCTAAGCCGCAAAGCGGCTTCGGACGTTGAGTGGCGGTTCACGATCGAGGCGCCAACAGCGCTTTCAAAATATCTGTCGCCCAAAGGCTCGATCAGCGTCGACGGCGTTTCGCTCACGATCGCCGCGGTGGACGGCCGGTCGTTCGACGTGGCCCTCATCCCGACGACGCTGAAATTGACCACGCTCGCCGACCGTGACCTCGGGTACCGCTTCAACCTAGAATGCGACATGATGGCCAAGCAGATCGTGACGTTTCTTGAACAGCGCGGCCACGCCGCGGCGCAAACGTGATGTCAGAACACCACCGACCCACCCTCGCCATCACCATGGGCGACCCCGCCGGCATCGGCGCGGAAGTGATCGTCAAAGCCCTTAGCGATGCGTCGCTGCGCCGGCGGGCGCGGTTCATCGTGTACGGGATGAACGAGATCCTGAACTACGCCGCCGACTTGTGCGAGCTCGACGTCTTCTGGTGGCGCGACGCCGCCAGCGGCAAGCCGCAGCATTACGGGCACGACGTGGTGGTGGTCGATTACGACGACGCCGACGAATTCTCGCTCCTGGGCAACACCGTGCGCGGCCCCAGCAAGATCGGCGGGACGGCGTCGATGCGGTTCTGCCTCGACGCGATCGCCGCGGCGAAATCCGGCATCGTCGACGCCGTCGTGACCGCGCCGATCTGCAAGGAAAGCTGGCGGCAGGCCGGCTACAACTATCCCGGCCACACCGAACTGTTCGCCGAGCGCACCGGGACGCGGCAGTACGCGATGATGTTCGCCGGCGGGCCGTTGAAGGTGATCCTGGCGACCGTGCACGTGCCGCTCAACAGCCTGTGGGGCCGGCTGAACATTGGCGCGGTGTTTCACCCGATCGAGATGCTGCACAAGGCCCTCGTCGAATGGTTCGACATCGAAAAGCCGCGCATCGCCGTCTGCGGCCTGAACCCGCACGCGGGCGAGAACGGGCAGTTCGGCGACGAAGAAGAGCGCATCATCTCCCCGGCGATTTCGATGGCCCGCGAACAGGGCATCGACGCGACCGGGCCGTACGCGCCCGACACGGTGTTCCTCGCCGCCCGGGACGGGAAGTTCGACGCGGTCGTGGCGCTGTACCACGATCAGGGGCTGATCCCGGTGAAGCTGCTGGCATTCGACCGCGCGGTGAACATCACCGTCGGCCTGCCCATCATCCGCACGAGCCCTGACCACGGCACTGCGTTCGACATCGTCGGCCGCAACCGCGCCAACCCCGGATCGATGCGCGCCGCGATCGAGATGGCGATCGACCTCGCCGACCGCCGCCGCGCCCGCGCCGGCCGGCCGGCCACGCCGGTGGTGTGACCGCAACAAGGCGCCAACGTTTCGGTTCCTCCCCTGCGGGGGCTAGGTGGGAACGGGGGCACCTCAACGCAATCAATCGCCTACGTCTGGTCCCTCCCCTGCGGGGGAGGTTAGGTGGGGGCGGGCGGTCGCCTCATCGCAAGGAAGCACCTTCACGCCCAGCCCTCTCCCTACCCTCTCCCGGAGTACCGGGCGAGGGGTTTGGTTCTCTGGCGGCATCGAGCCGCTACTGGCAAGTTGTTGGCCGCCCCCACATAACCTCCCCCGGTGGGGGAGGAACCGGATTGGCGGCGATACGCGGTGTTCGGGGCGATCCGGCGCTCGCCCCGCGCCCGCCCGCATTTTGACACCCCCGCCGGCCCCCGCGTATCCTCAACCCTCGGCTCGCCTGCCGGCCTGCGCCGGTGGGGGAGGAAGAGTGAACCTTTCGAGGGCATCCGCCTTGGCATCCAAAAAACCCAGTAAAGCAAGTAAACAATCCGGGCCTGCGGCCGCGCGGCCGACGCAGGTCGGCCCGATGAACCCCGCCCTGCTGCAGCAGCTCATCAAGCTCATGAGCGACAACGACTTGAGCACGATCGCCCTGCGGGACGGCGAGCAGCGCGTCGTGCTCCGCCGCGGCGGGCAAGTCACCTACGCCGCCCAGGACGCCGCCCCGCGGCCGAGCGCCCCCGCCCCCCAGCCAGCCGCCGCCGCCATCGCTCCCGTCGACGACACCGCCGACCTGGTCGCGATCAAGAGCCCGATGGTCGGCACGTTCTACGCCCGCCCGACGCCCGACGCCAAGCCGTTCATCAGCGTCGGCACGACCGTGAACGAAGACACCGACGTCTGCATCATCGAAGCGATGAAAGTCTTCAACAACATCAAGGCCGAGGCCAAGGGCACGGTCACGAAGGTGCTGGCCGAGGACGGCAAGCCCGTGGAGTTCGGACAAGTCCTCTTTCTGGTGAAGCCTTGAGGAGGGTTCAGGGGTCAGGGTTCGGGGTTCAGGAGGGAAGGCGTGGGCGATTTTCTGCGCGTCGAAGATCTCGTCGTCTATCAGCGACTGTGCGACCTGCACATCGAGGTTTGTACGCTGACGCGAAGTTGGCCCATCGAAGAGCGTTTCGAGCTTGCGTCACAACTCCGCCGGTCGTCGAATAGCGCGCCCGCAAACCTTGCCGAAAAGCACAGCGACCGGCACCTGCGGAACAAAATCGAAGGCGTCAACCGCGCGCGCGGCGAAGCGTTGGAATCTGTGCATCACCTATTCATCGCGCTGCGTAAGCGATACCTGGCAACGGCAACTTATGAAGGGCTCCGGGACCGCTACCATGAATGCATCAGAATGCTTAACGGCCTGGAGCGCACCCTGGAGCGCAACCTGACGCTCGAACACCGCCGCTTCCCTGAACCCTGAACCCTGAACCCTGAACCCTGCCCCCGACATGTTCCAAAAAATCCTGATCGCCAACCGTGGTGAAATCGCCCTTCGCGTTTTGCGTGCCGCCAAAGAGATGGGCATTCAGACCGTGTGCGTCTACAGCACCGCCGACAAGGAAGCGGCATACCTCAAGCTTGCCGACGACGCGATCTGCATCGGCGAAGGGCCGGCAAGCGATTCGTACCTGAACATCCCGCGTCTGATCGCCGCGGCGGAGATCACCGACGTCGACGCCATCCACCCCGGCTACGGCTTTCTGGCCGAGAACGCGCACTTCGCCGAAGTGTGCCGCAGCTGCAAGATCGAGTTCATTGGCCCGCCGGTGAGCGCGATGGCGGCGATCGGCGACAAAGTCGCGTGCAAAAAACTCGCCCGCAAGGCCAAGGTGCCCACCGTCCCCGGCAGCGACGGCGAAGTCGACGACGAAGAAAAAGCCGTCAAGCTCTGCAACGAAATCGGCTACCCCGTCATCATCAAAGCCGCCGCCGGCGGCGGCGGGCGCGGGATGCGCGTGGCGCACAACGAGGCGACGCTGCGCAGCGGCCTGAACCAGTGCCGGCTCGAGGCCGAGAAGGCGTTTAAGAACGCCACGGTCTTCATCGAAAAGTACATCCAGTTCGGCCGGCACGTCGAAGTGCAGATCATCGCCGACCAGCACGGCAACGCCGTGCACCTGTGGGAGCGCGACTGCACGATGCAGCGCCGCCACCAGAAGCTCGTCGAAGAGTCGCCGTCGCCGATCCTCGACCAGAAAACGCGCGAGGCGTTATGCGCCTCGGCCGTCCGCCTCATCAAAGCCGCCGGCTATTACAATGCCGGCACGGTCGAGTACATCGTGGACGAGAACAAGAATTTCTACATCCTCGAAGTCAACGCCCGCATCCAGGTCGAGCACCCGGTAACGGAAATGGTGACCGGCATCGATTTGATCAAAGAGCAGATCCGCGTCGCCGCCGGCCTGCCGCTGAGCTTCAGTCAGAAGGACGTCAAGCAGACCGGGCACGCGATCGAAGTCCGCATCAACGCCGAAGACCCGGCCCGCAACTTCGCCCCCAGCCCCGGCACGATCACGTCGCTGCGCGTGCCCGGCGGGTTCGGCGTGCGGTTCGACAGCCACGTCTACGCCGGCTACAAAATCCCGCCGAATTACGACAGCATGATCGGCAAGCTCATCGTCCACCGCCCTACCCGGGACGAGGCCATCGCCGCGATCAAGCGGGCGCTGAACGAGTTCCACATCGACCCGATCAAGACCACGATCCCCCTGCAACTGCAGATCATGGACAACGAGCAATTCCGCCGCGGGGAAGTCGATACGGGCTTCGTCGAGCGCGTGCTGCTGGCAAAATAGTGGCCGCCGGCGCGGCGTCACGGGCGGCGGGCCGGCGGGCCGGCGGACCGCGGCCTAGAATCGTGCGGAGGCGATTCTGCTTCCCAACAAGGAGACGCCATGTACCGCACCCTTACCACTGCCGCACTCGCCCTCGCTCTGGGCCTGATGCCTGTCGCCACCACCGGCTGTGCCAACGAAACCGAAAGCGAACGCACGCTGCGCAAGGCCGACCGGATGGAAGACGCCGGCCTGATGATCAAGCGCGGCGAGGGCATGGAAGCCGAAGGCGAAGCGATGATCGCCCAAGGCCGCACGCTGCGCGACCAGGGCAACCGCACGCAAGGCGAAACGATGATCGCCGAAGGCGAAGCCAAGCGCACCGCCGGCCGGACGATGATCAGCAAAGGCAAAGATTTGCGGGATTAACAGCCGCCGACGGCCTTGTGACGATGACTCTCAACCGCGGCCCCGAGGCCGCGGTTTTTTCGTTCCGGGCCCGGCTGGAACGCCGCGCCGGAGGCAATCCTCCCCATACCCGGCAGAGGGCAGGGAAGGTGCGGCCGCCGACACCTCATCAAAACGATTCGCCTCTCTCCGGTCCCTCCCCCTGCGGGGGAGGTCAGGTGGGGACGGGCGGCCGCCTCATCACAGTGAAGCGCGCATCCGGTTCCTCCCCTGCGGGGGAGGCTAGGTGGGGGCGGGCGGGTGCCTCATCGCAATGAAACGCCTAGAGGCTCCGGCCCTCTCCCTACCCTCTCCCTACCCTCTCCCGGGGTACCGGGCGAAGGGTTTGGTTCTCTGGCGTCAGCAAGCGGCTATTGCATGTTGTTGCAGCCCCACCTAGCCTCCCCCGGAGGGGGAGGAACCGGAGAAACGCGCTTTTTCGCGTACTGCAGACTGCGATTACCCAAGAGCGCAGTGTGTTCCGCGGCACGGCGCGATCAGTGTCGCCGGGCCAACTACGGCACCGAGATGGCGCTCACCGCCGCTCGGCGGTCAGTCCTTTTCTTCCGCTGGCTTTTCCGTGTCGGTCTTGCGCTTGGCGGCGGTCTCTTTCCGCTTGCTCGCGTCTTCTTCCTTGAGCGTTTCGTATTGCTTCTTCTGCTCGTCGGTCAGCGTGGCGAGGATGTCGATTTCTTCCTGCTCCTCGATCTGGCGCTTGTCGGCCAGCGCCTTGCGGTGCAGGGCGCTGATCTTGGCTTTTTGCTCGTCGGTGACATCGGTGAGCTTCGCCCACAAGCCGCTGAGCTTAATCGTCTTCTTCGGCTTGTCGGCCTTGTCCGCTTTCTCAGTCTCCTTCTTTTCCGCCGGCTTGGCGTCGTCGCCCATTTCCTCGGCCAGTGCCGGGGGCGGCGTGAGGGGTGCGAGCAATCCCAGGGCGAGGGCCGTGGCGAAAATCGATTGACGAAGCATGACGTGTCTCCCTTTGAAGTGTGGCCGGCAGTTTAGCGGACAGGTCCGACTTTTGCAGGCTTTTCCTTCTATTTTGACAGAGACGGGAAGGGACCACGGTCGCCGGGCCGCTGAACGACCGGAAAAGACAGTGTCCGTCGGCATCGCCGGCTTAATCCTACAACGCTTTCAACAGCACCCGCACGACCTTGTTCAACCCGCTCTTGGCGTTGGCGATGAACTGCTGAAAGAGCTTGTTCGTCACGCCCATGAACTCTTCCATGTCGTCCAGGCGTTTGCGGGTGCGCAGGACGGCGTCGTCCTTGGCAAGCTTGCCAATCTGCGTGGGCTCAAGGGCTTTGATGCAGTCCTGGATCGTCTGCAGCACCGGGTCCATCTCGCGGCGCTTGCGCTCGGCGGCGATGATGCTGAACATCTCCCACACGTCGCTGAGACTCTCGAAATACTCCCGCCGCTCGCCGCGGCGGTGCATGCGGCGGATGATGCCCCAGTCGACAAGGCCGCGCAAGCTCATGCTCGCGTTGCCGCGGCTGATGTGCAGCCGGGCCATCACGTCGTCGGTGCACAGCGGCTGGGCAGTGATGAACAGCAGCGCGTGGATCTCGGCCATCGTGCGGTTAATGCCCCAGACCTGACCCATCTCGCCCCATTTGCGGATGAAGTCGTCCTGCACCCGCAGCAGCGTCGGCTCGACGGTGTGGGGGACGTACAGAACGGGTTCGCGGTCGAGTGTCATCGTCATAGTGGCTCCTGGCTTTTCAGTAAGTACTGAAATATACGAAGGCATCTCGATGGCGGCAAATTTCATTCCGCTTGAAAGCAATGAAACGAAACCGGCAAAAACCGCGCCACGGCGACCGCGTTTACGGGCTAAGAAACCGGGTCTTATCGGCCCCGCGCCGAGTTAGCCCTTTATCCGCCGCGCGGCCGATGAACGTGGCACATGTCCGGGCCGCCTGCTCTTGCCGGTGGCCGCTGGGTTTGCGAGGAGGACCGAATTCGACTGCACGCCCCCCAACGTCCGAGGCCGACATTGCGTCACCAGGTTCTGCTGCCGGCCCTGCTGGCCTGGCCGGCGGTGGTGGCGCTGGGGGCGCTGCTGAACTGGTGGTCGGCATCTCCCGCGCCGATGGCGACCTTGCCGATGGTGTGGCTGCTGGCGGTGGCTTGGCTGATCGAGCGGTTCGGGGCGAATGACGGCTTGGTAAACAAATAATGCGTCGTCTGTCACGAACACGACGTGTTGTTTGAAATCAACTCGCGTTGATGTTCCGCAGCACCTCCGCTGGGATCATTGTGCCGCACTCAGGACATTGATAGGTCGGGTTTCTTGTCAGGTCATACCCGCATTCGGGACAGTACGGGCGGTTAGATGGAACGATTCTATCGATCACCCAACGCCCGCCATAGAAAAAATATAGGCCAATCGCCAGCCTTACAAATTGCGGAAGGATGTTGGCGATCATCATGTGGGTTGTCTGACCTTGGAAACCTACACCGAAGATGCCGGTGTACCACTCGACCAAATTGATTGCGCGAAACGAAAGCGTGAATAAACTATCCGCGATGAAATAGACGCCGAGCAACCGCAGCGCGATTCTTGCGAGCGTTTTGTATTTCATTCGAGCCTCCACTGATCGCCTTCACACCAACCGGTCGCGGTAGAAATCGATCATCTTCTTCAGCCCGTCGCTGCGCGAGACCGTCGGCTCCCAGCCCAGAATCTTCTTCGCCCGGGTGATGTCCGGCTTGCGGATCTTCGGGTCGTCGGGCGGCATCTCTTTGTGGACGATCGTGCTCGTGCTCTGGGGGATGAGTGCGAGGATTTCCTTGGCGATGTCGTAGATCGTCAGCTCGTGCGGGTTGCCGAGGTTGATCGGCTCGACGAAGTCGCTTTCCATCACCAAGTTGATGCCGCGGATGAGGTCGCTGACGTAGCAGAGGCTGCGCGTCTGCTTGCCGTCGCCGAAGACCGTCAGCGGCTCGTTGTGCAGCGCTTGCTTGATGAAGGTGATGACGACGCGGCCGTCGTGCGGGTCCATGCGCGGGCCGTAGGTGTTGAAGATGCGGATGAGTCGCGTGGCGACGCCGCGCTCGCGGTGGTACGCCATCGTGCACGCCTCGCTGAAGCGCTTGGCCTCGTCGTACATGCTGCGCATGCCGATCGGGTTGACGTTGCCCCAGTAGCTCTCGGGCTGCGGGTGGACGGCCGGGTCGCCGTAGCACTCGCTCGTGCTGGCCATCAGAAACCGGGCGTTCTTCGCCTGGGCGAGTTCCAGGCAGTTCCACGTGCCTTGGCTGTTGACCTTCAGCGTGGCGACCTGGTGCTTGACGTAGCCGATCGGCGACGCGGGGCTGGCCATGTGGTAAATGCGGTCGACGGGGCCGTCGATCCGGATTGGCTCGATGACGTCGCCTTTGATGAACTTGTAGTTTTTCGCGTCCTTCAGATGCGCGATGTTCTCTTCGCGTCCGGTAATGAAGTTGTCGATGCCGACGACTTCGTGCCCCTGCTCCAGCAGCAAGTCGGTCAGGTGGGAACTCAAAAAGCCGGCGCCGCCGGTGATCAACACGCGCATGAATCAGACTCCTGTAGGCCTACCAAGTTATGATCGGCGCGCCGGGCGTGCGATTGAAGTTTGCGGAAAAGCGTTTTAATTTTGCGACACGAGAGCGCGTGCGGCGAAACGGCGTTCGGTTTGCCCCTCTCCCGGTACTCCGGGGGAGGGCAGGGTGGGGGCTTTGGACGTATGACGCTTGGAGTCGTTAGAAGGCCCCCTCCCTAGCCCTCCCCGGTGAGTACACGGGAGACGGGACCGGATGTTCGCACCAAACGCCATGCGTACCCCTACCAAAAATCTCTCCGTCGGCGTGATCGTGAACAACGTCGGCGGCTACTCGCGCGGGGTGATCCGGGGGATTACCAGCTATGCCAATGCCCGGGCATGGACGTGTCGGCTGCAGGGCGTGAACGGGCTGCACGTCTTTGGGCGGCTGAAGGATTTCGACGGGCTGATCGTGCAGGCGGCGACGCCGCAGCAGGTGCGGTCGCTCGCGGCGGCCGGCACGCCGGTGGTCAATGTCAGCAGTGCCCTGCCGGCCGGACGCTTTCCGTCGGTCGTCAGCGACGACGTCGCGGTCGG
Organism: Tepidisphaeraceae bacterium; assembly: GCA_036387945.1. Classification (GTDB taxonomy): domain Bacteria; phylum Planctomycetota; class Phycisphaerae; order Tepidisphaerales; family Tepidisphaeraceae; genus DASVSS01. The sequence continues at coordinate 8,212 of DASVSS010000281.1, read as the reverse complement.
GCGCACGGGGGCGGATTACTTCATCCGCCGTGGGCACCGGCACTTCGTCTTCTACGCGCCCGACGACCGGCGGTTCGTGAAATTGCGGCATAGCGGGTTCGCGGCGCGGGTGCGCGAATCGGGGTTCGATTCGTCGCTGGCGACGGACGAAGCGACGCTGACTTCGCTTCTGGCGGTCGGCGAAAAGCCCATCGCGGTGATGGGGTGCAACGACGGGGCGGCGCTGGCGGCGCTGGAGCTATGCCGCGAGCGGCATTGGAAGGTTCCGGATCATGTGGCGGTGCTGGGGGTGGACAACGACGAGCTCGTGCAGAGCCTGGCGTATCCGCCGCTGTCGACGGTCAACACCGCCCGCCAGCGGATCGGCTTCGAGGCCGCGGCGATGCTCGAAGCGATGATGAGCGGGAGAACCGACCCCGCCCCGCCGCCGACGCTCGTGCCGCCGACGGGCGTGATTACCCGGCAATCGACCGACCTGCTGGCGATCGACGACAGCGGTGTTGCCGACGCGATGCGGTTCATCCACGCCCACGCCGGCCGCCCGATCGGCGTCGAGCACGTTTTGTCGGAAGTGCCGCTGAGCCGGCGCCAGCTCGAGCGCCGCTTCCGCGCAGCGCTGGGCCGCTCGATCCTCGACGAAATCCTGCGTTGCCGGATCGATCGCGCGAAAGGGCTGCTCGTCGACACCGAGCTCGCTCTGCCCCAGGTCGCCACGGCCAGCGGCTTCGCGTCGGCGAGCTATCTCAGCGTCGTCTTCCGCAAAGCCGTGGCGATGACGCCGGGGGCGTACCGCGAGCGGTTCACGATGAAGGCATGAAATGACGTCCGCCAGAGCATGCAATGGCAATCCGCAGTCGCGGCAATGCAAATCCCTCTCCCCTTGAGGGCGAGGGTAGGGTGAGGGGTAGCGGGTGCCGAGTTGCAATGAATGCACACTGATCGCCGACGACGGCTTTCTGCGTCCGCTCCCCCTCCCTCGGGGGAGGGGAGGTTCGTTGGCCGGCGTCGGCACGTTGTGATTGCATGCGAACTGCGTCCTCAGTCCGTAAACGCGTACTTCACGATGCAGCGGATCGCGCTCACGCCGTCTTTCCAGGTGATCTTTTTCCCCTCTTCGTAGCTGCGGCCGTAGTACGCCACGCCGACTTCATAGATGCGCAGGCGCGGGCGCATCTTGGCGATCTTGGCCGTGATCTCGGGCTCGAAGCCGAAGCGGTTGGACTTGATCCGGATCGCCGTCAGCACGTCGCGGCGGAAGACTTTGTAGCACACTTCCATGTCGGTCAGATTCAGGTTCGTGAACATGTTGCTCAGCGTTGTGAGGAACTTGTTGCCGAGCGTGTGCCAGTAATACAAGACGCGGTGCGGCTCGCCGATGAACCGGCTGCCGTAGACGACGTCGGCCTTGCCCTCGACGATGGGCTCGAGCAGCTTCATGTAATCGTCGGGGTCGTATTCCAGGTCCGCGTCCTGCACGAGCACGAGGTCGCCGGTGGCGTCTTTGAAGCCGTCGCGCAGGGCCGCGCCTTTGCCTTCGTTGACGGGTTTATGGTGGATGACGAAGTGCGTGCCGGGGAAGGCCGCCGGCAGTTCGTCGAGCCGCGCGGCCGTGCCGTCGCGCGAGCAGTCGTTAACGCAGATGATCTCGCGGTCCATCCCGTCGGGCAGCCGGGCCGTCACGACCCGGCCGACGAGTTCGTGAATGGTGCCGGCCTCGTTGTAGACGGGGATCACGATCGAAAGCTTCATGGGCCGCGCGAGGATACCGGGACGCATGCAAAGATGCGAAACGCCGGTCCGGTCCCCCCACAGGGAGGCCGGGTGGGGGCGGCCAACGATATGCAATAGCGGCTCACTGCCGCCCGAGAGCCAAACCCCTCGCCCGGTACTCCGGGAGAGGGTAGGGAGAGGGCCGGAGCGTGATTGCGCTTCCTTGCGATAAGGCAGCCGCCCGCCCCCACCTAACCTCCCCCGCAGGGGAGGGACCAGAAAGGCGTTTTGATGTGATAAGGCAGACGGCCGGACCAAACCCCGCACTACCCGCTGACGTACAACTTCGCTACACTCCCCGTTCCGCTTTTAGGAGACCGTGACGATGGCCCGCATGACGATGACCGAGCAGATTCTGGCAAAGCATTCCGGGCGCGACCGCGTCGAGCCCGGCGAGAACGTGTGGGTCGACGTCGACGTGCTCATGACCCACGACGTCTGCGGCCCGGGCACGATCGGCATTTTCCACGAGAAGTTCGGCCGCCAGGCCAAGGTGTGGGACGGCGACCGTGTTGTGGTCATCCCGGATCACTACATCTTCACCGCCGACGAAAAATGCCACCGCAACGTGCAGACGCTGCGGGATTTCGTCAAAGAGCAGAATCTCAAATACTACTACGACCCGGAATTCGTCTCGATGAACCCGGGCATGCCCTCGCCTTACCGCGACCCGACGAAGACCAGCTATAAAGGCGTTTGCCACAAAGCCTTACCCGAAGAGGGGCACGTCCGTCCCGGCGAGATCATGCTCGGCACCGACAGCCACACCTGCACCGCCGGGGCGTTCGGCATGTTCGCCACGGGCGTCGGCAACACCGACGCGGCGTTCGTGCTCGGCACCGGCCGGACCTGGCTCAAGGTGCCGCCGACGATGAAGTTCACCTTCCACGGGCAGATCCCGCCCTACCTCACGGCCAAGGATTTGATCCTGGCCGTCATCGGCGAGATCGGCGTGGACGGCGCGACCTACCGCAGCATGTACTTCACCGGCGAAGGCGTCGCGAGCCTCAGCCTCGAAGACCGCATGACGCTCACCAACATGGCCATCGAGGCCGGCGGCAAGAACGGCATCTGCGACGTCGACGAAAAGACTCTCGCCTACGTCCGCAAGCGCAGCACCCGCCCGAACTGGGACGTGCCGGTCGAGGCCCCTGACGCGAAGTACATCGCCGAGTACGAATGGGATCTGAGCGTCATGGAGCCGATGGTCGCCAAGCCGCACTCGCCGGACAACAAAGACACCGCCCGCAACTGCAGCGACGTCGTTTTGGATCGCGCGTACATCGGCAGCTGCACCGGCGGCAAGATCACCGACATGATCATGGCCGCGAACATCCTGAACGGGAACAAGGTCAAAATCCCCACCTACGTCGTGCCCGGCAGCACCGAAGTGCACCAGGACATGAAGGTGCTGAACCTGCGCGGCCAGCCGAAGGCGCCGGGCGAAAAGAGCATCGAAGAGGTACTCGCCGACGCCGGCTGCCTGCTGGGCCCCAGCGGCTGCGCCGCCTGCCTCGGCGGCCCGAGCGACACCTTCGGCCGGCTCAACCAGCCGCTGCAGTGCATCAGCACCACCAACCGCAACTTCCCCGGTCGCATGGGGGACAAGAAAGCCGGCGTCTACCTCGCGTCACCGCTGACGGTCGCCGCCAGCGCCCTGACGGGGAAGGTGACCGACCCGCGCGAGTTCGTGAGCGCGCCGATCGAGACGGGGACGGCGGGTCTCGTCTGAGTGGCAGAGCCATGATTGAGCAGCGATTCGACGATTGGAATGCATTCAAAGCCCAGATCGGGCACACCGCTGCCCTTCCACAGTTCGAGGTCGATTGGGATTATGCGTTTCGCGGCATGTCAGATGCCTCATGGTCGTTGTCAACAACATTGGACCGATCGCGCACGTTTTCCAGCAACGGCGAACGTGATCGCTACGAGGACAACTTACTCGCCCATTTTCGGCGCGAAGCGATCGGGCTGCTGACGCCGGGCACTGACCTGCCGAGCGGGAATGCCTTGGCGCTGCTCGCAAGGCATCATGGACTTGCGTCGTCTTGGATCGACTGGACAACGTCACCTTATGTTGCGGCTTATTTCGCGTACTCCGGCGATACGCAAGTTGGGAGCGACGTGGCAATATGGTGTCTGACTCGGGCATGGATGACGGACTTGATCCATTCCGATGACATCGTGGACGATCCGGTACTGCTACGGTTCAATCCCCGCGCGAATCGCCAACGCGGAATCTTCATAAGGTCCCGCGTATACGCCCGCCGCTGGCCGAGTCGCTCGACGCGGCTCTGATCAAGTTTGTTTTGCCAGGGTCAGTCGAGCAGAGACGCTTCGCGTTATCTGAGCTCGATTTGATGACAATCAATGCGACTTCGTTATTTGCTGACTTGGATGGTGCGGCGCGGACGTCAGCGGATAGAATGCGTCGGCAGAATACCTAATGACTTGGCGTGAAGCGATTGAACTTCCTCCCCTGTCATCGGCCGATCAACGGCTGATCGACGCTTACAGCCGTATTGGGCGGTCCGTGGATGAACTCGCGTATACTCCCGATTTTGATCGCTTGTGTGAGGATTTGGGCGTCGGGGAAAGTCTTGGCGCGAAACGTGAAGTTTTTCTCCGTTTGTTGACGCTTCGTAAACTCGGCCGCCTGCCGCGCCGTTATGCGGCGAGTTCTTAGCCTCCGAATGTCTCCCCTTCACGTCACGAACGTTCACAAAACATACCGCCAGGGCGGCCGCGACGTGCGGGCGTTGCGCGGGGTGTCGGTTGACGTCAATCGCGGGCAGTTCCTGGCCATCATGGGCGCCAGCGGCTCGGGCAAAAGCACACTGCTGCACCTCATGGGCGGGTTGACCAAGCCCGACAGCGGCGAAGTCAGCGTCGACGGCGAAGCGCTGGCGCCGATGTCGGACGGGAAGCTCACCCGCTTCCGCCGCGATCACATCGGGCTGGTGTTCCAGTCGTTCAATCTCATTCCCACCCTCTCGGCCCGCGAGAACGTGCTCTTGCCGTTGCGCCTGGCGGGGCGACCGATCGGGGACCGGGTGGACGAGATCATCCGCACGCTGGGCCTGTTCGACCGCCGCCACCACAAGCCTGATGCCCTCAGCGGCGGCGAGCAGCAGCGCGTCGCCATCGGCCGCGCCCTCATCAACGACCCCGCCGTCATCCTTGCCGATGAGCCGACCGGCAATCTCGACAGCGTCAACTCCAAGGCCGTCTGCGAACTGCTCCGCGACCTCTGCGTGATGCACGGCAAGACGATCGTCATGGTCACCCACGAGCCCAGCGTCGCCGCCTACGCCAGCGACGTCGCCGTCATCAAAGACGGCCTGCTCGTCGACCGCTTCCCCACCGAAGTCTTCTCCGGCCACGGCGAACTCGCGGCACGGTATCAGGAAGCGGTTCGGTGAGGGGTGGTGTTTTGTGTTTGGTGTTTTGTGTTTTGTGTTTTGTGTTTTGGACCTGCGCGAAATTGATCCTGCCCGAGCCGGCGACACCGAAACACCAAAACACAAAACACAAAACACCAAACACAAAACACAAAAACACCACCCCCGCGGAAGGAGATTCCCGCGGGGTTGGGTGTGCTGCATGACTATTGGGGTTTTCCACGGCGGGGGCGGGAGTGGTGTGACGCAGAATCCTTTGCGTCATCCCGCGCCGGGCCGTGGCCACCACGCCCAAGCGTTCATGCCGCCATGGGTTGGGTGCTCAGATAAAGCCCCAGCATGCCGCGGTCGACGTCGTTCATGTCCATCAGCCGGCCGGCCACGTCGAACTGCCCGTCGGGGCGGCGGGCGACGCGGGTGACGTGCATCCAGCCGGTCCACTGCGTCGTGGGCTTGTGATCGTTTTCGTGGTCGATGAACGGGCAGATGCCCGCGAAGTTCGGCAGATCGAGCTTCACGCGGACCTGCGCCCCGGCACCGACAAGGGCCTTGCGGGCCTTGATGCGAATCCCGCCGGCCGACAGATCGATCACCGTGCCGAGTATGCCCCCACCGGCAACGGCGGGCCCTGCGGTTTCGTCGCCGGGGACCTGGTGGCGCTCGACAGGCAGGTCGAGGTCTTCGAGGTCATGCCGCCGGTGCTTGCGCCGCTCGACGTTGTCGGCCATCGCCATCACGGGACGTCCGGTCAACTGGGCCCAACGATCACTTAATGCTGCCGACATGCTCGAACTCCTGTTAATTTGGGCATTCTGCGATGCCTACACAAGCTGTATCGGCAGGAGTCATGTAAAACTTGTTAATTTGGGTAAATCTTGGAAATTCGGGTCGGGTCGATTATTATGGGCCATTGTCACGTATTTGCGCCCGATTCGTGCCGCCAATCACGTCTGACCGCGTTTCGTGCGTTTTCGGAAGGTCTCATGCGTTCCGTGCGTATTCCCAAGCGAGTCCGGCCCGCGCCGGCGATGGCCGTTGAAGACCGCCGCCGTGGCAAACCCGATCCGCTGAGCGACTTGTTCCTCGTCGTTCAGCGGACGGCCGACCGGCTGATGCAGGGCCTTGAAGACGCCCTGCGCGCCACCGGCATCACGCCCGTGCAGTACCTGCTCATGCGCTCTCTCCGCCAGGCCGGCGCCGACGGCATGGCGTCGAACCGCATCGTGCGCAATATGACCACGCACGACCCTGACCTCACGCGCCTGCTCGATAAGCTCGAAGAGCGCGAGATCATCGAGCGCCGCCGCGACCGCGAAGACCGCCGCATCTATCGCGTGAAGCTCACCCGCCAGGGCGCCCGCGTGCTGCGCGAACTGACGATCCGCACGCGCGATCTGCACCGCCAGCAGTTCAGCCGCGTGAACAAACGCAGCATCAGCACGCTCATGGCGTTGCTCGAAGACGTCAACGAAGCGCCGATCCCGGACTGGGACGAACGCGATTGATCCGGTCCCGCGTGTTGTCCGATGCCTGGTTAAACACGAAGAGCACGAAGGACGCCAAGGGCACGAAGAAGAAAAGACGAACCGGGGCGCGGGTAGATGCGTCGACCGGGCGTCTCGTACATTTCTATCCATTTACATTACACGGCAGCGCGAGTGAGACGCTGGTGTGTCCGAACGATCCGTGGGGTGGGCGTCCCCGCCCGCCAGTAATCTCGTTTTTAGCCGGTGGGCGAGACGCCCGCCGCACGATCACAATGCACTCGTGATCATTTGGATACGCCCGCGGGACGCCCGTGCTACAGGCTTTTTTCTTCTTCGTGCACTTCGTGGCCTTGGTGCGCTTCGTGTTTAAAAAGTCGGCGCTAAGCGCGAACCCATGTCCCCGAGATGTCGAGCAATTCGTGCGGGCGGAAAGTCGCCTTGTAGTTCATCGCTCCGCAGCCTTCGACGAAGTAGCCGAGGTAATAGTAATCAATGGCCAGCCGACGGCAGTAATCGAGTTCGACCAGCGCCCCGAACGTGCCGAGGCCGCGGCGGGCTTCGCGGGGGTCGAAGTAGAAATAGACGCTGCTGAGCGACTGCCGGCTGCGGTCGCAGATGCCCACGCCCAGCAGTCGGCCGGCGGGGTCGCGGTATTCGAACTCGATCGTGTCAGTCGGGGAGTCGTACAAAAATCCCTGCAATGCCTCGCGGTTGGCCTCTTCGGGCTTGGCGTGCCAGTCGTGGACGTAGCGGCTGTAGAGCGTGAATTTTTCGTCGCTCAGCCTCGGGCGATCGGTCGTGACGCGCAAGTCCGCGTTCCGCCGCCAGCACCGCCGCTGCGACGCACCCGGCGAGAACGTGCCCACCGGCACACGCAACGGCACGCACGCGCGACACGACCGGCAGACGGGCTGGTAGAGCATCTTCCCGCTGCGCCGAAAACCCGCGTCCATGAACGCCCGGTACGTCTCGCCGTCCACCCCCGAGGCCATCACCGCCCGCAGCGTCTCGGTCTCGCCCGGCAGGTACGGGCAAGGCACGTCCGGCAGCACCGTCAACCTCACGTCGATCGGCGGCGCGATAGGCGCGAAAAGGTTCACGCCAACAGCGTATCGAAGCGGCCATGGATTTTGTAGCGCGCTTTTGCCGCGCGATCCGCAAGCGCCCACGCCTTGCCCGCGGAATACGCCTCTCCCGCGCCGGATGAGCGGGCCGACGAATGCTGCTAATACGCCTGCGCAAAGAGCACGCGCGTCTTCGTCGGCTTGCCGCTGTAGACGCAAACACCCTCGCCATCCTGATCGAGGGGGATGCAGCGGACGGTCGCCTTCGTCTCGGCCTTGATCTTCGCCTCGGCCTCGCGGCCGGGCTCGAACCAGCAGCGGACAAAGCCGCCTTGCTCGACAAGCGTTTTCAGCTCGTCATACGTCGCGGCGTCGCGCGTGTTGGCTTCACGGAAGGCTTTGGCCTTGTCGAACATCATCGTGTGGATGGCGTCGAGCTGGCCTCGGAGCCATTCGGGGGTGAAGGCCTCTAGGGGGACGTTCTCTTTGG
>DASVSS010000280.1:0-2376 GCA_036387945.1 Tepidisphaeraceae bacterium | reverse complement strand
CGCCCCGAAGCCCTGCCGCTCCCGCTGACCGACCTCGGCGGCGAACTCCTGATCGAGCCGACGCAGGTCACGCTGCGTGACGTCACCGCCCGACTCGGCGCCGCCACGCTGCGCACGAGCGGCGTCATCAGTGCCGGCACTGGCGCGGCCGACGTGTCGATCGCCGTGCGCGAGCTTGTGATTGATAAAGCTCTTATCGCAGCGCTGCCGGAGTCGGCCCGCCGGATTCTGGAGAAGGCGGGCCTCACCGGCAAAATCGCGGCCGATGTATCGCGCTTGCGCTTCACGCCCGCGTCCGGCCGGGCCAGCGCCCCCCAGCCCGCCACGGCGGACGCGACAGCGACGTTATGGCTCGAAGACGTAGCCATCGACGCCGGCGCGCCGGTCAAGGAAGCTAGCGGCGTGGTCAAGCTCGCGGTCACGACGCGCGGCGACAGCGTGTCGACGCTTAACGGCGAACTGAATCTCACCAGGCTCAAGCTCGCCGACCGACCGGTCCACGACCTGACAGCCACGCTCACAAAGCCGGAAGGCCGCGACGTGCTGCAGATCGGGCGCATCCGCGGCGGCATTGCCGACGGCGAGATCGCCGGGCAGATCGACACGATGGTGAGCGAGCGTGACCAGCGATTCGGATTGTCGCTCGTGCTCCGCAATGCCAAGGTCGCGGAGTTGACCGGTGAAACCGAAAGGCCAATCGAAGGGCGTCTCACCGCCAGCCTGCAACTCGAAGGCCGCTGGGACGAGCCGGCGGCGCGGCGCGGCCGCGGCGACGTGATCGTCGAAGGCCGCGAAATGTACCGCGTGCCGATCATGTTCGGGCTGATGCAGATGGCCACCCTGGCCGTGCCGATCGACAGCTTCAGCCGCGCGGGGCTTCGGTACAGCGTGCAAGGCGCGAAGGTGAACCTTGAAACGATCGATCTGCGCGGGAAAGACAACGTCATGCAGGGCAGCGGATGGATCGACTTCGACGCCAAGACGGTATCGATGAACCTCGCCACCTCCGGCGGCGCGGCGGAATCCGTGCCGATCTTCGGCGACCTGATCCGCGGCGCGCGACAGGACCTGCTGCAAGTCCGGGTGCGCGGCACGCTGCAGGAGCCGACAGTGGGGGCCTCGAGCTTCAACATCTTCCGCGCCACGATCGACGAAGTGCTTAAAGGCAAATGAGACGGTGAAGGACGCCGCACACCACCCGGCGAAGTGCGCCAAATCGGCTGCGGTCGAATCCTCCGCGCTTCCGCGGCTATGATCGGCCCATGCAATACCGCACACTCGGCTCGACCGGCCTCAGCGTCTCGGTCGTCGGCATCGGCACGTGGCAGTTCGGCGGCGAATGGGGCAAAAACTTCGAGCAGACCGAAGTCGACGCCATGTTCCGCCGCGGCAAGGAACTGGGCATCAACCTGATTGACACCGCCGAGTGCTACGGCGACCACCTTTCCGAACGGCTGATCGGCGCCGCGATCGAAAGGGAACGCAGCGAATGGATCCTTTGCACGAAGTTCGGCCACACTTTTCACGGGCCAATGCAGCGCACCGAGCCGCGCACGCCGGCCGATACAGAGCGGCAACTGGACGACTCACTCGCGGCATTGCGCACGGACTACGTCGACGTCCTGCAATACCACTCGTGGGGCGACGAACAGTTCCTCGACGACGATGTCCTGGCGGTGCTACACAAGGCCAAGTCCGCCGGCAAGGTGCGGCACATCGGGAACAGCGTCGGCTCGAACACGAACGTGCGTCAGATCGAAGCCAGCGCGGCGCGGCAAATCGAAGTCATCCAGATCATCTATAACCGCCTCGACCGCAAGCCCGAGGAGGGGGCCTTCCCGGTCTGCGTGAAGCAGAATCTCGGCGTGCTCGCCCGCGTGCCGATGGCCAGCGGATACCTGAGCGGAAAATACAAAGCGGGCGCGACATTCGAGAAGGACGACTGGCGCAGCGGCCATAAGCAGGAAGAAGTCGATGCTAAGCTCCGTGAAGTCGAGCGCATCGGCAAAGAGGAAGTCCCCGCCGGCGTGCAGATGGCGCAGTGGGCACTGGCGTGGTGCCTGAAGAATCCCGCCGTCACGAGCGTGATCCCGGGTTGTAAAAGCGTTGCACAAGTCGAAAGCAACGCCGCAGCCGTCGAGGTGTTGGGAAAAATCTAGTGGACTGCGGTCCTGCGACCCGTTTCTGATTCCCGCGTACTGGCGGGGGAGGGTAGGGGAGGGGTCCTTGACGCGACCCTGCATCTTCTGGCTCCGCCCGCACCCTGATCCTCTCCTGGTATACCGGTAGAGAGAACGAGGGGCGCCGTCATCTTGCGTGGCTGCAACGATCTCTCGCCGTCAGGGAGAGAATCGCCGCAAATCGCGAAAGAACCTG
>DASVSS010000279.1:0-5269 GCA_036387945.1 Tepidisphaeraceae bacterium | reverse complement strand
CCGCGGTGCGGTTCCAAGAATGGGCGCGATTTCTAACGCCCCGCCGCGCATGACAACAGGCTAGGCAACGTATATTGATCAGTCGTGCTGAGTCGCACGCCTTATAGGAGGTTATGACGTATGGGTGGAACTGTTCTGAACCATTTGAAGACTGTCGTGCTGCTGGCCGTGATGACAGGGCTGATCCTGACGGCCGGTTACGCGATCGGTGGGCCGCGCGGCGTGATGATCGCGCTGGTGATCGCCGGCATTTCGAACGTGGTCGGCTTGTTCATGGGCGACAAGATCGCCATCGCATCGATGCAGGCGCAGGAAGTCGGGCCGGAGCACGAGCTGTACCGGATCACCGAGAAGCTCGCGCAGCGCGCCGGCATGCCGATGCCGCGGGTGTACGTCTCGCCGCACGCGGCGCCGAACGCCTTCGCCACCGGCCGCGGCCCGCGGAGCGCCGCGGTGTGCGCCACCGCCGGCCTGCTGCAGGTGCTGGATAAGAACGAGATCGCCGGCGTGATGGCGCACGAGCTGGCGCACGTGAAGCACCGCGACATCCTCATCCAGAGCGTCGCGGCCACGATCGGCGGCGCGATCAGCTTCCTGGGCAACATGATGATGTGGCAGTCGATGTTCGGCGGCCACGACGACGAAGAAAACGACAGCCCGTTCGGCGCCATCGGCGCGATCCTGCTGATGATCCTCGGCCCGATCGCCGCGGCCGTGATCCAGATGGCCATTAGCCGCCAGCGCGAATACGCCGCCGACACCGAAGGCGGCCGCCTCGCCGGCGACCCGATGTACCTCGCCACGGCCTTGGAAAAGATCCACATCGGCGCCGCCCGCGTGCCGATGCAGGTCAACCCGGCGATGAACGCGATGATGATCGCCGAACCGATGAGCATCGGCAGCCGCATGGCCAACCTCTTCGCCACGCACCCGCGGCTGGAAGACCGGCTGGTGAATTTGATTGGCCGCGAATCGACCGGCCGGCGGTATTATTAAGCCGAACGTGGGAAGCCACGAGCGATGAGTCATGCCAAAGGAGGAAGAGACGATAGGATCGTCTCTCCCTTTTGCCTTCCATGTGTCGCCTCGACGTTTTACTTTCCCCGCCCCTGGCGGCAGACTTCTGTAGGGTAGGCTTCAGCCCACCATAGTTTAATTGGTGTAGCACGCTGCCGCGTACTCTACAGGCCAGATGGTGGGCTGACGTCCGCCTGAGACCGGATGGCTGGCAACGACGGCGATCCTTGCCCCGATCGGCTGGATCTTCGGGGCCGTGCTAATCGTGCTTTTGGTATCGCCGTCGCCCGGGGGGTAGTGTCGTAGGATAAACCCGGTGCCAAGGTTGTGATCGGAACCTTGATTCTTCGTCCTCCAAGGTTTGGAGTACCAAACCTTGCCACCCGCCGGTGATGTGTGCAGGGGGCTAAAGCGGATCAAACCCCCGACGCCTCTTCGAGTGCCGAATGCGAAATAACCGTACTAATGCCATGCACATCCGCCGAAACGACGGCGAAATCAGAAAGCAACCGCAGACGATCGAGGGCGCACCGGCAAGCAGTAACAAGCTGACGCTCCAGGTCTCGTTCGTGAAGAAAATGCGTGACGGAGTTCGTGGATCAAGGGCTGTCAAGTGGGTACGGGAGAGCGCAGGTACGGGCCAACGACCGTAGACGTGAGTAACATACTTTGGGGGAACATCAATCGGGGCAAAAACCTTTCCAACCTGCACCACCAGGGAAGTTGTCGGGTCCACCCACGCAGTAACATACCCTGTATTTAAACTTTTATGCAGGAGTACGAAACTGTGGCTTAAGGTTGACGCCGCAATGCATGCAAATGCGAGGATGCATGCCATAGTCAAACAGCATCCAAATATCGCTAGCAAGAACATTTGTTTGAGTGTAATTTTCAAATGTTCGTCTGTTCCGCATCTAACCAAATCCAATATCTCCTCCGATATTTGAACTCCCCAAGCATTTCGCCTTCGCCATTCGCCACGGGAGCGTCTGTACCTGCACCGATCGGCGTCCATTCGCCACTAGCCCCGACTCGTCTTTCAGTGACTGTTCTTGTGAAGTATTTCCGATGCTCCACAAACCCCACCGTCTCCCACTTCAAATCAGAAGCCCCTGCCCCGCCCACGGTATCTCCAGCGTTCGCCGTGATCGTCGTCGTCGTGCCCGCGGTTCGCTGATAAGAGAGCGTTACTGGATCAGCATTATAGCCCACAGTAAATGACTGCGAAACAGCACTAGCGTAACTGATCGACCCCGAGAACTGGGCGCTTGTCCCCCAGTCGCCTGTGTTTTGGAGACCGATTTCTTCATACGACTTGGTATAATACAGACCAGTAGTTGTACGCTCGTAAATCGATTGCCCATCACCGTCCGTGCCGACAATGCTACTAGGGCCTGAATTAACACCCACGTACACTTCGGTAGGTTCGGGTATACTTTTAGAGGTGATGGCAGCATGCCAGTTGGAAGAGTCGTCGGAAATTTCGGCTAGAAGATTCACCGTTCCAGCCGTCGCCGCCACGTTCCATGTCACAGTTTCTTTGGCGTTAGGCTGCGTGCCCCGAGACTCCGTGGTGTCATCGTCTTTTGGAATAATGGTGAAAGTTTTGTGGTCCGAACTGCCTGCCAACGTGACCGTGCCGGTGGGGAGTTCGGCTGAACCTGAGGCGTGAGTGTAATCGGAGCCTAATGTTGCCGTGCCACCGCGCGAAACCGATATCGTGGAATCAGGGATGGGCTCATCCCAAGCCGGCACACCGAGCCAACCTATAGGCAAATCCCGGTTTACAGTAAATGTCGCACTGCCGCTGCCTAGGCCGGCACCATTAGCGTTGCCAGCCTCGGTCATGCTGCCACCACCACCGCTTGCGGTGATCGTAGGGTTATAGACCTCAACGCTAATCATGTCCGCACCTGCCGCCCAGTAAGCGTCTTGATTCAGGTCGAACCCGTTGGAGGACCAGCTGATCGTGAGCGAGTCACCTGAATGGGTAAACCATCGGGATGCCTGAGCGGTATTGTACAGTTCGTAATTGCTGCCACTGCCCTCAATCACATATTCGGATTCGCCAATCTTGAGTGTCGCTTCCCAATCGGACGAGTACAGCGGGTCAGCGAGATTAATGCCCGTGAACACCCGCACCATCGAGTGAGTGGGCAAGTTGCTTAGCGTCAGCGATACGTCCGATTCGATGATGGACGGGTATTCACTGCTCTGGGGATCGTAACCTTGAAAGCTCGCCGACACACCGGGTTTAACCACTTCAGCTGAGCTGAAGTCAGCTGCATAGACCAATTCCGATGACAACAGAGAACGGGATTCTAAAACTTCGATCACAGATGGACGGACGGTGACCACAGCAACAGAGGCGCACTTCTTGCGACGAAAAATCTCACTCCCACCGTTAAAAAATGCCGGAATGTGATCGGAAGCTTCTAATGCCTCCGAGCATTAGGACGGCATGCTACATTATCCTCCGCAGCACGCCACGATGAAATAAACTTAACCTTTATCGCCGGGTGCCCCGGGACGTCCTGCCAGGGTGCCATGGGCGGCACGTTGCCCGCGCTGTTGGCGCGTTGGTCGGGTCGACGCATCTGGGCCACGCGGGAGCAGGTTGAATCGGACCGTCGGCCCGATGGTGTCGTCGCGCGACTCGTACCGCCGGGCCGAGGACCAGAGCCAATTGACGCTGCGGTCTGCGAGACCGCGTTTCACCGAGGTCGCGTGGCAGTAGCGGATCTTTTGCCGGGTGCCACAGGTCCTACTCGACCCGTGTCTTCATCGTGTCGAGACGAGCACGGGCGGCGTACCGCCCGTGGCGCTCGGCTTACTGCGGGGGCGGAAGCTGGGCGATGAAGTCGGCGAGTTGGGTGGCCGTCGGGGATTCGGCGCTGCGGACGTAGTAGCCGCTCGTGCCGACGCCGCAGCAGAGGCTTTCGGTGAGGTCGAAGCCGAGGACGCGGCCGAGGCAGAAGCCGGCGTTGAAGTGGTCGCCGGCGCCGGTGCTGATCTTGGGCTGTTGCACGAACGGGCCTTGGAAGCTGCCGGTTTCGGTGGCCGTGGCGGCGGCGGCGCCGCGGCGGGGGTGGATGACGACGCAGTCGAGGTTGAGTTCGTCGCGGATGGCCTTGGCGGTCTGCTCGATGTGGGACTCGGGCTCGCCCTGGCCGGGCAGGCCGAGGACGTCGGCGATCTCGACGCTTTCCTTGAGGTTCAGGCCGAGGATGACGTCGACCTGATCCTGGAAGCGGGTGAGGAGCTTGAGGGCGTCGAGGATGTCGTCGTGCGTGCGCTTCTCCGGGTCGGCTAAGTCGACGAAGAGCTTGCGCTGGTGGCGCTCGGCGTTGGGGATGTTTTCGTCGAGCAGCTTAGCCCAGATGCGGCTCATGTGGGGGAGCATCGTCCAG
This sequence comes from Tepidisphaeraceae bacterium, assembly GCA_036387945.1. Taxonomy (GTDB): domain Bacteria; phylum Planctomycetota; class Phycisphaerae; order Tepidisphaerales; family Tepidisphaeraceae; genus DASVSS01. The sequence continues at coordinate 842 of DASVSS010000279.1, read as the reverse complement.
TTCACCATGCCGATGAGCCGCGCGCCGGCGATGAGGCCGTTGAACTTCTCGCGGCCGACGCGGTTGAGGATGTTGTCCCAGTTCACATCGCCGAGGCTGCCGTGCTTGCCGAGCATGAGCTTGCCGTCTTCGAACTCCAGTGCGTCGGTGTAGCCGGGCTCGGCGATGCTGATGACGGTGGCGCGCTTGGCGAATTCGTTGAAGACGGGGTGGACGGCGGGATAGCCGAGGTTGCCGACGTAGGTCACGTCCATGCCGAAGCTGGCGAGGGCGTTGGCCATGATCGGGCCGTTGCCGCCGAGCTTCTGCTGCTTCACGACGAGCTCGTAGTTGGAGCTCTGCCCGGCGGCGGCAAGGATTTTTTTGCCGTAGGCGTCGATGGTTTTGACCGGGTCGTAGTGGTCGGCGTCCTGCCGCTTGTCGACGACGGCGATGATGTTGTCGACGAACCCGTCGAGCCCGACGAGCGACTTCATGCTCTTGAGGCCCCCGGCGGCGGCGGCGAGTTTGTTGCTGACGAGTTCACAGACCTGCTGGCGCGATAAGGGCATGGTTTTCCTCCGGAGCGTGTGGCGGGTGGTTGTAGCACGCGCGGCACGCGCGTCAATGCGCGCGGCGCGACATCGGCTTGCGGCGCGGACTAGGTAACTCCGGTCCCTCCCCTGCGGGGGAGGTTAGGTGGGGGCGGGCGGATGTTGAGTTACAACCAAGTGCCGAATTCCGGTTCCTCCCCTTTCGGGGAGGCCAGGTGGGGGCGGCGGCTGACCTGCAATGACGGCTCGCTAATGCCCGAGAATCCAATCCCTCGCCCGGTACTCCGGGAGAGGGTAGGGAGAGGGCCG
>DASVSS010000278.1:0-6354 GCA_036387945.1 Tepidisphaeraceae bacterium | reverse complement strand
AAGATCGACCTTCGGATGAGCACGCTCCCCACCGTGTACGGCGAAAAGGTCTGCCTGCGCATTCTCGATACCCGCTCGATCAACGTGCCGCTCGAAGCCCTGGGCTTCAGTGAGCAGGCGTTCACGATCTGGCAGAACCAGATCGACATGCCGCACGGCATCCTGCTCGTCACCGGCCCGACCGGCAGCGGCAAAACGACCACCCTGTACAGCAGCCTGCGCTGCATGGACGGCAACAAGCTCAACATCAGCACCGTGGAAGACCCGATCGAGTACAACCTGCCCGCCGCCAACCAGGTGCAGGTGCACGACAAGATCGGCATGACCTTTGCCGCCGCCCTGCGAAGCCTGTTGCGCCAGGACCCGGACGTCGTGATGCTGGGTGAAATCCGCGACGCCGAGACGGCCCGCATCGCCGTGCAGGCGTCGCTGACCGGCCACCTTGTGCTGAGCACGCTGCACACGAACGACGCGCCCAGCTCCGTCACGCGGCTGATCAACGTCGGCGTCGAGCCGTACCTGATCTCGGCGGCACTCAATGCCGTGCTCGCGCAGCGGCTCGTCCGCAAGGTTTGTCAGCATTGCAAAGCTGAAGTCGATCCGAGCGACGAGATGAAGGAGTTTTTGCAGATGCAAGGCTTCGGGTCCGAGAAAATCTGGAAAGGCCCCGGCTGCGATCGCTGTCGAAAGACCGGCTACAGCGGGCGGCTGGGCATCTACGAGCTGATGGTGATCGACGACGCCATGCGCGACATTATCACCCGCAACCCCGACGTGAACCATTTGCGCAAGCTCTGCCGCGAGCGCGGCCTGGTGAGTTTGCGGGAAGACGGGTTTGCTAAAGCAATGCAGGGCCTTACTTCGGTCGATGAAGTGCTCAGAGTGACAGAGGCCTCGTAACGCGGGCGTCCCGCCCGTGCCCGAGCGCAGCGAGGCAATCCGAAGAACACGGGCGAGCCGCCCGTGCTACGCAATGCTAAACGACATCCTACGCAATGCCGTAACATCCAAAGCGTCCGACGTGCACATCAACGTCGGGCAGCCCCCGCTGTTCCGCATCAACACCATCATTCAGTCAAGCGATTTTCCCATCGTCACTGCCGAAGGCGCGCAGCGGCTTTTGAAGGAGATGCTCAAGGACGAAAAACGCTGGGCGGACTATATCGAGCACCGCGACAGCGATTTCAGCTATGAAATCCCCGGCGTTGGGCGGTTCCGCGTCAACGCCCACTTCCAGCGCGGCACGATCGCCATCAGCATTCGAACGATCAACGACAAGGTCCGCAAGATCGAAGACCTGTTCCTGCCGGAGATCGTCCACCGGCTGACGCACCTGCCCCGCGGGTTGGTGCTGGTCACCGGCCCGACCGGCAGCGGCAAGAGCACGACACTGGCCGGCATGATCGACGCGATCAACCGGCGCGAGCCGGATCATATTCTCACGCTTGAAGACCCGATCGAGTACGCCTTCCACTCCGCCAAAAGCGCGATCGAGCAGCGCGAACTGGGCACCGACGTGCCTAGCTTCGAGAGCGGGCTGCGCCACGCCCTGCGGCAAGACCCGGACGTGATCCTGGTCGGCGAAATGCGCGACTTGGAGACCACCAGCGCCGCCATTACCGCCGCCGAGACGGGCCACCTTGTGTTCAGCACGCTGCACACCGTCAACGCCCCGCAGACGATGGAGCGCATCATTGACATCTACCCCAGCGACCAGCAAAACCAGGTACGCTCGATGCTCGCCAACACGCTGCAGGCGGTCATCAGCCAGACGCTGTTCAAGCGCGTCGACCAGCCGGGGATGATCCCCGCCGTCGAGATCATGCTTTGCACGCCCGCGGTGCGGAACTGCGTGCGCGAGAACCGCATTTTCGAAATCCCCAACATCATCAGCACCAGCCGTGCGATCGGCATGCAGACGCTTGACGACTCGATCAAGCAATTGTTCGTCAACGGTTACATCAGCCGCGACGACGCGATCGCGCAAGCGGCGCACCCGGAAAAGTTGGAACGATCGTTAGCCGCTTAAGGAAAAGGATGAATTGCGAAGGATAAAGGAAGAAAAAGAGCAGACGATCGCGTCTTCCTTTCATCCTTCAGCCTTCAGCCCTCATCCTTCCGTACCATGCCCACTTACCGCTACGAAGCCAAAGACTCGACCGGCAAGCAGACCGGCGGCGTGATCTCCGCCGCGACGCTCGGCGAGGCGTCTGCGCAACTGCGCAGCGGCGGGAAGTACATTCTCGCCCTGGCGGTGGAGACCGAGCGCGGGGCGAAAAAGGGCGGCGGGTTCTCGTTCTCCCTGGGGCCGGGGGCGAAGGACGTCCATGGGTTTACGTCGCAGCTTGCGGTGATGATCAAGGCCGGCATATCGCTGCGCGCCGCCGTCGAAGGCATCAGTGAGCAAGTCGAGAACGTGAAGTTCAAGGCCATGCTCGTGCAGATTAAAAAAGACCTCGAAAGCGGCAAGCAATTCTCCGACGCCCTGTCGCGCTACCCCAAGACGTTCACCACGCTTTACGTCAACATGGTGCGTGCGTCGGAAATGTCCGGCGGATTGTCGCGCATGCTCGAGCGCATCGCCGGCTATCTCGGCCAGCAGATCGAGACCGTGGCGATGGTCCGCGGCGCGATGATCTACCCTGGCATCATCGGCGGGCTGGCGGTCTTCACGACGGTCTTCCTGCTCACGTTCGTGCTGCCGCGGTTCATGACGATCTTCGAAGGCAAGGAAGACGCCCTGCCGCTGCCGACGAAGTTCCTGCTGGGCGCCAGCAGCTTCATGACCAACTACTGGTACGTGCTGATCGGCCTGACGATCGCCTTCGCCTGGGGCCTGTACCTCACGCTGAAGACGGCCTGGGGGCAGCTCGCCTTCGACAAGCTCAAGCTCAGCGTGCCGCTGTTCAAAAAGCTGTTCCGCGCGCTCTACATCAGCCGCAGCCTGCACACGATGGGCCAGTTGATCAACGCCGGCGTGCCGATGCTCGACACGATCCACATCACGAGCGAGATCAGCGGCAACGCGCTCTATCGCAAGCTGTGGCGCAACGTGCACGCATCGGTGAAGCAAGGCAAAAAGGTGTGCGCTCCGCTGCAAAGCAGCACCCTGCTGCCGCGCAGCGTCGTGCAGATGATCGGCGCCGGCGAAGAAAGCGGTAAGCTCGGCGAGACGCTCGACGAGGTGAGCGAGTACTACGCCAAAGAGCTAAAAAACGTCATCAAATCCTGCACCGCGATGATCGAGCCGCTCATGATCGTGGCCATGGGCTCGGTCGTGGGCTTCATCGCGATGAGCATCATCCTGCCGATCTTCAAGCTGTCGTCGATTATGGCAAAATAGGAATTAGTGGTTAGGAATTAGGAGTTGGTGTGGGCGTACGAGCGCACTTCACTAACTCCTAATTCCTAACCGCTAATTCCTCCCCGGCCTTGCAATCCCCCACGCCGAATCGCACATCTCCCACATGAGAGGCCGCCGCGGTTTCACGCTGATCGAAGCATCGCTGACGATCATCATTATCGGTGTCGGCGTGCTGTCGATGCTGGAACTGACGGCCACCGGCACGCGAGCGCACGGCGACGCGATGCAGCGGACGACTGGCCTTGCCGTTGCGCAGTGCCTGCACGAACGCACGATCGGCTGGACGTTTGACCAGCTGCGCGGCCATGCCGGCGAAACTTTTGCCCCGCCCGTCGACGCCGAAGGCGTATCGATGCCGGCGTTCGGGGACTGGCAGCAAGTGCTCGAGATCCAGGCCGTTGAGCCGGACAACCTCAGCGCGACGTCCGCGGCCACAACGCCGTCGGCCGTGCGCGTCACCGTCCACGCGGTCAAAGACGGACTGAAGCGGCAGAGCCTGACGTGGTACCGCTTCGCGTCCGTCGAATAAGGAGCTGTGGGTCATGCGGTCGCCTACTTTTCATTTCCGCCGCGGCATGATGTCGGTCGTGGCGATGCTGTACATGCTCCTCTTCGCCGTGCTGGCGGTGGGGTTTTATGCGCTGGTCAACGTGTCTTCGCAGGTGGCTTACAACGACATCAGCGTCACCCGCGCCCAGTACGCCGCCGAGACGGGAATCGAGTTCGCGCGGCACCAGCTGTCGCGCGTGTCCATCCCCGCGACGACCACCGACAGCGGCGTCACGAGCGAGCTGTACGCCGACCTCGGCCAGCAAATGAACGGCACGGCCAACCTGGACGGTCGGTCGATCACCCGTGACGGCTCGACGATCTCGATCCCGGGCAGCGGCGACGTCGCCGGCGGAAACGGGGTGCATGCGTCGCGTTTCAACGTCACCGTGATCGATTGGCCGCAACAGGGCAAGGTCGTCGTCCGTTCGACCGGCACGCACGGAAACATCTCGCGCTCGATCCAGCTCGATTTCTCCCGCGTCCCGCGCCGGTCGAGCGTGTTCGACTACGCGGTCGCCTCGCGTGGGCAGATCGTCCTGAGCAAGGGCGCGGTGACCACCGTCGACCCGGGCAATCTCGCCCTTGCCAAGGCGATGTCGGCCCTGGTGGATAATGCCGCCGTCCGACTCACGGGCGGCACGCTCGGCGGTCGGCTGGCGGTCCTGAACGGCGCCGACGCGGTTTTGACCCGCGGCAGCGTCGACGGGTCGTCCTCGATGGCCGACATCCGGGCCAATCACATGGACGTGCTCGACGCCCCGCCGGAGTTTCCGACGATCGACCCGACCGCCTACCGCGCGTACGCGACCAACACTTACTCCTCCAGCGCCCGGACGCAGACCAACATCCGCATCCCGGCGGGCACGGGCACGCCGCAGAACCCGGTGCGCTTCAATTCCAACGACACCGTGCAGGGCATTCTTTACATCGAATCGCCCAACAGCGTTCGGTTCAACGGCAACTTCAACCTCAAGGGCATCCTGGTCATGGCCCCGAATGCCGCGGGTGAAAACTCGACCGACGTGCTCGATTTCCGCGGCAACTTCTCACAGCTCCCGCTGCCCAGCGGCTCGGCGTTCGACGCGATGCGGGCGGCCAGCGGCGTGTCGATCCTCGCGCCCACGGCGAACGTGATGATGTCCGGCAGCGTCGACTCGCTCATGCGCGGCAACGTGATCGTCAACACCTTCGACTTTAATGGCGCGGCCGACATCGTGATCGACCACGGCACGCTCATGACGATGAAGGCCGCCGCCAACTCCGCGGTGTTCAACGGCAAGACGGTGAAGTTCACCTCCACCGGCGCCAACAACTTGCCCGCCGTCGGCGTGGCGTTCAGCCGCAATTACAAGCCCGACGCGGGCTCTTACGAAGAGTTGCTGCCATGAAGCAAAGTGTCTCACGCACGATTCGCAGCCGCGGTCTTTCGTTGCCCGAGGTGCTCATCAGCATGTCGATCTGCGGGATGCTGATGACGGCCGTCACCGGCGCGTTCATGGCCACGACGCAGGCGGTTGAAGAGAACTCGAAGTTCTTCCGCGCCGCGCAGACCGCCCGTGTCACGCTCACGCAACTCATGGCCGAGGCGCGCAAATGCCGCAGCGGTGTGGTCGACCCGACGAGCTTTGAAATAGTCACCGCGATGGGCGAGACACGTGAATACAACTACGACGCGGCGAATCGCCAACTGACGATGACGCCGCACGTCGGCCTGCCGCCTTGGGGGACGTACGTCGTGGCGCGCGACATCGAATCCGCGGCCTTCGCATCGAGCAACGGCACGGTGTCGCTCACGCTCACCGTCGCCACCGGCCGAAGCCGCGTCACCTTCACCAGTGCCGCGACGCTGCGCAAGGCGATGAGCTACGACTGAAGCGTCCGGCCCCTACGCGGGCCAGACCGTCATCGAGTCGATGTTCCCCCCGCCGGCGGCGGCGGTGGCAACGAGTTTGACGGTGTTGCTGCCGGCCTTGAGGGCGGCATTGATCGACAGCACCTGCCATTTGCCCCACCCGCCGGTGGGTGCGCCCGCAAGCGTGCCGACGGCGACGCCATTGACGAGCACCGTCCACGGCCGGTCCACGGTGCTGCCGTTGGCGTAGCGGACATCGAGCTTGACGTTGCCGGCGCTGGCGTAGTTGAACGTCCATTGCAGGGCAGAGTTCTGCCCGCCGAAATCAGCAAAGCCGGTGCCGGTAAATCCGCCGTTGTTGGTCGCCTTGTATGTGCCGCCGCTAAACAGGGCGGTTTCACCTTCGAGCACCTGCTGGGTTGGTGTTGGCGTGGGGGTCGGGGTCGGTGTGGGGGTCGGCGTGGGTGTGCCCGAGCCCGCGGGGGCGACGGTCAGTTCGTCGACGTTTCCGCCACCGGCGGATACCGCAGCGACGAGCTTGATTGAGCTGCTGCCCGTCGGCAGGGCGACGCCGTCGAGCGAGACG
>DASVSS010000277.1:0-1927 GCA_036387945.1 Tepidisphaeraceae bacterium | reverse complement strand
CCTAACTCCTAACCACCAATTCCTTTTCCCAAACGCCTCGCCATTAAGTCGTCTATATGTAATACATTTCCTGCTGCGCCCCGCCGCCGAGCTTGGCGACGTCCTCGAGAAGTTGTTCGAGCGTGGTGTTGTCGAGCACGTCGTCGGTGGCGGCGGTCAGACGGTCGTTGACGATGCGGACCGCGTGCTCGCCGGGCGAGGCGTCGCGCGGGGCGCTTTCGTCGCGGGCGCTGAGGCGCCCTTCCAGCCGGCGGATGACTTCGCCGACCATGATCTCACGCGGGCTGCGGCTGAGGCGGTACCCGCCGCCGGAACCGACTTTGCTTTCAAGAAACCCGCCCCGCCGCAGTGCCAGCAGGATCGACTCGAGGAACTTGTTCGGCAGTTCTTCGAGCTTGGACAAGTCTCGTGATTGGACGTAATGCGTCGGCCAGAGCCGGCCGAGCTGGATGATCGCGCGGAGCCCGTATTCGGTGCGTTTGCTCAGTCGCAAGGTCATTCCCTCTCGCCGTCGGATGTCGCTGCCGGACGTCGCTCTCAGGTCGTGCGGTCGCAATGTAAGCACGCGCCGCGAAAGATCAAAATGGCTTAGCTGCGTATGATGTCATCATGTGCCGACGCATCCTGCCGTTCCTGCTGTTTCTGTTCCTGCCGTGCGTGGCGGCGGCGCAGGTTTCGCCGACAATCTCACTGGCGATGGATCCTCCGGCCCCCGCCAACGGGACCGCTGTCCTTTTGGTGACGGTGAACGTGCCGCGCGGGTATCACGCGCAGTCGTCGACGCCGAGCAACGAATTTCTCATCCCGTTCGTCGTCACCGTCGAAGCCCCGCCGGGCGTATCGGCTGCCGCGCCGCAGTACCCCGCGGCCAAGCTTAAAACGTACGGCATCGGCGAGCGGCTGAGCGTCTACGACGGGCAGTTCGTCATCCGCGTGACGCTGATGCTGCCGGCGGGCGCGCCGCCGGATCCCTCGGCGATTAAGGCGACGGTTCAATACCAGATCTGTGACGACAAAGGCGTGTGCTTCGCGCCCGAGACCGCTACCGTCGCCCTCGGCGGCGTGGCGCCAACGACCCGCACGGCCGCCCTGCCCGCGCCTCCGTCGGACGAGATTCGCTCCGCCGCGGCGGCGTTCGGGATCGCGCTGCTCACGGGGCTGATCTTCAACGTCATGCCCTGCGTCCTCCCGGTGCTGCCGCTGAAGGCGGTGGGCTTCTTCGAAGCCGCGGGGCACGATCGCGGCAAATCCCTGCTGCTGGGCTCGGCGTTCGCGCTGGGCATGATCGCGATCTTCGCGTCGCTGGCCGTGCCGGTGCTGGTTCTTAAAACGCTGCAGTGGGGCGAACTTTTTTCGAAAGACTGGTTCGTATGGCCGATGGTCGCGTTGCTGCTGGGGATGACGGCGTGGCTCTTCGGCGTGCTCGATTTCGGCCTGCCGCCGGCGGTCTATCGGTTCGCGCCGCGGCACGACACGTTGTGGGGCAACTTTCTCTGGGGCGGCTTTACCGCGGTATTGGCCACGCCGTGCACCGCGCCGCTGTTTCCGCTTTTGTTGCTTTGGGCTGCCCAGCAACCGGGGCTGATCGCGGTGGCGTCGATGGCGACGGTCGGCGTGGGGATGGCGCTGCCTTACGTCATTCTCAGCGCCTTGCCCGAGGTCGCCCGGGCAATGCCGCGGACCGGGCCGTGGGCCAACCTGTTCAAGCAGACGCTCGCCTTCGGCGTGCTGGCGACGGCGGTCTATTTCGCCGCGGGCCGGCTGATCGCGGGCAATACGTTTTTGTGGCTGGTCGTCGCCACCGTCGGGGCGGGGTGCGTGTTCCTCGTCGTGCGCGCGGCGCAACTTTCGCCCAACCTTCGGCCTCGCCTGGTCTGCGGCGTGATCGCCCTGCTGCTGCTGGGCGGCAGTGTCGGCGTGACGCGCG
>DASVSS010000276.1:0-4177 GCA_036387945.1 Tepidisphaeraceae bacterium | reverse complement strand
CTTCGCACATCGGCACAAGGCTGTTGGGGCGGATGAGCAGCGGGACGTGCAGGAAATCGATCGTATCGCTGCGCCAGGCGCCGCCTTCGATCGTCTCGCTCGTCAGCAGATCGACCCACTTGCCCGGCGGGACGTAGTACTCGGCGACGTTGTCGTGCCGGAAGATCGGGGCCACGAGCAGGCTGGCGCCGAGCATATACTGCGTATCCAGGTGCCGGCACGCCGGTGAGTCGGGGAACTCCAGGAACATCGCCCGCATGAGCGGCCAGCCGTGCTCGCGGGCCTCGCGCGCCGTCGCCGCGAAGTACGGAAAGAGCTTGTTCTTCAGCGTCGAAAACGTCCGCACGACGTCGACCGATTCTTCGTCGTACAGCCACGGCACGCGGTAACTTTCCGACCCGTGCAACCGGCTGTGCGACGACAGCAGCCCGAACGCCGCCCAGCGCTTGTAGACCGCGGCGTCGGCCTTGCCGCTGAAGCCGCCGATGTCGTGGCTCCAGAACGCCGCCCCGCTGCTGCAATAGCTCAGGCCGCCGCGCAAATCCTCGGCCATCGATTCGAACGTCGCCTCGCAGTCGCCGCCCCAGTGCACGGGGAACTGCTGGCAGCCGGCGGTGGCGCTGCGCGCAAAGACGAGGGCGTTGCCCTTGCCGTGAAACTCTTCGAGCAATTCGAAGACGGCCTTGTTGTAGAGATACGGGTAATAGTTGTGCATCAACGCCGGATCGCTGCCGTCGTGGTAGACGACGTCGTCGACCGGGATGCGCTCGCCGAAGTCGGTCTTGAAGCAGTCGACGCCCATCTCCAGCAGCGCCCGCAGCTTGGCCTGGAACCATTCCACCGCCGCGGGGTTGGTGAAGTCGACGATGCCCATCGCCGGCTGCCACTGGTCGCGCTGGTAAACGCTGCCGTCGCGCCGCTTGATGAAATAGCCGCCCTGGCGGCCTTCTTCGAAGATTTCGCTCAAGCCGGAAATGTAACTGTTGATCCAGACGCTGATTTTCAGGCCCCGCGCCTTCAGCCGCCGCAGCATGCCTTCGGGGTCGGGGAATTTTTCGGTGTCCCACTGGAAGTTGCACCAGTGGCGGGTTTTCATCCAGAAGCAGTCGAAGTGGAACACACTCAGCGGGATGTTCCGCTCGGCCATGCCTTCGACGAATTCGACGACGGTTTTTTCGTCATAGCTCGTGGTGAACGAGGTGCTGAGCCACAGCCCGAACGACCAATCCGGCACGGCCGGCGGGCGGCCGGTGAGGGCGGTGTATTTGTCGAGACACGACTTGGGATCGGGCCCGTAGAACAAGAAATAATCGAGCGACTCGCCCGGCACTGACACCTGCACCTGCTGCACGCGCTCGGTGGCGACTTCGAATTCAACTTTCGCCGGGGAATTCACCAGCAGCCCGTACCCGGCGCTGCTGAGATAAAACGGCACGGTCTTGTACGCCTGGTCGGAGACTGTTCCGCCGTCTTCGTTCCAGATTTTGACGCTTTGGCCGTTCTTGACGAAGGGCGTGAACTGCTCGCCGAAGCCGTACAGACACTCACCCACGCCCAAGCCCAGGCGGTGCATGAGGTGCTGGCCGTTGCCGGCGACTTCCATGTACCCCAGGCCATCGCCGCGGCTGCTGGTGATCGGCTTGCCCGTGGCGCTGTCGACAAAAGCCAGGCCGTAGCCATTTTTGCTCACCCGCGCTGTCAGCCGGCCGCTGGTGAAGCTCAAGTGCTCGGCGTCCTCGCGCACGTCAACCGGCACGTCGGCGGATTCGGTGATCGGGAACCCGGTGACGCCGACCTGCCGCGGCCGGTGGTGCACGACCCGCACGCGCAGCACGTCCGGGGCGGGCGAGGTGATGTGCAGTTGCAGGACCACGCCCTCGAAGCTGTCGACGCCGCTGTGGCCGCCGCGGTCGAGAAAGGCCACCCACAGCGCGTCGCGCTCGATGCGGTATTCCTGCACGCGCCGCATCAGGTGCGGGGTGACGCCGTCGGCCCAGAGCCAGGCGCCGTTATTGAACTTCATCTACGATTCCTCTGCACTCAATACCGCGGCGGGCGTCAATCGTGCGGCCAATTAAACAAATGACCATTGGGGGGCTCGCCCATGACCGGTACAACGCATGCGCTCAAACTTTTTCGCACGCGCCGCTTCGCCGCGTGTCATCCGCGCGGCCCTCGCAGACCAAACCACCGCCCCGTTTCGGCAATCGCTTGCCGAAGGGACGGACTCCGGCGGCGGAAAATAGAGCCCCGTGCGACAGATTGTCAAGGGCAATCCCGATTCCGCTGCATTTCCGGTTCGTTTCGCGGACGCGACAAGCGACCGTGGAATTTTCCCGGAGGCGGATTTTTTCCTTGACGGCAGAATGCCACACCCCTAAATTCACCCCATCAGCAACCGCTTGCTGCAGGCGGGCGGCTCGGATCAGGCGACGAGGACGGCGGACATGTGGTACGCTCCCAGCATGGCTAAACGCGGCGGAACGCTCTCGGAAGTCGCCGAGCGCTGCTCGGTGAGTCCGTCGACCGCCAGCCGCGTACTTAACAACCGCCGGCAGGGCCGCTTCTCGGTCTCGAGCGAGCTGCGCGAAAAGATCCTCAAAGTCGCCGCCGACCTGAATTACCGCCCGAGCGTCGCCGCCCGCAATTTAGCCGCGGGGCGTACGAACCTCGTCGCGGTGCTGGGCGTAGAAGGCATCTGGTCGGACCGCGTTGGTCCGGTCGAAGAAGCCATCGGCGCCCTTGCCGGCGTGCTCGACGCCGCCGGCTACGAAATCTGTTTGCAGTTCATCAGCAGCCGGCACGGGTGGTACGATATGCCCGGCCTTCGCGTCGACGGCATCGTCGCCGTGGGCCCGAGCAATCAAAGCGACTTGGCCGACCTCGACGCCAGCGGCGTGCCGTACGTCAGCGTCAATGGCCTCGTCGGCGAGAACGGCTCGCAGGTCGTGCCCGACGACACCAAAGGCACCCGGCTGGCGTTGCAGCATTTTGTCGATCTGGGACACAAACGCATCGCGTATCTCGATCACTGGTCGGCCGACGCCAAGCACCCGAGCGTGTTCGAGCGTCGGGCCGCCTTCGCCGCCGCGGCCGACGAGATCGGCTTCACCGCCCCGTCGCTGCATCTGCCGATGCTCCCCGCCGAGACGGCCTGGGATTTGTTCTACGAGCCGTTCGTCCGCCGGGCCATTATCGAGGAAGGATGCACCGCCGTGCTCGCTTATTCGCATTACGCGGCCCTTGGCCTGATGCGGGCGGCGTACGATCTGAAGATGACCGTGCCGCGTGACTTCAGCCTCGCCTGCTTCAACAACGAGCCGATCGTCCGCACGTCCATCCCGGCCCTGACGGCCATCGACGTGCCGTCGCAGCGGATGGGCCAGATCGCGGCGGAAATGCTGCTGCGGAAAATGAAACATGCCATGGGTCCCAGTGGGGACGCCACTAACAGTTCTGACGCGGCGGTCGAAACCGCGCGTGTGAAAGTCGAAGAGTCACTGATCGTTCGTGAATCCACAGCACCGCCCGGTGGGCGGCGCTAACGACGAGGTGACGCGTTCCCCCCGCGGTTGCGGCGGCAACGAGAGTCGGACACATCTTTTCTTTTGCCCCGAGGAGGTCGTGATGTTGGTGAAAAACAAACTGCGTGGGTTCACGCTGGTCGAACTGCTTGTCGTGATCGGCATTATCGCCTTGCTGATCTCGATCCTGCTGCCCGCCCTGGGCAAGGCCCGTGCGCAAGCCAGCATGCTCGCCTGCAAGAGCAACCTGCGCTCGATCGGGCAGAACTTGAACATCTATGCGTCGCAAAACAAGGGCTACCTGCCCTACGGCGTCGGGGAGTCGGGCACCGGCCAGTCGACCCAGCAATGGACGTGGGCCGACGTTGTCACGATCGTCAGCAGCCCGACAAATCTCGCCGAGGCGCAGTTCCCTCCCGCCTGGTGGCCGCCGGTGCCGCAGTCGAACATGAGCAAAAAGCTGCTGCCGATCTTCCGGGATAAAGACCTTCAGGATCTGCCGTTTGAGGCCCGCACCAGTTCGTATTTTGCCCACCCGCGCCTGATGCCGCAGTCGTGGCGCATTGACCCGCTCACCGGCGAAAAGATGAAGCTGCGATCGCTCGGCGCCGTCCGGGACGCCGCCTCAGTGATGATGGTGTGGGACGGTTCGA
>DASVSS010000275.1:0-2163 GCA_036387945.1 Tepidisphaeraceae bacterium | reverse complement strand
CTGGGGCTGCTGCTCCATTCGGTGAGATGGATTTCCGCCGCCGGCCAATCCGACGCATCGACCATCCGCCGCAGCAGCGCGAGGTCCTTCGTCGTGGCGTCGGCGCCGCGCGTGCTTTTGACTGTCTCGCCGTGCGAGTCCAGCGCCCAGTCGGTCGGGTACGGGTGGCAGGAAATGAAATCGACCGGCAGCTTTTCACGCGCGCAGTACGCGAAGAAGTTGCTGAGCCAGACGGGCTTCCAGTCGAGCGCGTCAAGATCGGCGGCGCCGATCGTGCCGGCGTGCTGGGCGAGATCTTCGGTTTCGCCGGCGAAGCGGGCGTCGGGGACGAAATTGCTCGTCGCCGGACCGCCGACGCGTAGGGACGGGTCGACGGCTTTCACCGCCGCCGCCGTCGTCTTGTACAGCTCGAAGTACTGGCTTTTCGTGCCCTTGAAGAAGGGGTGCAGGTTCGGTTCGTTCCACACTTCGAAGTACCATTGCCGAACTTCGTCGATGCCGTACCGCCCCACCCAGTGCGTCATGATCCGGCCGACGAGGGCTCCCCACTTGGCGTAATCGGTCGGCGGGCTGCCGTTGCCCTTCCACCAGAAGACCGTGCCGATCTGCGACGCCAGCGCCGACGGGCAGAAGCCCAGCTCGACGAACGGCCGCACGCCGATCGCGAGCATGCGGTCGAACAACTCGTCGACGTATTGGAAGTTGTAGACCGCCTCGCCGCGCGCGTCTTCGCGGTAGACGAACATGTCGTCGTGGAACAACCCGTGGAACCGGCAATATCGAAAGCCGCAGTGCTCGCGCACGAGCTGAAGTTGTTCCAGCCACCCGGCGCGCAGGCCTTCGTTGGCGCGGCCCGCGCCAACGCACTCGCTCCAGAAGTGCCGCAACGGCGTGCCCGGGTCCTTCGCGTCCGCTCGAATCGTGATCGACATACGCGGCTTGTCGTCGTGGAGACCGCCGGGGTCAAGCGCGCGACAACCGCACGACCTGCCCGGCGAAGTCGCCGCCGGTGGCCCACCGGATCGCGTTGCCGCTCAGCCGTACGTCGCCGCCGGCGGGAAACAACTCGGCGATCGACCAGTCGCCGGGCGGGAGACTGACCGCCACCTCCGCCGGCGCCGACGCGAACGTGTGCGCGACGATCAGGGCTTCGCCGGTGTCGGCATTCGTGCGCACGACCGCCTGCCAGCCGGTCGGATGCCGCCAGCTCCGACCGTGCTCGCCGACGCGCCGCGACACGCCGTGCTTGAGCACCGCGGCCGCCCGACCGTAGACGCCGATCGCGTCCAGCGTGCATTGCCATTGCCGGGCGCTGAGCCCTGCCACGTCGCCCGAGAGACACATCCGGCCGAGGAACGTGCCCGTGAGCAGATAGTCCAGCCGCCGCTGCGAACCCGCCGCGTGCAGCACCGCCCAGATCTGGCTCTGTCGCGGCAACATCAGTGCGTGCAGGTTGGCGGCAATGATGGGGATTTCGACCAGCTCGTGGGCATCGCTGAACGAGCTCATCGCCGTGCGGGCGAGCATCGAAGGCTCGAGCCGGTGCCCGCCGCTCGAGCAGTTTTCGATCACGAGATCGGGCAGCGCCGTACGGATCGAATCGAAGAACCGATGCACGCCGTCGATGTGCCGGCGCAGGCCTTCGCCTTGCGATTCGGCCCCGTCGGCGCCGAGGCCGATCGTTTCGTTGTAATCGACTTTGAGATAGCCGAAGCCGCAGTCGCGCAGGAGGTGAACGACCTTGCGCGTGAGGTAGTCGACGGCCGTCGCGTCGGTGAGATCCCAGAACCGTCGCTCGCGCACGCTGATCGGCACGCCGTCGCGCCGCAAAAGGTGGTCCGTCTGATTCCATGCCAGCGACGTCGCGCCGACGGTCTCCATCTCAAACCACAGCCCCGGCACGAGCCCGCGCGCCCGGATCGCGTCGGCGGTGGCCTTGAGGCCGTGGGGGAAGAGCGCTGCGCTGGGGTTCCAGTCGCCGTGCGCGTTGCCCCAATCGCCCTTGTCGCCCTTGTACCAGCCGGCGTCGATGACGAGATACCGCACGCCGGAGCCTTTCAGCCGGTCGGCGATGGCGAGCACCTTGTCGTGGCGCGGGTCGCCCCAGGTGGTGCACCATTCGTTGAAGACGACCGGCAAATCCTGCTCGATCGCCGGCTGCTG
>DASVSS010000274.1:0-5117 GCA_036387945.1 Tepidisphaeraceae bacterium | reverse complement strand
GTGCCGCGCATTCCGCTGGGGTTCGATCTCACCACAACGTTCACAGAGGGTTCGTGGCAGTACGTCGAGTACTTCTTCAAGCAGCAGACGATCTACTTCTCGATCGTCGGCATGATGTTTTTCGTGCAGACGCGCCGGGTGGCGAGCCTGTGGCTGGCGATGGTGCTGCTGCAGATCGTGCGCATGATCCTGGGCAACCTGCAGACCGACTTCACCTACGCCATGGGCGCCGACGAACAGGGCGGGGCGATCGTCGCGATGGCGGGCGTGACGCTCTTCCTGGCGCGGCGGCACTTGTGGGCCGTCGCGCGCCACTGTGTCGGGCTGCGCGCTCGCGGCGGTGAAACGACCGGCCGATGGGCCGGATGGTGCGTGGCGATCGGCGTGGCGGGGCAGGTCGTCTGGCTGCACGCCGCGGGGGCGTCGGTGGCAGGGGCGCTGGTGATCGTGCTGCTGCTGTTGCTGCTGCTGGTCACCGTCGCGCGCACGCTCGCGGAGACGGGCATCCCCTACCTGCTGCTGCCGCTGGACCTGCGCCGCTTCACCACTTACGCCGCGTGGGACGTGCCGGGGATCTGGAAGCCGACGTCGGGCGACGTGTTCTGGTCCGGGATGACGCACGGGCTCTTCACCCACGACACGCGCGAAAGCGTCGCCGGCTTCGCCAGCACGGCGATGCGCTGCGACGAGCAAAGCCCGGTGTCGGTAAAACCCGCGGGGCGACGACGTTTGCTTGTAGCGCTGCTGGCGCTCGGTCTGGGGCTGGGATACGTCGCGTCATGGGCCGGCTATCTCACGGCCGATTACCGCTACGCCGCGACGCTCGACCGCGGGGGTTTGTCGCCGATCAACGACTGGGGCGCGTGGCAGATGCCGCGCGCGCTCGTGCTCGACTCCCTCGCCGCCGCAGGGGCCCCGCCGAACGAGTCACATAACCGCCTGCTGCACTTGGCGATCGGCGCGGCGGGCCTGATCGGGCTGACGATCGCCAGCGTGCAATTCGCGTGGTGGCCGCTGCACCCGGTGGGCTTCCTTCTCGTGCACAGTTGGGGGACGAAGGTGATCTGGTTCAGCATTTTTCTGGGCTGGCTGATGAAGGTCGTCATCGTCCGCCTCGGCGGGGCGAAGCTGCTGCAGGCGGCACACCCGGTATGCATCGGCCTGATCCTCGGCGAAGCCTGCTCGGCGGCGTTCTGGCTGCTGTACGCGGTGGGCCGGCTGATCGCCGGGATGGATTTCGAGCGAATCCTGCTGCTGCCGACGTAACGACAGCCAAGGAGGCAAGCATATCCTCCCCCGTACGCGGGGGAGGGCAGGGAGGGGGCGACCGCGACCACCTCATCATACGAAACGCGAATCAGGTTCCTCCCCCACCAGGGGAGGTTAGGTAGGGGCGGGCAGACGCCTCATTGCAATACAGCGCCCATGTCTGGTCACTCCCCTGCGGGGGAGGTTAGGTGGGGGCGGGCGGGTGCCTCATCGTAACAAAGCGCAATGACGCTCGGCCCTCTCCTTACCCTCTCCCGGCGGGCATTCACGTACTTGACTCATCATAAATACCCTCCCGGCGTACCGGGCGAGGGATTTGCTTCTCTGGCGGCATCCATCCGCAGTTGCAGGTCACGGGCCGCCCCCCCCAAACCACCCCCCGAGGGGGAGGAACCAGACTGGCGCTTTGTTGCGATAGAGCGTCCGCGTCTGTCCCCTCCATGCCCTCCCTGCATTACGAGGGAGAAGGGCGTGTGCTCCCCCGCGCGCCTGCGGTGCGGCAAAACGTCCTCGATTACCGGCCATTCTCTGGTATAGTCCGGCCAACATTTCGTCGTAGCGGCGATCAGGAGAAAATCCGTGCAGAAACGCATCCAGAAATCGGCCAATGGTGTAGTGCGCTTTGAACCCATGGAAGCCCGGCAGCTCCTGGCGTCGGTCGCCGGCACGGTCTTCAACGATCTCAACTACACCGCCGTGCGCGAGTCGGTCGAGCCGGCGGTCACCGACGGGTCGGTGACGGTGTACATCGACGCCGACGACAACGGTGCGTTCACCCAGGGTGAGCGCACCGCCGTGCCGGGCGTGAACGGCGTGTTCGAGTTCGCCAACGTCGATCCCGGCACTTACCGCTTGCGCGCCATGGCCCCGGCGGGGCGGCAGATCACCGCGCCGGCGGGTAACGCCGCGGCCGTGGTGAACGTCACGACCAGTGGCGGCGACAACCGCCCGTCATTCGGCGTCGCCGACGTGCCGGCATTTGGAACGATCAGCGGCTACATCTATCGTGACGAAAACCGCAGCAACACGCTCGACAACGGCGACCTGCTGGCCAATTACGGCTCGGCGTTCCTCGACCTCAACAACAACGCCGTACGCGACGACGGCGAGCCACTCAGGGGCGGCGACAACCAGGGCAACTTCCGCTTCACCGGCTTGGCCGCGGGGACGTACACCGTCCGCGTCTTCAGCAGCTACTCCAACGCCCCGGCCGGGCCGGCGGGCGGGAAGTACACCGTCTTCATTGGCGGCGGCGCCAGCCCGACCGGCCTGGGATTCGGCTTCACTAAAGAAGCATCCGGGGCGGCGAGCCTTCGCGTGCGTTTCTTCAACGACCTCAACCAGAACGGCACACAGGAGACCAACGAGTACGGTTTCCCCTTCGGGGCCGCTTACGTCGACCGCAACAACGACAACGCCCGCCAGGAGAGCGAGCCGCTCGTCCAGAACAACGACGGCTTTGGCAACATCTACGGCCTGCCCGCCGGCACTCACACGGTGCGGGCCCTCGGCGGCACGAGTGCGATCCCGACCGGCAGCGGCAGTGTGGCGATCACCCTCCCGGCGACGACGCCCGAGCCGGTGGTCTCGCTCGGCTTCGTCTCCGCCGCCCGGCCGGCGACGGTGACCGGGCGCGTCTTCGTCGATTCCGACGGCAATGGCGCACGCGGCGTTAGCGAAAGCTACTTCGGCAGCGGCAACGTGCGCCTCTACGCCGACGCCAACAACAACAACGCGCTCGACACCGGCGAAATCAGCACCTACATCGGCAGCAACGGCTACTACACCCTCAGCCTGCCCGCCGGGCCGACGGTGATCCGCGTGATCGCGCCTTCGAACTACGTCCAGTCGCTGCCCGCCGACGGCGGACGCGCGGTGACGGCCGTCGCCAACGCGGTGACGACCGTCGACGACTTCGGCCTCGCTCCCCTGGCGCAGCTTTCGGGCTGGACGTACAACGACCTTAACGCCAACGGCGTGCGCGACGAAGGCGAGCCGGGCATGGATTACGCCCACGTCTACATTGACGCCAACAACGACGGCCGCGCGCAGTTCGAAGAAAGGGCCACGATCACGGCCAACAACGGCTTGTTCAATTTCGGCATGCTGCGGCCGGGCACCTACGTCGTGCGCCAGAGCACGCCGTCGGGCTTCCGCCAGGTCACGCCCGCGGCGGCGACGCATACGGTCACTCTTACGGGCAACAGCGCGTTCGTGCCGTTCGGCAATACCAACACCCAGTCGCTCGGCTCGATCAGCGGCGTGGCGTTCAACGACGCTAATGCCAACGGCACGCAGGACAGCGGCGAAAGCGGTTTGGCCCGCATCAGCATCTGGGACGACGCCGACAACGACGGCCGCATTGACAGCAACGAGCAGCAGGCGACCGCCGCCTCCGACGGCCGCTACACCCTCAGCAGCCTGCCGGCCGGGACGTACCGCATTCGCGCACTGTTCTTCGAGAATCAGGTCCAGACCCAACCCGGCGCCGCGGGCCACAGTGTGACTGTCGCGGCGCTGCAGCAGCGCACGGGCATCAACTTCGGCGCGCGGACCGGCACGACCCCGACGCCAACTCCGACGCCCACTCCGACACCGACGCCCACGACGACGCTCGTCCTGCAGGCCGAGAGCGCCACGCTCAGCGGCGGCACGACGCGGGCGACGCCGACCGGCAACGCCACCTACGCCGGCTACAACGGCGACGGGTACGCCGACTATGCCTGGCAGAATTCGGCCGTCACGTTCTCGCTCACCCGCTCGGCGGCAGGAAGTGCGACGCTGGCCTTCCGCTACGCCAACGGCGGCGCGAGCAACCGGCCGCTGCAGGTGTTCGTCAAAGACGTGCTCGTGGGCACGATCCCCTGCGTGCCGACCGGCGCGTGGAACAAGTGGGAGACCGCGTCGCTCGCCAATGTCGCGCTGCCCGCGGGCACGCTGACGATCCGCGCCGCCGCCAGCACCGGCGAAGGCGGCGGCAACCTCGACCAGCTCAGCATCGTCAGCGGCGGCAGCACGACCCCGACCCCGACACCCACTCCGACCCCCACGCCAACACCGACGCCCACGCCGACGGCCACCAAGCTCGAGGCCGAAACCGCCACCCTCACCGGCGGCACCTACAAGGCCAGCAACCAGCCCGGCTACACCGGCACCGGCTTCGCCGACTTCGGCGGCAGCGGCTCGGCGGCGCAGTGGACCCTGAATTGGGGCGCCGCCGGGCAGGCGAAGATCGAGTTCCGCTACGCCAACGGCGCCACGACCGACCGGCCGCTCACGCTGATCGTCAACGGTGTCAACGTCGGCGTCCTCCCCTTCGCCCCCACCGGCGGCTGGGCGACGTGGAAAACGGTATCCCTGACCACCGCCCTCAAGGCCGGCGCGAACACGATCAAGATCGTCGCCGGCGCGGCGACGGGCGCGAACGTCGACTGGATGACCGTCACGCCGGCGTAGCGTGGTCACGGCGATTCGCCACGTTCAGCGAATATCAGGCCGCGATCGCTGTTAACGGAAACCCGACTTGTCACGGTTTTATCCGCGTTTATCCGACGCGGGAGCTCGCATTCGTGCCGGGAAAACCGGCCTGAACACCGCGCGTTGCCAAAACGGAAGGCGATCTGTCACCGGGCACACGGGCCGAGGGCAGTTGTCATTGGCGCGCATCTTTGATCCGCATTTGCGGCGACGTATCGCGGGTCAAAAGGTGCGCGCGAGTTGCGCGCGAAATTGGGCGATCTGACGCCTGTTCGACCTGGGGTCGATCGGCGGTTGACGACCTTTCGAAGGGCGGTCGAACGCGAGGATCTGGCGGCCAAGCCACTCGGCGGTCGGCGGGTACACCGCGT
>DASVSS010000273.1:0-22502 GCA_036387945.1 Tepidisphaeraceae bacterium | reverse complement strand
CCTCTGAACTGCCGCAAGGGCCCACGTCGATGCTGACTGCACTGCTGAGTCCGTCCAACAAAGCCGCCGGCCATGCGCTGGTCGTGGCCGCGCAGAACGTCGTCGCCGACCACGGCAACGTGCTCGCGGGCCTGGGTTATGAAGTCGACCGCCGCGACGACCCGTACAGCGCCATGCTCGAACTCTGCCGCCGCCCGCTGGTGTTCCGGGCGATGGTACTGTCGCTGCAAGGCCTTTACCGAGACGAGCTTGCGATCATCGCCGCCGTGCGCCGCAGGTTCCCTCATGTGAGCATTTACCTCACCGAAACTGACGGCCGCCAAGCCGCTCTCGCCGAGGCGATGCGGCTGGGCGCCGAGGGCCTGATCGACGCCGGCGGCCTGCACAGCTTTGCCGACGCCCCGCCGCCGCCGGCGGCCCCGAAGCCCACGCAATTCCGCCCCGTGCCTTCGCACCCGCCCGAAGCCCCCGCTAGGCCGATGCCTGAGTCGACCGACCGCATCCCCCACACCGCCCACGCCGCACCGCCGGCGGTTACCGAGCCGGTGCTCAGCGCCGAAGAATTACGCGCGCTCCTGGGCGACTCCTTGTGATAGGCTAAGCCGCAGCGGCGCGTGCACGCCCGAGACGACCTCCGGCGTGCCACCGGCACCCAATCATCCATGCGACTGACCAACGAACACATCCTCGTCGTCGGCGACCGCGACCGGCGGTTGCAGTCGGCCGTTGCCGGCGCGATGCCCGCCGCGAGCGTCACCCACGCCGCGACCGTCTTCGACGCCATCGCCGAACTCAACGCCGGCGTTTACAGCGGCGTGCTGGCGGGCGCGCAATCCTTCGAAAGCCGCCCCGAAGCCGCCGCCCGCGCCCTGCGCGAAGCCGCCGGCGACGGCCGGCTCGTTCTCTTCGCCGAGCCCGGGCACGAACCGCTCAGCAAGCAGCTGCTGAGCTACGGCATCGACGACTACCTCATCGGCCCCGCCGAGCCAGGCGAATTGCAGCAGGTGCTCGCCGGCGTGACGCTGCGCGACCAGGTCCCCGCCGCGGCCGGCGACGCCCTCCGGGCGCCGGTGACGCCCATCGACCCGCTGCTGGAATTGCCGCTGACTGACATCGTGCTGAGTGCCATGGTCGACCACCCGCAGGCCGCCGTCCGCGAGGCCGTCGCGGCGATTTGCGAGCGGCTCGGGGCGTCGATGACGCTGTCGCTCGCCCCCGGCGAAGCCGTCGTGCCCGCCGCCGGCGACGGCCGGCAGGTGTTCGTGCAGCCGATCCGCCGCGAGGATTCGCCGGCCCAAAAGCTCGTGCTCGAATTGCCCGACAGCGCCGACGGACAGATCGCCCACCACGCCCTCGCCCGCATCGCCGGCGTGCTGGCCAAGGCCCAGCAGATCGACGACCGCCAGGCGCGTCTGCAGCGCCTGGCCATCACGGACGATTTGACGGGCGTGTACAACGCGCGCTACTTCAAACACTTTCTCAACCGCATCCTGGAGAAAGCGCGCACGCGCCGCTTCCCGGTGACGCTGTTTCTGTTCGACATCGACAACTTCAAGAAATACAACGACACCTACGGCCACGGCGTCGGCGACGAAATTCTCAAGCAGACCGCCAGCTTGATTAAGCGCTGCAGCCGCGACCACGACCTCGTCGCCCGCATCAGCGGCGACGAATTCGCCGTCGTCTTCTGGGAAAAAGAAGGCCCGCGCCAGCCTTTTGACGGCGCGATCCAGCCCGGCCGCCTCCCCGCCACGCCCTTGATGATCGCCGACCGCTTCCGCAAATTGCTGGGCAACCAGGACATCAGCGACTTCAACGCCCTCGGCCCCGCCGGCCGCGGCGTGCTGACCATCAGCGGCGGCATGAGCGTCTACCCCTACGACGCCCGCACCGCCGACGAACTGATCCAGGCCGCCGACCACGCCCTCATGTTCGGGGCCAAAAAAGGCGGCAAGAACAGCATCTACCTCGTCGGCGGCGACGGCGACGCGATGGGCGAAGAGCGGCCGGCGTAGCATTCCGCAGGGGCGAAGCGTGCGTTGCCCTCATGCCCTCAGGAGGCGACGCTTGACGGCCGCTGGCGAAGTATTCACGAACTTGCCGCGAGTCTGATACCATGCCGCCGCGCCCGCGCGGCGACCGCGATACGGTCGGACGGCGCGTCATTCTTACCGGGGCCTTACTTGTCCGACATTCCGTGCCCCCACTGCGGCGTTCCCAATCCAGCCGGCTCGGCGTTCTGCGAATCGTGCGGCAAGGCGTTGCCGGTCGCGTCGGCCGGGCCGACCGTCGCGGGCACCACGGCCACCACCACGGCCGGTCGACGGTTTGTGGGCGACGGCCTGAAGAAGTCGATGAACAAGGCGTTCGTCGCGCTGCTCGTCGTCGCGATCCTCCAGACGATCTTCGGCCCGGTGGTGCTGATGGCCCAGAAGTCGAAGATGGAGCGCGAGAACCCGGGCGAGACGATCGTGATCGAGCCGTGGGCGTACGCCGTGATCTTCGGCATCGCCGGCCTGTTCTGGGTCTTGACCTTCTGGGCCCGCCGCAGCCCGCTGCCGGCGGCGATCACGGGGCTGGTGGCGTTCATCACGCTGCACCTGATCGAGGCCGCCGCCGACCCCGCGTCGCTCGCCCGCGGCTTTATCATGAAGATCTTCGTGATCGCGATGCTCGTCAGCGCGATCCGCGCCGGCATCGAATATCGCAAACTGCAGGCCGCCGCCGTGGAGGCGTGAGCATTGTCCGACGCAGCCGAGCAAGTTCTGTCCGGCCTGACGCCCGCGCCGCGGTTCTGCCGCGGCTGCGGCGACACGCTCGGCGCCGACGCCCGCTGCGGCTGCGTGGCCAAAGCCTCGGCACGCGCGGTCGATTCACCTTCGCCGCCTCGGCCGGGGCCGACGTTCCGCTATGCCCTGAAGATGTATTTCGCCATGCTCGCCCTCAGCGCCGTCGCGATGGCGTACGTCGTGGCGATGGGCGAAAACGATCCCGTCGGCGCGCGGTTCGACATCGGACTGAGCCTCGCGTTCGTCGCCGTCGTCGTCCTGTGGGCGGCGGCCCACTGGCGCACGCTGCTCCCACTGCTGCGGCCGGGCGGCGCGATCGGGTGGTACGCGGTCGCCGCCGCGGCGCCGGCGCTGACGTTCCTGATCGCCAGCGCGTCGATCGCGCTGCTGCAGCAGTTGCTGGCGGCGCCGGCGATCGACATGGCCCTGCTGTTCAGGGCGGAGGGCTTCGCCTTCTCGTGGCTGCTCTTGACGGCGTGCGTCGTTCCCGCGGTGTTCGAGGAAATCGCCTTCCGCGGCGTGATCTTCGCCGGGCTTCGGGACCACCTCACGGTGGCCGAAACCGTCGTCGTGTCGTCGGCGATCTTCGCGATCCTGCACCTGTCGGTGCTGAGCATCCCACACTTGCTGGGCATCGGCCTGCTGCTGGCGCTTTTACGCGTCAAGACCGACTCGCTGCTGCCGGGCATGCTGTGCCACTTCCTCCACAACCTGCTCGTGTGCGTCACCGATTGGAACGAGTGGAGGTGGCCGTGGTAATCGAGCACGCCTTCGTCTCCACGCGGCCGCAGGAGTACGTGCTTGCCGCGGCCGAGGCGTACCTCCGGGCGAGGGGATTCGAGCCTAGCCCAGGTGGCGAGGGCGCGGCCGCCGGCCGCGCCTTCGAGATGCGGCGTGGCGAATCGAAGGCGCACCGGGCCCGAACGATCGCCGGCCTGCCCCAACGGGTCAGCGTCGAATACGACCGCGGCCGGGTCGCAGTGGCGGCGACGATCGAGCCGAGCGCGAAATGGGGCGGCGGCGGCTCGGGCAGCTTTACCCTCACGTCCGGCGGCGTCGAAGGCCGGCCGAAGCACATGGTCGTCCACGAGCAACTGCTGCGGGCGATCGTCACCGGCCTGCAAACGCTACTGGCCCACGACGCCAGCGGCACGCCGGACTACGCCGCGTGGGACGCCGCCGAAGCCGAGGCCGAGGCGCTGGAAGCCCGACGCAAACGCCGCAACGGCAACGCCCTGCTCATCGCGCTTGCCATTGTGGCGGCACTCGTGGTCGCGGCGATTCTTGCGACGCGGTAGGTTTGAGTCGCGGTCAACCGGCCCGAGCCCGCCCGCAGAAAGAGGCCAGCGGGCGAGGGCCCGATGGCGCGAGTGGGCAGCCCCACCCCGTGGCGACCGTCACACGATAATGGTGTAATCCCTTCTTCCACCACGCCGCTCCGCAACGCCGGTTCTCCTTGCTTTTTCGGCAGATATGCCAAAATGACGCTTTCGCGTGCCGGTGATATGCCCCCCGGTTTTTGGTGACGCGGCGGGACGATTGCAAGGCCGCGCGATCCCATCGCCGCGGCGCACACCGGAGGCGGGTCATGTCTGGTTCTATTTCCGAAGCCAAGACCGATCGCCGCAACGCGCAAAAGTCCATCGGGCCGCGGAGGTCCGCGGGCCAGATGAAAAATGAACGAACGAACCCACCGACGAGCGCAACCGTCGGCCCTGCGGTGCGATAGGCCGCGGGTTCATTTCGCAGGACGAACCCACGGACGGGGCCCCGGACGGGGTCGTCGTCGAACGTCACGCCCGGTCAAAACCAAAGGACCGCATAGCCGATCGCCGACGAACACTCCATGACCCACGCGCCCGCCGAGTCGTCCGCTCTCGATTACGCCGCCAATGCCCCGGCCGGCCGGCCCATCTCCCGCGCCGCGTTTTGGGGCGGGTGGGTGCTGTCGGCCGTTCCGTCGCTGTTCACGGGCGTCGGCGGGATCGCGATGATGTTTAACACCGCGATGATCCGCGACGGCCTGACTCAGCAGGGCTTCGTCGATCCGCCCCGGGCGGTGTGGACGGTGCTGGTCTTGGAAGTGCTGAGCGTGGCCCTCTATCTTTTCCCCCGCACGGCTGTGCTCGGCGCGATCCTGCTCACCGGGTACCTCGGCGGCGCGATCGCGATCCACTTGCGCGTTGCGGAATACCCGCAGATGATCGTGCCGTTCGTGCTGGGCGTGATGGTGTGGCTCGGCCTGTTCCTTCGCGACCGGCGGGTGCGGGCGTTGCTCCCGCTGCGGTCGCCGGCCCACGCGGGTTAGGCATTCCGGTGAATGTAGTGCCAACCTCCTCGCCCCACCGCTACGCGCCGGCTGCCGGCGCCGGTACGATCAATGGCGAGGAAACATCAGCATGGCAACCGTAGAAAAAGCAGTCATTCTCGCCCGCGGCCTCGGCACGCGGATGCGCAAGGCCGACGAGGGCGCGGCGCTCGACGACGCGACGGCGAAGATCGCGGCCACCGGCGTGAAGGCGATGATCCCCACGCTCGGGCGGCCGTTCCTGGATTTCGTGCTGAGCAAGCTCGCCGACGCCGGGTACACGAAGGCGTGCCTGGTGATCGGGCCCGAGCACGACGCCGTGCGCGAGTACTACGGCAAGACGATCAAAAGCGCCCGCATCGCCATCGACTTTGTCGTGCAGGAAAAGCCCCTCGGCACCGCCGACGCCGTGCGGCCGGCGGAGGATTTTTCCGCCGGCGACCCGTTCCTGCTCATCAACAGCGACAACTTCTATCCCGACGCCGCCTTAGCCGCTCTGCGGCTTGGCCCCGCCCCCGGCATCGCGGTGTTCGAGCGCGACGCGATGCTCCGCGGCAGCAACATCGCCGCCGACCGAATCAGCAAATTCAGCGTCGTGCGGGTCCATCCGAACGGCACGATGCAGCAGATCATCGAAAAGCCCGACCCCGCCACGCTCGCGGCGATGGGTGACGCGGTGTTCGTGAGCATGAACTGCTGGTGCTTCACGCCCAATATATTCAAGGCCGCCGCCGCCATCCCGCCGAGCCCGCGCGGCGAGTACGAGATCACCGACGCGGCGCAGTACTGCATCGACCGCCTCGGCGAAGAGTTCCGGGTGCACACGATCGCCGCCCCTGTGCTCGATTTGTCCAGCCGCGGCGACATCGCGGCGGTGAACGAAAAATTGCGCGGCGTGCAAGTGCGGCTGTGACGACCGTGGCCGCGCTCGATTCGCGTCATGCAGAGCGGGTCATTCGCCGAAGAAGATCGGGCTTGTCCATACCTTCGCGTCGTCGATCTGCCGGGCCGTGACGTAGACCGCGCGGCAGGGCGTCGCGTCGTGGCGGACGTCGAACGTGCCGCTGACGTCGACCGGCAATCGCGCGTCAGTCACGCGCTCGATCGACACGAACAGCTCACACCCGGGCAGATCATGGCGCACCTCGCCGTCGCGCAGCAGCGACGCCATGTCCACGTCGAAGGCCACGCGCGGGCACGGCTTGTGCGGCGTCTCGGCCAGCGGGCTGCCGAGCTTGTTGAACGAGCCGATGGACAGGTCGATCGACAGCCGCGCCGCCGACACGTCGTCGACCTCAAGCAGGACGCCGTCGGCGTCGCCGTAGGTTTCGCTCTTGACCTCGACTTCGCTCGCCGAGCGCGCAGCGGCCCATTCCTCGCGGTGCTCGAAGCCGTGCGTGCCTACGAGCGTCAGCCCGCCGGCGCAGCGCACGAAGCCGCGCCATCGCGCCCAGCGGTAGCGGTCGCGGACCCGCGCCCCGCCCCAGCGCACGCGCAGTCGTGTCGGCGAGTAGCCGGCCTCGGCGTGAAGGTTGCGCTCCCAGAGCAGGCCGTGATCGGTGTAGGCGGCGACCCATTCCCACCCCGCGTCGCCGAGCAGCCGGTAGGCGAGTCGGTGCGCTGCGGCCGTGGCGACCACGTCGCCCTGCAGCGCGTCGCCGCAGCGCAGCAGCGCGACGTGCCGGCCGCCGGTCGTGGCCCAGGTGCGACGGGCGAACAGCGCCGTCTTCACCGCGGCGGGCGTGAGCGATTCGGCGACGAACCCCGTCAGTCCGCCGCCGACGCCGAAGACGTCGACGCCCGGCGCCCCGCCGCCGGGGCGGCCGCGGTGCTCGTCACCGGCGGCGCTGACGCCGACGCGGTAGCCGCGGGCGATCGCCTCCTGGTAGAACCACGGAAAGTGCCCCCACGCCGAGGCGACTTCGATCAGTCGCTCGAGTCGGGCGTCGAAGAAATCGAGATTGCACCGACGCCCGCCGACGTGCGGGATCATGAGAATGTCATCAGCGTCGGCGTATGTCTCGTGGAGCGCGCTGACCGGCCATCGTCCCGGCACGATCGCACTGTCGCCGGCCATGTCTTCGTTCCATTCGAACGATCGCACCGACGCGCCGTTGTATTGCGGGAACAGCGCGTCGCCGAAAAAGATCACGTTGCGATCCCCGCCGGCGGCGGAGTTGCCGTTCCATTCCGTGCCGGCGTAGCAGAGGTACTCGCCGTCGCGTGTGAACGACCCGCACAGCGCCACGTCCGCCTGCCATCGCGCGGCGGTGATGTTGAAGTCGTTGGCGGTGTAGCCGAAGACGTCCAGACCCGCGACGTCGCGGCCGTAGGACAGGTTGTACTCGGTGCTGTTCGTGCCGACGGTGTTGCTCGAGTGCACATGCAGATCGGCAAAGAACGCCCGCGGCCCTTCCAGGCCGGCCTCGGCCGTGACCGGGACGGGCGCGCTCGACGGGCCATCGGAAACCAGCGCCGCGCGCAGCAGATACTCGCCCGGGGCGTCACACGTCATCATCGTCCGCGCCGCCGCCCAACGCGGCGTCGCCGCATCGCCCGGCGCGAGAAAGACAGTCCCGCCATCCGTCCGTGGCGCGGGCGTCCCGCCCGCATGATTACTTGAGTTTAAGGCCGGGGGGACGCCCGCCCCACCTTCTGGTCGCGTCGTCGTCAGGGCGAATTGCACGCCATCCGGTCGACACGCATTGCCCCACGCGTCTTCGGCCGCGATCGTCACCGGGAACGCTTCACCGACGCGCACCAGCCGCGGCGTGCGCACGCGCACCGCCGCCGGCGGGCCGGGCACGATCTTCAGCACGACGTCGCCGGCAACGGGGGCGAAGCGGCTCGTGCCGACGGGATCGAGATAGGCGCGGAAGCGAAAATCGTCGTCGGCGAAGCTCTGAACGCGCGTGCCGGGGCACCCGCCGCGCCGGTCGCCGAGGCGCAGAATGATCCGGTCGCCGGGCCGCAGGAAGCCGTCGGTCAGATCGACGCGCAGCGCTTTCTGGAACGGCCGCTCGTGCCCTTTCTGATCGAACTTCACGTCCAGTGCCGGCAGCGGCGAGGGCGTCTCGCCGGCCAGCAATGGGCGCGGGATCAGCTCCGCCGAAACGTAATCGGGCAGGTTCGGGCGCTCGGTCTGGAACAGCGCCCAGTCGGAATAAAAGCGGAACGTCACCTTCAGCCACGCCCCATCGGCAAGGCCGGCTGCGCCGACTTCGTAGGCCAGCGTGATCTCGCTCAACTCCCCGGCGACGACTTCGACGGCGTCGCAGCTCAGCCGCCCGGTGAACGGCAGCGCGGCGGCATGGGCGGCGTAATCGACAGGGAAGATGGGCGTGGCGTCGGGCGTAGGCATCTGGCACGACAATGTAAGGCATCCCGCCGTCGGTTGTAGCGGCCGGGCGTCATTCATTCGTCGCCGGCGCGGAGCGGTGCTGGCTGGGCAGGATCAGGTGCAGGATCAGCGTGCCAACACTCAGCAGCGTCAGTACGGTGGACGACGCGTACGCCTTGACGGTTTCGTAATCGGTATACGCCTGCTCGACGTGCAGGGTCAGCGTCATTGTCTCGCCGATGGTCTTGCCGCTGACAGCCGAAACGGCGCCGAACTCGCCGGCGGCCTTGGCGGTGCAGAGGACGATGCCGTACACGAGCGACCACCGCACGGCCGGCAGGATCACACGGAAGAACGTCTGCCAGGCGTTGGCGCCGAGCGTGATTGCCGCCTGTTCTTCGGCCACTTCGAGTTGCTCGAGCGTGGGCAGCAGCTCCAGCGCCACCAGCGGCAGCGTCACGAGCAGCGTGGCGATCACCATCGCCGGCGGCGCGAAGACGATCTGCCAGCCGCTGGCCTCGACCGGGCCGGCGAGCAGGCCGAGCGTGGGGCTGTATACGAGAACGATCAACAGTCCGGCGATCGTCGGCGCCAGGGCCATCGGCAGATTCACGAACGCCGCCAGCGCGCCGTGCCCGACGAACCGCTGCCGCGCCAGCACCCACGCCGCGGCGAGGCCGAAGAGGGTATTGATCGGCACGACGATCGCGCACACCTTCACCGTCAGCCACAGTGCGTGCTGCGTGTTTTCGTCGCGCAGCGCGGCGACGAAGGCGTCCCACCCTTCGGCGAAGGCTTCGTAAAACAGCGTCCCCACCGGCAGGCCGACGATCGCCAGCAGGTAGGCCATCGCGGCGCACGTCACCGCCGCCGAGAACAGGCGCGCGGGCAACGGCCGATGACGGCGGTGTCGCAGCTTACGCGCCACGGCGGAGCCTCCACTGCGACCACCCGTACGTCGCCACGAGCACCGACAGGCTGATGAGCGTGAGCACCACCGACACCGCCGTCGCCCCGGTGAAATCGCGCACGTCGAGGCGCTGGAGGATGTAAACCGAAGCCACGAGCGATTCGAACGGGATCTTGCCGCTGATCAGCGCCGCGATGCCGTACTCGTTGACGCCGCGCGAGAAGGCCAGGGCGAAGCCCATCAGCATCGCCGGCAGGATTTGCGGGAACGTGACGCGGAAAAAGACGCCCGCCGCCCCGGCCCCGAGACTGGCGGCGGCTTCTTCGACGTCGCTTTCGAGCCCCGCGATCACCGGCTGCACGGTGCGCACCACGAACGGCAGCGTGACGAACAGGTTCGCCAGCACGAGCCCGAAAAAGCTGCCGGTGACGCTCAGCGCCGGCATGCCGACGGACATCAACCGCCGCCCGAGCCACCCGTCTTCGCCCATCCACTGCCCGGCGGCACTGGCGGGCCCGTAGAGCGACATCAGCGCGATGCCGGCGACCACCGCGGGGATCGCAAACGGCAGGTCGACGAGCGTGTCGGCGAGGCGGCGGCCGGGGAAGCGCGAGCGGACGAGGGCCCAGGCGATCAGCCCGCCCATGACGGTGTTGATCCCCCCGCCGACGGCCGCGGCATAGACCGACAGCTTCACCGCCGCCACCGCCTCGGGGGCGGTCGCCTTCGCCCACACCGTCGCCGGCGGCTCACGCACCAGCGGCGGCACGGCCGCGGCCAGGGGAAGGCCGACGAACACCAGCAGGTAGACGATCACGAACGCGCGCAGCGACAACCCCGCGAAACTCGTTCGGGTTGCGGGGCGCGGCGAGGCCATGAGGGATGAAGTATCGGGATTACCGCAGCGACACAAGCCGCGGCCGGCCGCAAAGGGGCGCGTCCCCGTAGGGTGGGCGTCCCGCCCGCCAGCCCCTCAGCTTCCAGTCGAAGCGCCCGACGTCGCGCGTCTACTTCGACGCCTGTGCCTGGTCGTAGAGCGCCCCGTCGGCGAACAGCGCCTTGTCGATCGCCGGCCAGCCGCCGGCGTCTTCGGCGGTGATGAGCTTCGTGGTCTTGGCGTAATCCGCCGCGAACCGCTCGGCCACTTTCGCGTCCTGCGGGCGGTAGCCCAGCTCGGCGTAGATCGCCTGGGCTTCTTCGCTGAACAGATAGTTCACGAACGCCTCCGCCGCCTTGCGCGTGCCGTTCTTGTCGACGTTTTTGTCGATGATCGTGACGGGGAACTCGACGCGCACGTTCGTCTCCGGGGCGACGTAGGTGAGGTTCTGTCCGCCGACTTTGTTGGCGAACTTCGCTTCGTTCTCGAACGTGAGCATGACGTCGCCGATGCGGTTCTTCACGAACGCATCCGTCGCCTCGCGCCCGCCGCCGACGAGGGTCTTGGTGTTCTTCACCACGCCGCGGACGTAGTCCTCGCCGGCCTTGGCGTTGCCGCTTTGGCCCAGCGCCGCGTACCCGCCGAGGATGCCCCACCGGGCGTTGCCGCTGGTCTTGGGATTGATGGCAACGATCTCCACGCCCGGCTTGATGAGGTCGGACCAGTCTTTCAGGCCCTTGGGGTTGTTCTCGCGCGTCACCAGCACGATCACGCTCCACGCCGGCGAGGCATTGGCGGGCAGGCGCTTGCTCCAGTCGGCGGCGACGAAGCCGTTTTCCACGAGCGGGTCGATGTACGCCTGCAAGTTGGTCGCCAGGATGTCCGCGGGCTTACCGCCGAGGATGTCGCGGGTCTGCGCGCCGCTGGGGCCGTACGATTCCTTGAACGTCACGTCTTCGCCGGTGTCGGCTTTGAACTTCTTCTTGAACGCCGGAATGATCTTCGCGTACACCGGCTTGGCGACGGCGTAGCTGACGAGCGTAAGCTCGGCGGCGCCGGCGAAGGGCGCGGCGAACGTGACGGCTGCCATTGCGGCGAGCGATGCGATCAGGTGTTTCATCTTGTTTCCTCGGGGTGATGCCCGCCAGTGCTTCCGCGGCGCCGGCCGGGACGGACGGATCACTCTAGAACCCCGCCCCGGTGCGTCAACCCAGGGCCCGCGAAGGCGGGCCAAGGCCGCCCCTCCGGTCCCTCCCCTCCGGGGGAGGCTAGGTGGGGGCGGGCGGACGCCTCGTCTCAATCAAGCGCCAACGTCTGGTTCCTCCCCTGCGGGGGAGGTTAGGTGGGGGCGGGCTGGTGCCTCATCGCAACAAAGCGCAATGACCCCCAGCCCTGTCCCTACCCTCTCCCGGAGTATCGGGAGAGGGGTTTGGTTCTCAGGCGGCAGAGCGCCGCTATTGCATGCACAACGCCGCTTCCAGCTCACCTCCCTCGGAGGGAGCGTCTTGGCGCGATATCGATCACCCACGGGCCAGCGCGTCGCTTTGCTTGACGAACGAATCGCCTTTCCACTCGCCGTCTTTGCTCACCCCCGCCTTGGCGGCGGCCACCTTCTCGCGGGCCGCGGCCTTGGCGGTGGCCTGGCGCTGCACGAGGTCGGCGTGGGTGGTGAAGTACTGCAGGCTGTGGCCTTTGAAATCGCTGATCGTCTCGAAGTCGTGCTTTGCCATGAACGACAGCAGCTCGTCCTTCATGCCGGCCACCATGTCGTAGCCGAACTTCATCACGCCCGTGCACACCTGCACCGTATCGCCGCCGAGCAGGATGAATTGCGCCGCGTCCTTGCCCGACTCGATCCCGCCGATGGCGCTGAGGCTGCGGCCGGGGAATTTATCCCGGATGACCTCGGCGCATTCCTTCACCATGCGCAGCGCGATCGGCCGCACGGCCATGCACGAGTAGCCGCCGGGCACGGTGTACCCTTCGACCGTCGGCTCGGGCCGCAGCGTTTCGAGATCGACGCCCATCACGCTCAGGATCGTGTTGATCGCCGCCACGCCGTGGCACCCCGCCGACAGCGCCGCCTCGGCGCCCGCGGCGATGCTCGTCACGTTCGGCGTCAGTTTCGCCCACACGGGGATCTTGCTGGCCGACATCACCCACGAGCTGACTTCGTGCATGATCTCGACGCTCTGCCCCATCGCCGCGCCCATCTTGCGCTCTGGCAGTCCGTGCGGGCACGAGAAGTTGAGTTCGAACCCCGCCACGCCAGTCGCTTGCGTGCGCTCGACGATCTCGACCCAGCGGTCCTTGTGGTACTCCTCCATGATCGACGCGATCACGACACCGTCGGGGTACTTGTCCTTGAGCATCTTCAGCTCGTCGATCCACGTCTCGAACGGGCGGTCGGAGATCAGTTCGATGTTCTGCCACCCGATCACTTCCTTGCTCGCCGTCCGCAGTCGCGCGTACCGCGGGGCGACGTTGACCACCTTCGATGATTCAAGGCTGATCGTCTTGATGACCACCGCCCCCCACCCTTCCTCGAGCGCCTTGCCCACGACGTTGGCGTTCGTGCCCGGCGGGCCGCTGCCGATGACGAACGGGTTGGGCAGCCTGATACCGTCGACGACCGTTTCCAAGGTGGGCATAGCAAACCTCTTTTAGCCACGAATCTCACGAATGAACACGAATGGGAAGAACAAAGAGAGCAATTCCTAATTCGTGTTCATTCGTGAGATTCGTGGCTCACTTTCTTCTGACACGCGGTTGAACATCAGGGCGAAATACAAAGCGAATCCGAGCGCGAACGTGACGAACCACGCGTAAGTGTACAGCGATTTCAGGAACGCCGGCGCGGCAATCCGCCCGCCGGTGGCGGCGTCGAGGAAGCCGGGGACGCACGGGGCGACGGCGATCGCAAGGGCCGCGATCGCGCGCCAGTTCCAGCCGCCCGAGTAGCGGTACTGGCCGTCGGGGTCGAACAGGTCCGGCACGCTCAGGCGCTGGCGGCGGATGACCCAGTAGTCGCAGATCATGATGCCGGCGATCGCGCCCATCAGCCCGCTGTAGCCGATCAGCCACACGAACACGTAATCGCCCGCGGTCGCCATCAGTTTCCACGGCATCATCACCACGCCGATGACGGCGGTGATCAGCCCGCCCATCACGTAGCTGATCCGTTTCGGGCTGAGGTTCGAGAAGTCGTTGCTCGGGCTGACGACGTTCGCGGCCATGTTCGTCGTGAGCTGCGCGACGAAGACGACTAGGGCCGCGAAGGCCACGACGATCACGCTGTCGAACCGCGCCATGAGCTTGATCGGGTCGCCGATCGGCTCGCCGTAGATCGTCAGCGTCGCGCTCGTGACGGCCACGCCGATGAAGGCGAACAGCGTCATCGTCGTCGGCAGCCCGAGGGCCTGCCCGAGCATCTGCGACTTCTGACTCTTCGCGTACCGCGTGAAGTCCGGGATGTTCGTGCTCAGCGTCGCCCAGTACCCCACCGCCCCGGTGAGGAACGCCGGGAAGATCGCCCAGAAGTTGTTCTTCTCCTTCTGCAGCGCGACCGACCCGTCCAGCACCGCCGCCATCCCCCCGGCCTTGCTGACGCACCACCCGAGCAGGATCAGCCCGCCGAGCAGCAGTAGCGGCGAGCCCCAGCTTTGAAGGTGCTTGATCCCCTCCAACCCCTTCACGATGAAGAAGACCTGCACGCCCCAGAAAAAGAAGAACGCGATCCACGTGTGCAGCTCGACGCCCATCAGCGACGCCGTCAGCCCCTTCCACCCGGGGAAGATCATGCCCACCAAAAGGTCGATCGCCCCCGCCCCGAGCCACGTCTGGATGCCGAACCACCCGCACGCCACGACCGCCCGCAGCATCGCCGGCACGTTCGCCCCGACGGTCCCGAAGCTCGCCCGCAGCAGCACGGGGAACGACACCCCGTACTTCGTGCCCGCGTGGGCGTTGAGGCACATCGGGATCAGCACGATCGTGTTGCCGAGCAGGATGGTGCACATCGCCTGCCACCACGTCATCCCCGCCTCGATCATCCCCCCGGCCAGCGTGTAGGTGCTGATCACCACGCTCATGCCGATCCACAGCGCCGCGATGTGCCAGGTGTTCCACGTCCGCTGCTGCGGCGTGGTGGGGGCGAGGTCCTTGTTCCAAAGTGGCGAGCCGCGCATCGCATCGTCATCGGGGGCGACGGCGGCGTGATCAGCGACGTTGGCGGCGGGCGAAGTCGTTGCGGAAGGTGTCATCGACTCATCAAGCGGCAAACCCGGCCGATGATGCCGCGATCATTCCCGTTCTGCAAGTGGATTCAGCCGCGAATGACGCGAACGCGGAACGGTCGTCATTCCGGTCCCCTCTCCCGGTACTCCGGGAGAGGGCTAGGGTGAGAGCCCGGCACCGCGCCCGGGCCGGGCCGACGCGTCGTCCTCATCGTCACGCCGCGCGGGCGGCCTGCAGCAGCATCGGGTGGTTCTTGGGGACGCCGAGGTTGACGTTGTGCTGGGCTTCGTCGCCGGTGCGGGTCGAGCGGATGGCCTGCACGGCGTACGTCACCCGCGCCGTGCCGGGGGGCAGCGTTGCGTCGAGGAAGGCCTTTTTCCCGACGACGCCGAGGAACGTCATCGCCCCGCCGTCGAGGCCGCGGCCGACGCGGTACATCGTCCCCTCGGCCCCGCGCGGGTGGTCGCACTTCCAACGCAGCAGCAGCGCGCCTTCGGTCCGCAACTGGGTCGTGAATGCGTAAGGCGTGCCCGGCGCCCCGACCGGCGATCCCGCCGCCGGCACGGGCAGCTGCGCCCGCGCGTACACTGCCGGGCCGTTCCGCCCCGCGGCGGCGCGAATCCGCTGGATGAGCGTCGCGCCCAGTTCCGCCATCGCCGCCACCGCCTGATCGCACGTCGCCGTCGCGCTGCGGGCCGCCTGCTGCGCCTCGTGCTGCGCCGCAAGCGCCGCCCGCGCCGCCGCGACGCGCTCGTCCAGCAGCGCGACTTCGTCCGCCGTCAGCCCGATCTCCGCCGCCCGCTCCGTCCACACGGGAACGTACGTCCGGAAGAACTGCACTTGCGAACCCTTGTCTCTCGGCACGACGCGCATGTCACTCCCTGCAAATCCCTCGCCACGCGCCCCGCTCGACGGGACGCGTCTGTCCCTTCCGAGATCGGCCCGATCCGCCCCTCGCTCAAGAAATGCCCATTCAACGCCCCGCGTCCGGGAATCCGCCCCCGGCCACCCTAAAACCCACCCCGCCCCCCACCGCCCCGCCCCCCGTCCCGCCCCGCCCGACCCCGGCCCGGCCCCGTCCGCACCGTGTCAAACCCGATCTGACACGGGCCACACCCGGCCCGACACGGGCCCGATCAACCCCGCCCCGGGCCCCGCCAACATCGGCCTGGTGCCGGCCCGGCCGGTGATCGGCAATCGGCTTTTTTCAAGTGCAGGCTCGAATGGTTGGGGTCAGCTTCGAGGAGCTTGTGGTTTTCGTTGGCGAGGCGTTGCACCTCGGGCGGAAGCCCGTCGTAGCAGGTCCAGAACCGTCGCGTGGCGCGGTGGGTCATCGATCGGTCGCCCCGCGAAGCCGCGACGACGTCGGATGATCGCGCGATTCGCGGAGCGCTTCGTCGGCGAGGGCGTCGAGCTTGCCCGAGGCCGCGTCCTGTTCGAATTGGCCATCCCAGCGGTCGCCGTCGAAAGCGGCGAACCACGCCCGAAGTTGAGCCACTTCCCCGGGCGGAAGCCGCTCGATGGCCCGTTCGATCTCAAGCGTGCTCATTTCCGGATTTTAGCGCTGGCGGGCTGATTGTCGATCCGCAGTTGGTAGGGCACGCTACTGCGTGCCGTCCCCGCCAGGTCTGCGCTCGATGGCACGCAATAGCGTGCCCTACGTAACTAGTGTGCAGAGTGGCTCGGTCAGTATTTAAGTTCCCACTGTGAGCCTTGCTGGGTCAGTTGGCCGAAGCTGGCGGTGACGGTCGCCCATGTCGGACCGGAGTGATCGAACCGCACCCATTCCGGCTTGCCATCGACGCGGAGCGGCAGCGTCCAACTCGACCCGCCCGGGTCGATCTGCCCGACCAATAACGTTGGCAGGTTTCGGCCTTCCGATGGCAGGATGCGTAGGCCAGTCAGGTAGCCGCTAATTGTGAACTGATAGAACGGAAACGTGCCCGGCTGCATCGTTTCGTCGTTAACCGGAATCCACATGACTGACGGGCCATTTACTATTTCGTGGACATCAACCCTTGCAGAGACAAACGCCTTTCCGTGTCCCGTTTGCATGTCGCTGGCGAGAAGATGAGCCGACAACGAACTGAACCGACCCATCAACCTTAACTGCGTTTCGCGCGCCGGGTCGGTCGGAATCGTGAGCGTCCGCCAAGTGCCGTGACTGTTCGAAGTCTTGAACGGTTTCATGTACGTCACCGGGCCGCTGGCGGGATCGATGAGGATGGTGTCGGGCGGCAGGGTGATCTGGGTGAGCGCTGCGGTCGCGGCGAGCCAGTTCTGTTGGTAGCGGTATCGCTCCCGGGCTTGCCACGCCCTATGGGCTCCCCACCCGAGGCCCAACAACATCGCGGCGATGAGGATGACCCGCACCGTCCATTTGACGATCCGACGCCAGACCGGCGGCGACGATCGGCTGTAGTTCAAAACGACGGGGTCGGGGGGCATTGAGATTCGATTCTAGAGGTTACACCGCAATTGTCGGCCCGCGTTTGAGGAACTTGCCCTCGTTGTGGGTGCAGACCCATTGGCCGTCGTCAACGAGGAGTTTGCCGCGGCTGAGGACTTTGGTCACCTTGCCCCGGACCTGCATGCCTTCGAACAGGTTGTAGTCGCAGTTGGTGTGGTGGGTTTTGGCGCTGCGAGTTTGCGTGGCGGCGGGGTCGAAGAGGACGAGGTCGGCGTCGCTGTTGATGGCGATCGTGCCCTTCCTGGGGAACATGCCGAAGAGTTTGGCGCTGGCGGTGCTGGTGAGGTTGACCCACTGGTTGAGGCTCATGCCGCGCTGCACGACGCCGCCGTGGTAGACCATCGTGAGGCGGTCTTCGACGCCGGGGCCGCCGTTGGGGATTTTGGTGAAGTCGCCCTTGCCGAGTGCCTTCTGGCCGGTGAAGAAGAACGGGCAGTGGTCGGTGCTGACTTCCTGCAGGTGGCCGAGGCGCAGGGCGTCCCAGAGCGGCTCGATGTTCTCTTTCGGGCGCAGGGGCGGGGTGAAGACGTACTTGGCGCCTTCGAAGTTTTTGGCTTCGTACTTGCTGTCGTCGAAGAAGAGGTACTGCGTGCAGGTCTCGCCATAGGCGGGCAGGCCGCGTTCTCTTGCGCGTTTGATCTCGTCGGCGCCCGCGGCGGTGCTGACGTGGACGATGAAGACCGGCGCCCCCGCCAACTCGGCGACGCGCAGCGCGCGGGCAGCGCCGTCGACTTCGGTCACCGGCGGGCGGCTTTGGGCGTGGTACTTCGGCTCGGTCTTGCCGGCGGCGACAAGGTTCTCGATCATCTCCTGGATGACGACGCCGTTCTCGGCGTGGACGAGCGTCAGTCCGCCGGCGGCGCCGGCGCTTTGCATCACGCGGAACATCGTGCGGTCGTCGACCATGAAGACGCCGGGGTAGGCCAGGAAGAGCTTGAACGACGTCACGCCGTGCGCCACGACTTCGGCGAACTCCGGCGCGTGCCGCGGTTCGTACTCGGTGATGCCCAGGTGAAAGCCGTAGTCGATCGAGCAGTTGCCGTCGGCCTTGGCGTGCCAGTCGTCGAGGGTCTGCTTGAAGGTCTTGCCTTTGTACTGGATGGCGAAGTCGATGATCGACGTCGTGCCGCCGAACGCCGCGGCACGGGTGCCGGAGTCGAAGTCGTCGCTGGAGACCGTGCCGCCGAAGGGCAGCTCCATGTGCACGTGCGGGTCGATCCCGCCGGGGATGACGAGCAGGTTTTTGGCATCGATCGTCTGATCGGCCTTGTGCGGCAGGTTGCGGCCGATGGCGGCGATCGTTTCGCCGTCGATGTAGACGTCGGCGTGGTAGTCGTCGGTGGCAGTAACGATGCGGCCGTTTTGGATGAGGGTGGTCATGGGAGAATGGGGTTAGCCACGGATGGCACGGATGAACACGGATAAGATAAGTGAAATCAGCGGACGAAGCGCTGCCAGTCCAGGCGGCCGGGGTCGCCGAAATTGATGATCAGGCCGAGCTTCAGACCCGTGGCACGAAGGTAGTTGATGATCTGAGCTTCGAAGTACTTGTGCTTTTCTCGAACCGCTTTCAGCTCGACGATCGTCGTCCCATAGCAGATGAGATCTGCTATAAACTCCGCCTCAAGCTGCCTGCCCTTGTAGTTGACGCGAAGGCGTACTTGCCGCTCAAAAGGCACACCACGGGCGGCAAGTTCGATCTCCATCGCTTCCTGATAAACCGCTTCCGCAAACCCTGCATTTAATTCATTATGAACAGCCATCGCCGCCCCGATGATGGCATAGGATTGGTCACTCAGAATCAAGCCATTCTGATCCGTGTTCATCTGTGTCATCTGTGGCTACTCTTTTCCCGCGAGCGTCAACCCCGCATCGATTGCCTCGACCATCTCGTCCACTTCAGCTTTCCCCGCGTTGAGCATCAGTCCCGTGCGGATGACGTTGCCGTAGACGCCGCCCTTGCCGATCAATACGCCGCGGCGCTTGGTTTCTTCGAACACTTTGCCCACCGCGGCGGCGGCGGGCTTTTTGGTTTTGCGGTCTTCGACGAGTTCGATAGCCTGCATCATGCCGATGCCGCGGGCGTCACCGATCGACTCGTGTTTTTCTTTCAGTTCGGCGAAGCGCTGGCCGAGGTAGTCGCCGGTCGTCTGGCAGTTCTGCAAAAGGTTGTCGCGCTCGATGACGTCCATCGTGGCGCTGGTCGCGGCCATGCTGACGGGATTGCCGCCGTAGGTGGCGAAGGTAATGCCAGGGAACTTATCGGCCACCTCGGGCGTGGCGATGGTCATGGCGACGGGGGCGCCGTTGCCCATGCCTTTGGCGCTGACCATGATGTCCGGCTGCACGCCGTAGTGCTGCACGCCCCACCAGTGCGTGCCGGTGCGGCCCCAGGCGGTCTGCACTTCGTCGGCGATGTACAGGCCGCCGTACTTGCGGGCGATTTCGGTCGCCACTTTGAAGTACCCCTTCGGCGGCACGATGAACCCGCCGCTGCCGATGACCGTCTCGGCCATGAACGCCGCGATCTCGCCGCCGGTGGTGGTCTGGATCAGCTCTTCGATGTCCTGCGCGCACTCGAACGCGCAGTTGCCGGCCGTGGCGTTGAACGGGCAACGGTAGCAGTACGGCGCGTGCGCGTGGCGGATGCCGCTGACCGGCAGCGGGATCTTCTTCCACCCCGACTGCCCGCACCCCGCGAGCGTCTGCATGCTGCGGCCGCTGTAGCTGTGGCGCAGGGTGACGATGTCCATCCGCCCGGTCGCCACGCGGGCGGCGTTCATGGCCGTCTCGTTGGCCTCGGTGCCGCTGCTGGTGAAGAACGTCTTTTTCAGATTGCCCGGCGCGATGCCCGCCAGCCGCTCGGCCAGATCGCCCATGGGTTTGCTGGCGTAGAGCGTGCTCGTGTGGCTGATCTTTTTGACTTGGTTGACCACCGCGTCCACGACCGTCGGATTGGCGTGGCCGACGCTGACAGTCAGCACGCCACCGAAGGCGTCGAGGTATTTCTGCCCGCGGTCGTCCCAGACGTAATGGCCCTGGCCGTGGTCGATGGCGATCGGCTCGGCGTAGTACATCGCCACCGCGGGCCAGATGTACTCCCGGTGCTTGGCGACGGCGGGCGGGACATTGACCATCGGGGCGATTGCAGTGGACATGAGCGCAGAGTCTACCGTCGGCAAAGGTGTTCCGACATCGCGTTATAAAACGCCGGATTCCGCTTATGATGCCGCGCCGCCTCCGGTCCTCCCCCGCGGGGGAAGGACCAGACATCGCACTCGGCCGTATACAGGAGTCATTCGTGATCCAAGCCCCGTCCCGCGCGTCGTCCGAAACCGCCACCGTCCCCATGCTCATCAACGGCAAGTGGGAGACGTCGTCTTCGACGCGCACCACTGACGTCTTCAACCCTTCGACCGGCCGGCCGATCGCGCGCGTACCGCTGGCATCCAAAGGCGAAACCGAAAAGGCGATCGAAGCCGCCGCCGAGGCGTTCGGGGCGTGGTCGCAGGTGCCGGCGGTCGAGCGGGCGCGCGTGCTGTTCAAGTACCGCGAGCTGCTCAACCGCGATTTCGACCGCATCGCCGTCGGTGTCACGCGCGAGCACGGCAAGACGCTCGTCGAAGCCAAGGCCAGCGTGCAGCGCGGGATCGAAGTCGTCGAGTTCGCGTGCGGCGCCCCCAGCCTGCTCATGGGCCAGACGCTCTCGCAGCTCGCCCGCGGCGTCGACGGCGAAACCGTGCGCCACGCGCTGGGCGTGTGCGTCGGCATCACGCCGTTCAATTTCCCGGCGATGGTGCCGATGTGGATGTTCCCCGTCGCGCTGGCGTGCGGGAACACGTTCGTGCTCAAGCCCAGCGAAAAGGTGCCGCTGACGAGCAACCTGCTCGGCGAGCTGCTCATGGAAGCCGGCTGCCCGGCGGGGGTGTTCAACATCGTCCACGGCGATAAGGAAGCCGTCGACGCTCTGCTCACGCACCCGCTGGTGAAGGCCGTCAGCTTCGTCGGCTCGACGAATATCGCGCGCTACGTCTACGAGACCGGCACGAAGCACGCCAAGCGCGTGCAGGCCGCCGGCGGGGCCAAGAACCACCTTATCATCATGCCCGACGCCGACCTGGATCAGGCCGTCGCCGCCCTGCAGGCCAGCGCCTTCGGCTGCGCCGGCGAGCGCTGCATGGCCGGCAGCATCGCCGTGCCGGTCGGCGGGGTGGCGGACGAACTCGTCGAGCGCCTCGTCGACAAGGCCGGCGCGATGACCGTCGGGCCCACGCACCTCGACGGCGACCGCGTCGCCGACGTCGACATGGGCCCGCTCATCAGCGCCCCCCACCGCGACCGTGTGGCCGGGTATCTCGACATCGGCAAATCCGAAGGCGCGACGATCGCCCTCGACGGCCGCCGCGGCGCACCGGCCGGCGGGTTCTTCCTCAAACCCAGCGTCGTCGACCACGTCACTGGCGACATGCGCCTGGCGCGCGACGAAATCTTCGGCCCCGTCCTCTCGGTCGTGCGCTCGCCGACCCTCGACGACGCCCTGGCCATCGGCCGCAACTCCCCCTACGGCAACGGCGCGTCGATCTTCACCCAAAGCGGCTACGCTGCGCGTCAGTTCAAGCACCACTTCAACGCCGGCATGATCGGCATCAACATCGGCGTGCCCGCCCCGATGGCGTGGTTCCCCTTCACCGGCTGGAACCAGTCCTTCTTCGGCGACCTGCACATCCAGGGCGTGGAATCGATCCAGTTCTACACGCAGGGAAAGACGACGATGACAAGGTGGTTCGAACACGCCGCCGACGCCGCCCACGACCCGGTGTGGCGACAGAAATAGCTGCCGTCCGGCGCACGTCCCCACGCAACGAAACGCCGATGTCCGGTTCCTCCCCCTCCGGGGGAGGTTAGGTGGGAACAGCCCGCCGCCTCATCGCAATCAAAAGCCTCTCCGGTTCCTCCCGTCCGGGGGAGGTTAAGTGGGGGCGCGGGCCGCCTTATCGTAACAAAGCGCCAATCTGGTTCCTCCCCTGCGGGGGAGGTTAGGTGGGGGCGGGCGGGTGCCTCATCGCAATCAAACGCCTAGACGCTTGGCCCTCTCCCTACCCTCTCCCGGAGTACCGGGCGAGGGGTTTGCTTCTTA
The DNA here is from genome assembly GCA_036387945.1 of Tepidisphaeraceae bacterium. Lineage (GTDB taxonomy): Bacteria > Planctomycetota > Phycisphaerae > Tepidisphaerales > Tepidisphaeraceae > DASVSS01. The sequence goes on along the minus strand of DASVSS010000273.1, from coordinate 435 downwards.
GGCGGTATCGGGCCGCTGTTGCATGTTGTTGGCCGCCCCCACCTAGTCTCCCCCGGAGGGGGAGGAACCAGATGTGGGCGCTTGGTTGTTAACGGAAACCCGACTTGTCACGGTTTTATCCGGGTTTATCCGACGCAAGAACTCGCATTCGCCCCGGAAGTACCAGCCTCAACGCCGCGATCACTGAAACGGAAGTCGATCTGTCATCGGACACGCGGATTGAGGGCAGTTGTCATTGGCGCGCATCTTCGACCCGCGTTTGCGGCGACGTATCGCGGGTCAAAAGGTGCGCGCTGCGCGCGAGTTGCGCGCGAAATTGGGCGATCTGACGCCTGTTCGACCTGGGGTCGATCGGCGGTTGACGACCTTTCGAAGGGCGGTCGAACGCGAGGATCTGGCGGCCAAGCCACTCGGCGGTCGGCGGGTACACCGCGT
>DASVSS010000272.1:0-8338 GCA_036387945.1 Tepidisphaeraceae bacterium | reverse complement strand
ATTCATGAGAACATCGTGGTGTTCGTCGAGAAGCGGCAGTGGTACGTGAGTTTTTTCACCAAGTGCAAGCACCTGCAGACGGACAATCGCTGCGGGATCTATTTCACCCGCCCGAAGATCTGCCGCGGCTACGACACCAATAATTGCGACTGGCACGGCGGCGAGTACGGCTACACCCACCTGTTCACGTCCGCCGAGCAGTTGTGCGATTACGTTCAGAAGAAGCTCGGCCAATCGCTTATCCCGGTCGAAGCGCCGCCGAAACTGCGTAAACGGAAATCGATCAACGGCAAGCGCCGCCTGGCGCTGCCGCTGGCATAAAAGCGTTCGACGACCATGGCAGACCGCAGCATCCATTACGAGGCGGCGTTCGAAGGCTTCCTGCGCGACCGCGGCGTGCCTTATGTCGCGGTCGACGAGGCCAAGCGGGCGCTGTTCAGCACCGCCAAGCTCAAGAGCTTTGATTTCGTCGTTTACAGCAAGACGGGGCCGAACCTGCTTGTCGACGTCAAAGGCCGCCAGGCCCGGCAGAAGGCGACCGCCAGCCGCCGCAACTTCGAAACCTGGACGACCGAGCGCGACGTCGACGATTTGCTGCAGTGGCAGCAGGTGTTCGGTGACGGCTTCACGGCGGTGCTTGCCTTCGTCTACTGGGTCGACCCGCCGTTGCTGCCCGAGCCCGGCGTGTGGGCCTTTCGCGATCGCTGGTACACCCTGATGGGCGTCGAGTTGAAGGAATACCGCGACCACATGCGACGCCGCAGCGCCAAGTGGGGCACCGTCTCGCTGCCGGCGGAAGATTTCCGCCAGCTTGCCCGCCCGCTCGAGCAATGGTTATGATGACGGGCATGCGTAAGCTCCTGCGACCGTTCGCGTCGGCCTTCGTCCTGCTGGCACTCGCCAGCCCCGCCAGCGCCCAGGACGACGAAGAAGCCCGTCCAGACGCGCGGCTCGAAGGGTACAAGCTTCCTGAGGGCAAGGTCGGCCCGGTCGCACTGCCGCCGTCGGGGTCGGGTGGCACCTGGGCCATTTTCGTGCTGCTCGGTCTGCTGGGCATCGGCGTAATGTTCAAGAATGGCAAACGAACGCACCTCGATTGAGCGTGCGGGACGGCGGGTGTACTGTCTTAAGCGTCCAGCGCCGCGGCGCCGGCGACGGAGGATCGGCAACATGAAAAGCAAACTCGTCCTGGGCCTGGTCATTCTCAACCTCGTGCTGCTGACAGCATTCCTCGGCCGAGTCTGGCCGGGGAATATTGCCCAAGCCCAGCAGGCCCGTCGACCGGGTGAGTACCTGATGATCCCCGCCGAGGTGCAGGGCGGGCAGGCGGGGGTGGTGTTCATCATCGACACCAACAGCGGCGAGTTGTCGGCGATCGCGCTCGACGAAGGGACAAAGAAACTCGTCGCCATGCCGCGGATCAACCTCGGCGACATGTTCGTCGGCGGCGACGGGCCCGCTCGTGAGCCCAGGCGGAAGTAAACCCGGGGCCCACGTCTTCGTCCGACTGCACGCAAACAGGATTCACCCATGAACAATTCATCGCAAAACAAATCGATCGCCGTTGCAGCCCTGGCCGTCATGGCGACTCTTCTGCTAATTGCCAACCTCATCCCGCTGCCGGGTACCGGTGCAGCGGCCGCCACGAGCATCAAAGACCGCGACTACCAGCTCGCGACCGCCCGCAGCGTCAAAGGCGGCGAAGTGCTGTACGTGCTGGATAACCGTACAGGCACGGTCGGCGCCCTTGCCTGGGACGCGGCGTCGCGCTCGGTCAAGCCGGTGGCGATTGAATCGCTGACGAACCTCTTCAAGTAACCCGCCGCACGAAAGCCCATTGCCGATGACTCCTGCGCCGATGCCCCCAGCGCTGATCCCCACTGCGCCGATCTCCACTGTGCCGATCGACGCACCGCGCCATGACTGGACTCGCGCCCAGGTTCGCGACGTCTTCCAGACACCGTTGCTGGACCTTGTCCACCGCGCCGCGATCGTGCACCGTCACTATCACGATGCTGGCGAAGTGCAGGTGTGCAAGCTCATCTCAATCAAGACCGGCGCGTGTCCTGAAGACTGCAAGTACTGCTCGCAGTCATCGCGCTACACCACCGGCGTCGACGCCACGAAGATGATGGAGCCCGAGGACGTGCTCGCCGTCGCACGCCGCGCAAGGGACGCCGGCGTGACGCGCGTGTGTCTCGGCGCGGCATGGCGGCAGGTGAAGGACAATAAGCAATTCGACCAGGTGCTCGACACCGTCCGCCAGGTGAGCGAGCTCGGCGTCGAAGTCTGCTGCACGCTCGGCATGCTGACGGCCGATCAGGCGGGGCGGCTCGAAGAAGCGGGGCTCAACGCCTACAACCACAACGTCGACACCTCGAACGAATATTACGGCAACGTCATCACCACGCGCACCTACGCCGACCGCCTGCAGACCCTTGCGAACGTGCGCAAGACCAACGTCACCGTCTGCACCGGCGGCATCATCGGCATGGGCGAGAGCGACGAAGACCGCGTGAGCATGCTTCATACGCTCGCCACGCTCACGCCGCACCCCGAAAGCGTTCCGATCAACGTGCTGGCAAAAGTGCCCGGCACGCCATTGGCCGACGCCAAGGACGTCAGCACGCTGGAAACCGTCCGCATGATCGCCGCCGCCCGCGTGCTGATGCCGCGCGCCGTCGTCCGGTTGTCGGCGGGGCGGGCGAAGATGAGCGAGAGCGATCAGGCTTTCTGCTTCATGGCCGGCGCGAACTCCATCTTCAGCAGCGAGACGGCGACGATGCTGACCAAGGCCGTCCCCGTGCAAAGTTACGACGAAGACGCCGTGCTGCTCGGCCGCCTTAACCTGCGCGTCCGCAAACCGTACGCCGGCGAAGCCGTCACCGAGCAGGTCAGCGCCGAATCCCTCGCATAGAACCGCCGCCGTTTTCCCCTTTTGGCGATTGTGCCCAGCTTGATCCCGCACGAACCCGTTTACGTCCGCATTGCCGGTGTTGGAATGGTCACCCCGCAAGGCACGACCGCCACGGCGACGTTCGACAACATCATGGCCGGCCGGGTGCTGCTGGACACCGGCCGCGTGGCCTTGGCGCACGACAGCGCCGACCGCGTCACCCAGCTCGCCGCCGTCGCGGCGCACGAAGCAATCGCCGACGCCGGATGGACCGCTGCCGCGCTTCGCGGCCCGCGTACCGCGCTACTGATCGGCACGAGCAAAGGCCCCATCGAGCGCTGGATCGCCGCATCCGCCGGCGGGGCGGCGCTATCCCGACCGATCTTCGGCATGGCGGAGCTCGCGTCCGATCTCAACGCCCTGCTCGGCCTGCGTCCGGAATTCCAGCTCACCTACTCCGCTGCCTGCGCTTCCGGCCTGCATGCCTTCATCAAGGCCTACTGCCTCATCCGGCAGGGCGCCTGCGACCGGGTGCTTGTCGTCGCGTCGGAATCGTCGTTGGGCGCCCTTTTCCAGGCGACCTTCCAACGCCTCGGCGTACTGGCCCCGGCTGGATACGGTTGCCGCCCGTTCGACCGCAACCGGCGGGGGTTCACCCTGTCCGAAGCCGCGGCGGCCGTCTGCCTCGATCACCAACCACGCCCCGCCGGGGTGATCGTCAACCGCGCCGCCATGTTCGCCGATGCCCACCACCTGACCGCGACCGACCCCGAGGCCGCGACCCTGCGTCACCTGCTGGCCGACCTCCGCGGCCCGAATGGGATCGACTTCGTCCACGCCCACGGCACCGGCACCGGCCTGAACGACCCCGCCGAACTCGCTGCCATTGATGCGCTGCTCGGCGACAGCGCGCCGCAGGTCTACTCCCACAAGGCCGCCCTCGGCCATACCCAAGGCGCCGCAGGCCTGCTCGCCGTGGCGATCAACACGATCGTCCATCGCAGCGGGCGCATCCCACCCAACGCCGCGACAGCCGCGCCGTTGCCGACCACGAGCGCACGACTCATCGCAGGCGGTGGCAAACACCGCCTCACCACAAGCCTCGCCATCGCCGCCGGCTTCGGCGGACCTGTCGCCGGCGTTAAGCTGATGGCCACAGGAGAATCAGCCTGATCGACGATGAATGCCGTAAATGCATGTCTCAAAGCCGCGGCAATGCCCATCCCGCCCTAGGATCCGACAACTAAACATAACCTCCATTATAGGACGTTGGATTTGCGGCGGGGCGGGACGGATACCGAAGGATGGACACGCCCATAGTCAGCCTCACCGACGGTCACAACGTTCCGTTCGACTTTCTCGAGGCTCGTTTCACCGGCTTGACCATTGCTGCGCTCGAAGCGTTGGCCGGCAGTCATAAAAGGTCATGGCCCCGGGGGCACCCGGGAGCGGGCGAGCGGCTGCGCGGATGGACGCACCCGCGACTCCGGTTCCGGCGCCAGCCATACGCCCGCCATATCGGTGTGTCTCGTCGGCCGTTTCGTTTTGGTCTATGTCCACTTAGACTCCACTGGTTATGCGTGATGCGCGATTCAAAGCGTTGGCCCGGTTGCTCGTCGGCCACAGCATGCAGGTCAGGGAGGGTGATGCCGTCCTGATCGAGGCGTTCGACGTGCCGGCGGATTTCACCGTCGAGCTGATCCGCCAGGTCGCCGCGGCGGGCGGGCGGCCGCTGGTCAGCACCTACCAGCAGAAGGTCACGCGGGCACTCCTGCAGGCCGCGAGTGACCCGCAGATGCGATTGATCGGCGAGGTCGAGAAACGGCGCATGGAGAGCGTCGAGTGCTATGCCGGCATCCGCGGCAGCCACAACGTCGCTGAGCTTAGCGACGTGCCGCCGGAGAAGATGAAGCTTTACGAAAAGCTGTGGTGGACGCCCGTGCACCAGGACGTGCGCGTGCCCAAAACACGTTGGGTCGTCCTGCGCTGGCCGCACCCCGCCATGGCGCAGTCGGCGGGGATGAGCACGGACGCATTCGAGGATTTTTATTTCCGCGTCTGCGCCGGCGTCGACTACGCCGTAATGGCCGAAGCCACCCGGCCGCTGGCCGAGCTGATGGCCCGGACCGATCGCGTGCGGATCGTCGGGCCGGGCACCGATCTGCGCTTCAGCATCAAGGGCATCGGCGCGATCCCCTGCACGGGCGAACGCAACATCCCCGACGGCGAATGCTTCAGCTGCCCCGTGCGCGACAGCGTCGAAGGCACGATCCGCTTCAACGCCGAAACGCTCTATCGCGGACAAGTGTTCAGCGGCATCGAGTTGACGTTCGAGCACGGCAGGATCGTCCATGCCACTGCTGCGTCGCCGACGCTCACCAGGAAGCTCAACGACATCCTCGACACCGACGAAGGCGCCCGTTACATCGGCGAATTCAGCCTCGCCTTCAACCCGCACATCCTCACGCCGATGCGCGACATCCTGTTCGACGAAAAGATCGCCGGCAGCTTCCACTTCACGCCCGGCCAGGCGTACGAAGAAGCCGACAACGGCAACCGCAGCCAAATCCATTGGGACATGGTCTGCATCCAACGCCCCGACCACGGCGGCGGGGAGATCCACTTCGACGACAACGTCATCCGCAAGGACGGCCTGTTCGTGCTGCCCGAACTCGCGGGCTTAAATCCCGATCAGCTCGGGGCGTCGTAATCGCGACCGTGCCGCAGTGGCCCGGGTAGAGTACGGTTCGCCGCGCCGATCTCAGATCATCAGGATGAACATTGAAACGTGGAGCCTTGCTAGTCCTCGAAATCACCCTGCTGCTGGCACTGGGCGCATGGGTCTATGTGTCCCTGACCGAAACCTCGCCCATTACCCAGCCCGGCGGGGTCGAAGTGACGGTTCAGCTTTCGGGCGCGCGCGACAAGGCGGTATTGTACAAGCACGCGGACGGCGACTACCGCTTCGTCGTCCGCGATCAGCATGACGACCGGCCAGTCGAGTTGTCGCCGGGTGAACTGGCGGCCCGCATGCACCGGGACCGCGCGCAGCGGTCGTGGGGGCAAACGCTGCTCAATGTCTCCGACCCCTTCGGCTACGTCTGGGTGGGGCTCGGCCTGCTCGGGCAGGTGCTGTTCACAGGGCGGATGATCGTGCAGTGGCTTGTCAGTGAGCGGAGCAAAAAGAGCGTCGTGCCGCCAATCTTCTGGTGGATGAGCCTTGGCGGATCGACCATGCTGATGGCCTACTTCCTCTGGCGGCGCGACCCGATCGGTTTGCTCGGCCAGTCCTTCGGGTGGTTCATTTATGTCCGCAACCTGTGGATGATTTACCGCCCGCAGGCCCCGCACGCCGACGCGGTGATGGCCGCGGAGGCCGGGGGAGCGTAGATCGCGCGGCTCACGGTGCGAATGGTGCGGCGAATCCCACAATCCCACCCTGCCGGAATGCTTCCCTTCGCCTTGTCGTCCCCGGCACTTCACGCCTTGCCATCCCACGATCCCCGGTAAGATCAGCAGCCGATGTCGCGCTCCCCGATCCACCAACTTTCGCAGTCGCTCGTCAACCGCATCGCCGCCGGCGAGGTGATCGAGCGGCCGGCGTCGGTGGCGAAGGAGCTGATCGATAACGCCATCGACGCCGGCTGCACGCGCATCGAGATCGACGTCGAAGACGGCGGCCGGGCGATGGTGCGTGTGGTCGACGACGGCCACGGCATCCCGCCGGAGGAGCTGCCGCTGGCGTTCGCGGCGCACGCGACGAGCAAGCTCACGAGCGACGAGGACCTGTTCCGCATTCGCACCATGGGCTTCCGCGGCGAAGCGCTGGCGTCGATCGGGTCGGTGTCGCAGTCGCGCGTCCTCTCGCGCACGCCGGGCAGCGACGCGGCATATGAAATCGTCAACCACGGCGGCGACATCAGCGTGCCGCGGGCGACGTCGGGGAACGTGGGCACGACCGTCGAGGTGCGGAATCTGTTCTTCAACACCCCCGCCCGCCGCAAGTTCGTCAAAGGCACGCAGACCGAGTTCGGCCACATCGCCGAGATGGCGGTTCGCCTCGCCCTGCCGCAGCCGCAGATCGCCTTCCGCCTTTCGCACAATGGCCGGCTCGTGCGCGAGCTGCCGGCGGTCGAGTCGCCGCGCCAGCGCTGGCTGGCGGCGTGGCCGGAGGAGTTGCGGCACGAGCATCTGCCCGTCGAGTCGCGGGACGGCGACGTGCGCGTGCGCGGCTTGATCGCCCTGCCGTCGGCGGCGACGCCGACGGCAAAGCACCAGCACCTGTACGTCAACAACCGCCCGGTGCGCGACCGCTTCATCGGCCACGCCCTGCGCGAAGCCTACCGCGGCCTCGTCGAGCCCGGCCGCCACCCGCCGGCGATCCTGCTCATCGACGTGCCGCCCGACACGGTCGACGTGAACGTCCATCCGACCAAGAGTGAAGTCCGCTTCGCCGACAGCAGCCGGATTTACGGCCTGATCCACAGCACCGTCCGCCAGGTGCTGCTCGGCAACGACCTCACGCCGACGGCCGTCGCCACTGCTGATCGCGCGATCGACGCGCCCGGCGAGCGCGACACGATGCAGCAAAAGCTCGCCGATTTTTTCCGCACCGCGCCGGCGGCCACGCCTCTCCCGCCGATGTCCTCCGCAACGGCCCTCCCGGCGGGCACGGATACCGAAGCCGCCATCAGGCTGGCCGCCGCGGCCGCGATGACGACGCCGTTCGCACTGCATTCGGACCCGTCGCAGCGGCCGATCGATTTTGCCGCCCCGCCGCCCGCCGGCCCCCTGCCGGATTCTCTCACGGCGCCGCGTGCCGATGCCATCGATCACGCCCCTTCGGCAATCGCAAAGGCGATCCAACTGCACAACAGCTACCTCGTCGTCGAGAGCGACGAAGGCATGCTCGTCATCGACCAGCACGCGCTACACGAGCGGATCCTGTACGAAGACCTGCTCGCCAAGTTCACGGCCGGCCCGCTCGAGAGCCAGCGCATGCTCATCCCGCAGACGCTCCGCGCTTCGCCACAGCAGCTCGATCTGCTCGAGCAGCTGTCGCCGATGCTCGCCAAGCTCGGCATTGACGCTGCGGCCATGGGCCCGGATACGATCGGCGTCACCGCATTCCCCAGCTTCCTCGACCGGCTCGACCCCGCGGCGTTCATGCAAGGCCTGCTCGAGCGCGGCGAGCAGGAGCTGCTCGATCTGACCCACGAAGAACTCCTTCACGAAGTCCTGGACATGATGGCCTGCAAGGCCGCCATCAAAGCCGGCGACGTGCTCACGCAGCCGGAGATCGACGCCCTGCTCGCCCGCCGCCACCTCGTCGAACGCAGCAGCAACTGCCCCCACGGCCGCCCGACCACGCTGCGGCTGTCGCTGAAGGACCTGGAAAAACAGTTCAAACGGACAGGGTTTTAACCGTGCGGCGAGACTTGC
>DASVSS010000271.1:0-4882 GCA_036387945.1 Tepidisphaeraceae bacterium | reverse complement strand
GCCTGCTGCTGGCCGACACGCTCGGCATTGACGCGCGAACGATGATCGACGTCGTCGGCGCGGGGGCCGGCGGATCGTGGCAGCTTGCCAACCTCGGGCCGAAGATCATCGCCGGCGATTTCGCGCCGGGGTTCCGCGTCGATCTCGTTCTCAAAGACCTTGCCATCGTCGCCGACGCCGCCCGCGCCGCGCACCTGCCGCTGGCGGCCACGGCGCTGGCCGAAGCGCTGTTCCGCAGCGTCGCCGCCTACGGCGGCGGAGAGCTTGGCACACAGGCGATGGCGACGGCGCTGCGCCGGTTGGCCGGCGAGTGACGAATCACCGACTGGCACGCCCGGAGCGCGCGGGCGAATCGCCCGTCTGGTTCCTCCCCCGCCGGGGGAGGCTAGGTGGCGCGGCCCCCGACCTGCAACAGCGGCTAGCTGATGCCCAGGAACCAAATCCCTCGCCCGGTACTCCGGGAGAGGGTAGGGAGAGGGCCGAGCGTGATTGCGCTTTGTTGCGATGAGGCGGCCGCCCGCCCCCACCTAACCTCCCCCGCAGGGGAGGGACCAGAGAGGCGCTTGATTGCGGCTAGGCGGCTGGCCGCCCTCGCCTAACCTCCCCCGTAGGGGGAGGAACCGGAACGGGCGTGGCAATCGGCGGGCGTATGCGACCCGCGAAGTGGGAGCGCTTTGCGCGTTGGGTTCTTCTTAGCGTGTCGTCGCCGTTGCCGCCGTCGTCGCCGCCGGGCGGGTTCCCTGTGCCACCGCGGCGGGGATCGCGGCGATGGATCGGTCGACGGCGTGACGCAACTCCGACAGCGCCGCAGTGATTCGGGCGCGATCGGCTTCGGTGCCGGGGCGCTCGATGCGGGCCGCGATGTCGCGCACCTGCCTGGCCCCGACGTGCGCGGCCGCGCCCTTGAGGCCGTGTGCCAGGCGCGCCACTTCGCCGAACGCCCCGGCCGTGATCGCGCGTTCGATGCCGTTGACGTCTTGGACGGCGCGCGTTTTGAAGCGATCGAGCGTGTCGACCGCGAAGTCCACGTCGCCGAGCGAGCGCTCGAGCAACGCGGCGAAGTCGATCTCCGCCGGCGCGGTCATGGGCATCGCCGCGGGCGCGGAGAGCAGCGCTTCGGCGCGGACCGGCCCGCCGGCGCGCAGCGCCTGTCGGATCGTCCTGAACAAATGGTGCGGGTCGATCGGCTTGGCGATGTAGTCGTCCATGCCGACGCTGCGGCACTTCTCGCGGTCGCCGTTCATCGCCTCGGCGGTCAGTGCGATGATCGGCAGGCGCGGCCGGCCGGGGCCGGCAGCTTCGTGTGCGCGAATCAGCCGTGTGGCTTCGAAGCCGTCCATCTCCGGCATCGAGCAGTCCATCAGCACGAGGTCGTACTCGCCGCTCGTCGCCCGCTCGACGGCCTGGCGGCCGTCGCTCACCACGTCGCAAACGTACCCGCGCGACACGAGCATCTTCGCGGCGACGAACTGGTTGACTTCGTTGTCCTCGGCGATGAGCACGCGCGTGCCCGCGGGGGCCCGCTCGTCGGCGTCCGCGGGGTGGCGCGCCGCGCCCGGGCCGTCACCGGGCGACGCGGCACCGGCGATGGCGTTGAGCAGGCGCGGCTGGCTGAGCGGCTTGGTCAGCCCGGCGTCGAAGCCGCCGGCGACGAGGCGGCCGTGGTCGACGCCCTGGCCGATGCCGCTGAGGGCGATCAGCCGCGTGGGGCGCAGCGCCGCGTCGGCGCGGATCGCCGTGGCCAGTGCCCAGCCGTCGACGCCGGGCACGCGCGTGTCGAGCAGCGCCACGTCGAACGCCCGGCCCGCGGCGGCCGCGGCGCGAAGTAGTTCCATCGCCGCGGCGGCGCTGTCGGCGGTCTGCACCTGCGGCACAAGCCGCGCGAGCATCGCGGTGACCACTTCCCGGCCAGACGGATTGTCATCAACGACGATCACCCGCAGCGCGCTGAGTCGGCCGGAATCATCCCCGGCCGGTGCGTCGTGCGCCGCGGGCGCGGCGCTCAATGCCAGCGTGAACCAGAACGTGCTGCCGCCGGTGGGATTGGCGTGCACGCCGATCGCGCCGCCCATGAGTTCGACCAGTCGCTTGCTGATCGCCAGGCCCAGTCCCGTGCCGCCGTAGGTGCGCGTGGTCGATGCGTCGGCCTGGGAGAACGATTTGAACAAGCGGTCGAGCTTGTCGGGCGTCACGCCGATGCCGGTGTCGTCGACTTCCAGCCGCAGGTTCGCCGGCGCCCCGGGCGACGGCTGGATGCCGATCATCCGCACGATCACGCGGCCGGTGCGGGTGAACTTGATGGCGTTGCCCACGAGGTTGGTCAGCACCTGCCGGAACCGGCCGGGGTCGCCGACGAAGCGCGCCGCGGGGGCGTCGATCACCGACCCCATCTCGAGTCCTTTTTTCGCCGCCTCGGGCGAAAAGCTTTCGACGACCTGCTCGGCGATGCGGCCGGGGTCGAACGCGACGGATTCCAGCTCCATGTGCCCGGCCTCGATCTTCGAGAAATCGAGCACGTCGTTGATGATCGACAGCAGCGACGCGCCGGACCCTCTGACGATGTCGAGAAAGCGGCGCTGCTGCTCGTCGAGCTGCGTGCCGGCCAGCAGCTCGATCATGCCGACGATGCCGTTGAGAGGGGTGCGGATTTCGTGGCTCATCTTTGCCAGGAACTCGCTCTTGGCGGCGCTGGCGAGCTCGGCGGCGCGGCGAGCGGCTTCGGCGGCTTCTTCGGCGCAGCGGCGCTGCACAAACTGCCCGACCTGCCGCCCCAGGGCGTCGAACACCGCCAGCAGATCGCGGTCGGGCTCGCGCGGCCGGGCGGAGAAAAACTCCATCACCCCGATCGTGCGCGACCCGATGCGGATCGGGAACGCAAAGCCCGAATTCAGCCCCGCCCGGGCGGCGAAGACGTGGCGGGGGAAATTGTCGTCGGTCGCCAGATCGGCGATCCACTCCGAGCGGCCCGAGGCCCACACCCGCCCGGGCAGGCCGCGGCCCTTTTCCAGCGTCAATGCGCGGCTGGCGTCGACGAGCGGGGCGCTGTCGTCGGACGACGCCCACGCGGCGATGAACGTCAGCGCCGTTTCGTCGCCGTTGACGTCCCACTTCAGCCCCGCCTGCCAGCCCATCGATTCGCAGACCACCTGCAGGATCTGCACCCGCGCCGCGTCGACCGTTGGCGCGTCGGCCAGCACACGGGCGGCGTCGTACATCATCGTGCGGCGCTGCTCCGACTGCTTGATCGCGCTGACGTCGCGCACGAAGGCCGAATACGTCATCCCCGCCTGCGACGGCAGTTGCGACATCGCGATCTCGGCGGCGAACTCGCGGCCGCCGCGGTCGACGGCGGTCACTTCGACGCGCCGGTCGAACAGCGCAGCCCGGTCGCTCGTGAGCAGCCGCCCGAGCCCCGCCATCGGCGCGGCGCGGTCGCGCGGGGGGACGACCAAATCCACCAGCGGCCGGCCGAGCGCTTCTTCCGCGGAGTAGCCGAAGACGCTCGCGGCCTGCTTGTTCCAGGCAATGACGTCGCCGGCGGCGTCGATCGCCACGACCGCGTCGAGGGCGGTGTCGATGATGCGGGCGGCGCGCGCCTCGCTCTCCTGCCGCGCCGTCGTCTGCTCGACGACTTGGCCTTCGAGCTGGCGGTTGAGCAGGCGCATCGCCTCGCCGGCGTGGTACAGCTTGAGACTCTCCTGCTCCAGCGCCGCCTCGGCGGCCTTGCGGGCCTGGCGCTCGCGGTCGAAGCGGCGTTGAAGAATCTCCAGCTCGTTGCTCATGAGGGATTCTCCGCCTACGCCACCGCCCGCGGTTTGCGGGTGAGCACGAACCGCACGGCCTGGACGCCGTTCTCGTCGGGCAATGCCTGGCGGCGCAGGTCGAGCGGGTCATTAAAGTGCGCCACGCACCCTTGGATCAATCCTTCGGCCAGATCGGCAAAGTGGCGTGACGAGCGGTAAATCAATTCCAGCGAATCGGCATCGAGATCGCGGGCTTCGAATCGCGGCAGCTCGGCGTCGGGGTAGAGCTTTCGCACCTCGGGGTGAATGTAGGCTTCGACGTTCTTCAAGAACACCAAAGCCGAATCCACGCCCGTGAAAAACTGCGGATACCCCGCGGCGAAGCGCTCGAACAGGTGCCGGCCGAAGGCGATGACCAGCGTCCCGGCGGGGGTGTTGGTGACGGCCGAGAGCTGTTGAACGAGGGCGATCAGCTCGCGGTGGTCGTACGTGCCGACGGCGGTGTAGACGCCGCCGGTGGGCAGTTGGGCGTCGACGATGATCTTATCGGCCACGGCGGGGCCGAAAGTGGTCTCGACCATCTCGAGGAACTCGGTGAATACAACGCCTTTCATACCGGCTCCGCTTGCGATCGGGTACGTCACCCGCGTCGGCCGGGACGGCCACGCCGCGGCACTTTAGCACGGAAGCCCCCGATGCCCTAGATGTCGGCCGGATGAACGAAGGGGGTGAATGAATTGCTCGAATACGCGGACATGGGCTCCAAACCCGTGCCGCACCGGCCCGTGCACGAAGCCGCAGCGACCCATCGGCCATCGCCCGAGGCGGTCACAGTGCCGCCAGCGCCTGGCTGACTTTGCGTATTTCGTGGATCGCCACGCCCTTGAGCTTGGGCACGTTCGGGCCCAGCGGGGGGACGATCGCCTGGCTGGCGCCCAGGCGACTGGCTTCCTTAAGCCGCGCGTCCAGGTGCGGCACGGGCCGCACTTCACCGCCCAGGCCCAGTTCGCCCAGTGCGAGCGTGCCGGGGCTTACCGGACGGTTGATGTGCGCGCTGGCAATCGCTAGCGCGATCGCCAGGTCGGCGGCGGGCTCGATCACCTTCACGCCGCCGGCGATGTTGACGAACACGTCGTCGG
>DASVSS010000270.1:0-22360 GCA_036387945.1 Tepidisphaeraceae bacterium | reverse complement strand
AGGGCGACCGCCGCCTGCACGCCCCAGATTCGGGCGTAATCCGCTGCGCCGCCGGGCAGCTCGAAGCGGGCGAGAACATACTCGTTGTAAAAGCCCGCGAGGATCGGGCCCAGGCCGAGGATGATGATGCCGAACACTGTTTGCGCCGAGTGCCGGACGTCTTCGCCGGCGATTTTTTCCACCAGCAGGAACGACCCGGCGAAGAAGCAGCCGTAGCACAGGCCGTGCAGCAACTGGGCCGCGATCATCAATGGTGCCGGCTCGCCGAGGGCGAACAACCCGTAGCGCGCGGCGTAGGCCGCGGCGCCGAGCACCAGCACCCACTTGTAGCCGAGGCGCTTGATGAACACGCCGAGGATGAGCAGGAAGAAAATTTCACTCGCCTGCCCGATCGCGATCACCGGCCCCAGCCGGCTCTTGCTCACACCCACCGCCGCTTCGTAGAAGGGCGCGACGCGGATGAAGTACACCTGGTGAATCATCGCCACCGGCAAGGCGATGAGCGTCGTGACGAGGAACGCCGGATTGCGCAGCAGGGCGAACGCCCGCACGAACGCAAGCGGGTGCACCCCGTCGCGCTTCGGCGGCGTGCGCGGCAGGGCGACGATGGCGTATAGGCCGTAGGCAATGGAGATGACGCCCGACACGCGCAGCGCGTCGGCCACGCGGGCGGTATTGGCGACCGGATCGGTGGCGGTGAGGTGGACCATTGTGAACAGCGTCGACGCCACGATCCACCCGATCGTGCCCCACAGGCGCACGGGCGGGAAGCTTTTTTCCGGGTCGCGCAGATTCTGGAACGCGATCCCGTTGGTCAGCGAAAGCGTCGGCATGTAGGCGACGGAGTACACGATCGACAGCAACAGGAAGGGCACGAACTCCGTGGTGCGCGCCAGCAGCAGATTGAGAATGCCGCCGACAATCAACAACAGGCCCAGCGCCCGCTCGGCGTTGAGATAGCGATCCGCCACCTGCCCCGCGATGAACGGCGCGGCCAGCGCCCCGATCGAGCCGGCCAGGCCCAGGATCCAACCGATCTGCCCTGAAGTGAACCCAAGCCCGCCGCCCGCGACCGGCGCTCCGAGGTACGCGGCAAGGATCGGCAACCAGACGCCCCACACGGCGTACTGCAGGAACATCATCAGCGAAAGCCGCACCACCACGGCCGGCCCCTTGCCCGGCGCGACAGCGCGATGTGCAGTGTCCAGCGGCAAGACAGTGGCGCGGTCGGTCATGGGGCGGATGATAAACAACGTCCGCCAGCGCCGCACGCCTTCGCCGTGGCTGGATTCGCTGGCGATGCAGTGGTAACTTCATGGCTACTTTATCGAAGGAGTCGATTTGAAACGCGCATGGATGTGCACGCTTCCCTTTTTGGCCGCCGGCGTGGTCGGCTGCAAAAACGCGGTGCACGATGAGAACATCGGGCTGCGGAAACAGAACATCGAATTGCAGCAGGAAAAGAGCCGCCTTGAAGGCGAACTCGGCGGACGCCCACAGCGGCAGGACGTGCAGATGCTGCAGGCGCAGCTCGGCGAGCGCGACAAGCAGATCGCCGACCTGCAGGGCCAACTCAATAAACCCCAGCCCACCGCCTCGCCCGAAGACAACTCGGCCTTGGCGGGCATCACCGTCACCCGCGACGACAAGGCCGGCACCATCACCGTCAACGTGCCCGGCGACGTGCTCTTCGCCAGTGGCGACTCGGCGGTGAAGGAATCCGCCAAGGCCACCCTCACCAAGATCGCCGACATCGTGAAAAAGGACTTCGCGGGCAAAAAGGTGATGGTCGACGGCCACACCGATGCCGACCCGATCACGAGGACGAAAGACAAGTGGAAAGACAACCTTGACCTCTCCGCCGCCCGGGCACGATCGGTGGCGGATTACCTCGTCAGCCACGGGTTGGAAAAGAAGCAGGTCGGCCTTCGCGCCTTTGGTGAAACCGACCCGGCCGCCAACAAGGCCAAGAGCCGGCGCGTCGAGATCGTGGTCGTCACGCGGTAAGCGCGCCGGCTCGCCGTCGTGCCCGAGCGTACAACCGAGCCCTCCTCCCCCTGCCCCGGGGGAGGGCAGGAAAGGGGCGTCCGTAAGAACCGGCCCGGCGCGCGTTGACACCGCGACCGGCGTCGTGCTTTACTGCAGGCGCGATGAAGATCGGCATCCTTGATTACGGCATGGCGAACCTGCGGTCCGTGCAGAAAGCATTCGACCACGTTGGCCACCCGGCGGAGATCATCTCCACGCCGGACCAAGTCAACGCCTGCGATCGTCTGGTCCTGCCGGGCGTGGGGGCGTTCGCCGACGCGGTGGCAACCCTGCGGGCCGCGGGGTTGGACGACCCGATCCGCCGGCACGTCGAGCACGGCCGGCCGTTTCTGGGGATTTGCCTGGGCCTGCAGATGTTGTTCGATGTCGGGCTCGAGGACGGCGAGTGGAAGGGACTCGGCATCCTCCCCGGCCGCTGCGTGCGGCTGGACGTCGACGAATCGATGCGCCTCAAGGTGCCCCATATGGGCTGGAACGGCCTGCAAGTCGAGCGCCCGTCACCGCTGATGAAGGGCCTGGCCGACAACGCGCACGTCTACTTCGTGCACGGTTACCACGTCGAGCCCGCCGACCGCACGGTAGTCGCCACGACGACGGATTACGGCCGGCCGTTCGTCAGCTCAGTCTGGCGCGACAACGTCGTGGCGACGCAGTTCCACCCCGAGAAAAGCCAACACGTCGGGCTGGCCATGCTGAAGAACTTCGCTGAAATGTGAGTGAACGCGCACCCCTCGCCTGACTGCAAGGTGCCAGCCGCTTGTAGCGGCGATGCATGCGTCGCGTTTAATGCGCGGCATCGAAATAAAACGGGCTGATGCCGAATTGGTTCGTCGCTCGCGCGGCGAACGCTACGCATGAGGCGCCGCTACGGCCAAGACGAAAACGTGTTCGCCCAGCGCTCGTTAGTGCGCGAAAGCGTCCCGCAACGCGCACCCGGCGTCGCTTGACGCCGGCATCCGCCCGACTGCTTATTGGGCCGCCCGCAGGTGCTGCAGGCGCGTTTCGGCGCGGCGGACCATTGCGTCATACTCCATAAACTCTTCGCCATTGGCCATCTGGTCCTTGCCCAGGATGCGGAACTTGCTCCGCATCCTCAGCAGGGCCATCGGCAGGTCGGCGTCGCGCAGGATTTCCGGGTTGTCCACGTCTGCGCGCGTGATCTGGCGGAACAGCCGGAAGTCCCGCGGCAGGATTTCATTGGCGTATTCGTCGGCAAGATAGAACCGGAAGATGTGCCGCGTGAACAAGTTCATCGCGGCTTGGTAATCTTCGATGGCCGTGGCGATAAGCTGCGTGCGCGCCGGGCCTTTGTCGATCATGGCCTTAAGGTACGCGGCATCGGCGTTGGTGAGCTTCGCCTGTGCGATTGAGCTTTCCATGTGCGACGCATACGTCGTTACGTCGCTGGGGAAATCGATCAGGTGGCTGTTGTACTCGGCGATGGCGGCGTTGCTGATGCGGGTAGAATTTTCGTACCGGTAGATCACCTGTTCCAGCAGCGGGCTGCGCGGCAGCTCGGTCGTCAGCGCCAGGTCGGCGGCGGGGGATTCGAGCCCCTCGTCGTCGCGGGGGGCCTCGCGGCCGAGCAAGGCGATCTCCCCGCGGCGGCCGGCGTACCAGTCTTCTTCACTCCATTTTTTCAGCGCCAGCGCCGGGCGCGACGACACCACGCGGTCGCTCGTCTGTGCGTGCCGCAGGCTCTGGTATTTCTGCAGCCAGCGCGACCGCTCGAAATAGTTGTAGCCCAGCGCCAGCGGCGACACGCCGTACGGAAACGGCTCGAATTGCTTCAGGTATGGCAGAAGGCTGCCGTCAGCGCCGGTGAACGTCGGCTCGCGCCCGCCGCGCGGAGCGTAAAACTTCGCAAGCAGCTTGTGGTCTGCGTCGAGCAGGGTTTCGTGCTCGATGCGGCGGCCGACCGACTCGTCCTGGTCGATTTTGCGCGTGGGGCGAAGGGTGAACTCCACCGTCGGGTCGTTGAGCCGCGCCTTGAGCGCCTCGCCGTCGGCTTTGCGGATCTGCATGGTCATCATGCCAGGCTTATCAGGCGACTCACGCGGCAGCAGGTTGGCGACCGACGCGCCGGCGAGCCGGCCTTCGCTGACCACCTTCGCGCGCTTGGCGGCAGGGAAGGTGACGCGGTATCGGTCCTCGGCCGGCAGCGTTTCATCGCGCAGGCGCGGGCTGAAGTACGTTTTTTCCGTCGCGCCGCCGAGCTTGTCGAAATACAGCCCGCCGATGGCGCTGACGATGTTGATGTTCTCCGGCCGCTCGCGGTCGACGCTGAAGGCGTAATCGAGGGCGTCCAGGATGGTCGTGTACTTGTTCGGCACGTTCGCCATCTGCACGCTGATGTTGTAGGCCTTGTTCCAGATCTGGAACAAATGCACGCTGTCGAACTCCGGCTGCAGCAGGCGGATGAGATCGACCTTTGTGTCGAAATCGTCGAGGTTGCGCTCGCTCTTCTGGTTCTCGCTGCTCGTCCACAGCGCCATCACCAGCGGGCCCTTGAGGCCGCCCAGGAGCAGGCCCAGAGCGAAGCTGCTGAGCTTGCCGAGCCCGCCCTGCGATGAAGCGGCGAGCCCGCGCGAAGCGTCAAGATCGCGCCGCTGTTGCAGGCACTTGGACCGCACCCACCCCGATGCCAGCAGCGCCGCGATCAATATGCCGGCGATCGGAAGCGACGAACGCTTTTTCCCGCGGGGGTTCAAGGCGCCACCTCTTTATTGCGAAGGAAAACGTAGCCCACCGCGGCAAACGGCAGTCCGAAGATCAGGACCACCAGCAGCGGCTCCAGCAACTGCGACGGCGAGATCATCACGCCGCGCTCGATCTGCTCGGTGATGCCGAAGCTGCTCAAATCCGGCAGGACGTTGGCCACGGCTGTCAGTGCGTTCGTGAGTGTGTCTACCGCGCTGCTGACGGTTCGCGCGCCGGCTGCGTTGTTGGGGAACAATTCTGTGGCGAACTGCGAACCCAAGCCCGTTCCGATCTCGAGACTGCTGACGATCCAACGCCCCAGGATGACCAGGAGCGTGAGCACGACCGCGATCGGCCACGACAGAAACGTGCTGCAGAACAGCGCGATCGTGGCCGTGAGGATCGAGAGCATCCAGACCACGAGCAGGCCCTTGACGAGGTTGAAGCCGAAGTACTCCGTGCCGCCGATCATCGTCACCGACCGCGGGCCGATGCCGATGACGTGGCCCGGGGTTTTGTTGGTCATGCGCACGTCGAAGTCGCCGTTCTGCACGAACTCGGCGGGGAGATTGAAATAGAGCGTGGCGCGGCTTTCAGGGAAGACGATTTGCGGCGCGCTGGCCGCGCCGGACTTGCGGTCAATGGCGACGATCTCGAGCGTCGTGGCGTCGTCGCTTTCGTCTTCGCCGCGGCGCTCGATGCCGACGGTAAGCTCGAACGGCACGTTCTGATCGCCCGCCGGGCGGCCGGCGCGTTCGAAACCGAACACCTGCACAGGCTGTATGTTTTTGGTCGGCCCGGCGAGCTGCTGGCCGGAGCGACCTTCGCTGCCGCGGGCCATGAGCGGTCGTTCGCTCTTGACGAACTGCATCGCGCCGCCGGCATCGGCCCTAACGAGCGACACGCCGTTTTCGCGGTCGAACTTAAAGATGAAATTCGGCTGCTGGCCACTCACTCTGACGACAAGTCGATTGTCGCGCGTCTGCAGCAGCGCGGCCATCTGCTGCTCGTTGAACAGCAGCGTTGCCGGACGGCTGCCCGTCGGGTCGGTGAGCTGTATGCGTCCGCCGCCAGGCATCTGGTCGGGCGGCAGCACCGGGTTGCCGCGTTCGTCGGAAATGCTCACCGCGACCGCCGGCTTCGCCGCCACGGGGGCCGCGGCCTCGCCGGTTTCGGCCTCGCCGATCTGCTCATAGCCGACGTGGATCGCGATCCCGCCAGCCGGTGAGGCGGGGTCGTTGATAAACAGGCCGGTCACGTCCTGGGCCGTGCCCTGCAGGTCGAGGGTGTTGCCTTCGGTCAGTCGGGCGTACTGCGCGACTCGGGCGGGCTGCTCGATCGATTGCGACAGCAGCAGGCCGCCGGTGCTGTAGTGCTGCAGGCGGTCGCGGGTCGAGCCGTCGATCGCCGGCGACTCAAGCGTGCGCGTGATCTGCCGGCCCAGCGCGTACGCCCGCAGGTGCAGGTAGCCGAGGGTGAATAACCCCATGATGAGCAGGATCGTGCCGCTCACTCGCGCAAAGCCGAGGATCTTGCCGAAGATGATTTCGAGCCGGCTGACCGGCTTGACGACGATCGTATAGATCACGCGGCTTTCGATCTCGCGCGGCAAATTGGTCGCGCCGGTGATGACGGAAATGATCAGCACCACGACGGCTGTGGCGAAGAAGCAGAACTTGATCGTCAGCCGGATCGCGTCCTGCTCGTTCTCGGGCTTTTGCAGTTGCGAAACCACCACGATGCCGAGCATCGCCAGCGGCGTGATCCACAGCACACGGCGACGGATGGCGTCGCGGAAGCAGACGTCACTGATCGCCCACACCCGGCCCATGCTGAAACGCAGCAGGTCGCGAAATCCATAGGCGGCCAGCGCCGCGACGATGACGAAGGCGATGAGCCAGGCGGAGCTTTGTTGCAGGATAGGCGGCATGGGGTCGATCTGTTGATCTGCTGATCTGCTGATTTCTTGATCTGTGGTCGCTTTCGACTGTCGAGCGGCCACGGATCAACAGATCAGCAGATCAACCAATAAACTCCTACGCATCACTACTGGTGTACGACCCGACCCCGCCGGTCTGGTCGCGGACGATCTTTACGAACAGGTCTTCCAGCGTGGTCGTCGGGTGCGTGATCGCCACTCCGCCGTTGCCGAACCGCTGGACGTACTGTTTCAGTTCTTCGATCTGCACCGGCGATAAACCGGTCGCCTGCACCTGCGTGATGTCACGCACCTGCAGCAGATCCCTCACATGGCCCAGCGTCTGCATCCGGCCGCGGAACAGGATGGTGATCCGGTCGCAGACGTCCTGCACGTCGGCGAGCAGGTGGCTGCAGAGGATGACCGTTTTGCCCTGGTTCTTCAGGCTGACGATCAAATCCTTCATCTCGCGCGTGCCGATCGGGTCGAGGCCGGTCGTGGGCTCGTCGAGCAGCACGAGATCGGGGTCGTTAATCAGCGCTTGCGCCAGCCCGATGCGGCGCGCCATGCCTTTGCTGTATTCGCGGAGCTTGCGCTTGCGCGCCTTCTCATCGAGACCGACAGTGTCGAGCAGCAGGGGGACGCGCTTCTTCAGATCGCGGTGCGGGATCTTGAACAGGCGCCCATAGAAGTAGAGCGTTTCTTCGCCGTTGAGAAAGCGATACAGGTACGACTCTTCGGGCAGAAACCCAATGCGATGATTGATCTCGGCATTGCCGATCGGCCGGCCCATGATCGAGGCCGTGCCCGTGGTGGGGAAGATCAGCCCGAGGAGCAGCTTGATCGTGGTCGACTTGCCCGAGCCGTTGGGCCCGAGCAGGCCGAAGACTTCGCCGCGACGGATGGTGAGATTCAGGTCTTCGAGGGCGCGGACTTTATCACGGCCCCAGAAGTCCTTATACACCTTCGACAAATGCTCGATATGCACCGCGGCGTCGGCCGGGGCGATGCTGTCGCCGGCGCCGTCGGATGCCGACGGAGACGATGGGATATCCGACGCGATGGTTGCTGCACTCACGTTTCGCTCCGCTGGGTGGCTGCCGGCTGGTCAATTCAATGACGAACAACGCGCGCGAACCTATCAGGCATTCGCCAGCCGCCCCGGTCGCCCGGCGAAAAATCTCCGCCTGAAGAACTTAGCGCCCGCTGCTGACGCGGCTGCTCGTGCCGCCGGTCCGCAGGGCGAGCGGGGGGCCTTTGCGCACGCGGCGGCGTCGCTTTTCGCTGGGCTTTTCGTAGTAGGCGGTGCGCTTCATGTCCTTCGTAAGGCCTTCTTTTTCGCAGACCTTCTTAAAGCGCTTCACGAGCTGCTCGGCGGTTTCGTTGCCGCGCATCTTGACCTTGATCATCGCTAATCCTTCATTCGTACTGAGCTGTGCCGGGTTTACCGATAACAACGCCACGGTCCGCCGGAGGGTCCGGCCGCGCCGTGGCGGGCCTCGGAGTGTACCTGAGGGCGGGTTATCTTCAAGTCCGCCGGGCGTTGTGGTCACCCGGGCGGCCGCGCCGGTAATATAGGGCTTATGCCCCTTGCCACGCACGAAATGACGATCCGTGTCCGTTACCCCGAGGTCGACGCGATGGGATACCTGCACCACAGCCGGTACCTGCAATACTTCGAGATGGGCCGGGTGGAGCTTTTGCGCCACTGGGGTTTCAGCTACGCGGACCTCGAGCGCCGGGGCATCCTGTTCGTGGTCATCAAGGCCGAGATCCGATACCGCGCTCCCGCCAGGTACGACGAGGAGCTGACCTTGGTGACGAACCTCGTCAAACGCACGCACGTCCGCTACGACCACGCCTATGAGCTGCGCCGCGGCGGTACGCAGCTTGCAGAAGGCACGACGACGATCGCGTGCGTGAACAGCGCGGGAGAGGTGCAGCAGATCCCCGAAGAACTGGACCAACCGCGCCCGGGCAGCGGTGCCTCCGGTCCCTCCCCCTCCGGAGGAGCTTGAGTGGGGGCGGGCGGATGCCTCACCGTAATCAAGCACTTAGACGCCCCAAGCCCTCTCCCTACCCTCCCCAGGAGTACCGGAGGAGTACCGGGCGAGGGGTTTGGGTCTCGGGCATCAGCCGGCCGCTGTTGCAGGTCGGCCCCGTCCAGCTCCCGCCGGAGGGGGAAACATATTCGCCTTGTCGTGCTTCTAGGCCGAGGCCTTGCGGCGCTTCGCGGGCTTCACGGCCACGTCGAGTAATTCGCGGGCCTGGGCGCGGGTGGTGTCGGTGATCCGCTGCCCGCCGATCATCTCTGCGATCTCCTGGACGCGCTCGTCGCCGTCGATGGTGCGGACGCTCGTGCGGGTTTCCTTCTCGCCCGATTCCTTCCGCACGGTGATGTGCCGGTCGGCGAAGCAGGCGATCTGTGGCAGGTGGGTGATGCAGAGCACTTGGTGGTGCGCCGCCAGCGCCCGTAACTTGCTGCCGATGACCGACCCGAGCCGGCCGCCAATGTTGGCGTCGATTTCGTCAAAGACCAGGACCGACACCCGGTCGCCCGCCGCCAGCACGCCTTTCATCGCCAGCATCACCCGGCCGAGTTCGCCCCCTGAGGCGACTTTGCGCAGCGGCGACGACGCCATCCCCGGATTGGTCTGTACCATGAACTCGACATCGTCCGCACCACTGGCGGCAAAAGGCGCGTCGCGCACCTCGACGGCGAACTTCGCCTTCTCCATCCCCAACTCGGCCAGCTGCGATTCGATCAGCGGCGCGAGCTTCTTCGCCGCGGCCCGCCGCTTGGCGGATAGCTCGGTTGCGAGCTTCTCCTGCTGCTGCGAGAGCGGGCCGATCTTAGCCTCCATCGCCGAGGCGTCTTCGCCGGCGTGCTCCAGCCCGCTGATCTCCAAGGCAAGCGCTTCGCGGTGACGCAAGGCGTCGTCGACCGACGGCCCGTACTTTTTCAGCACGCGGTTGATGGTGTTGAGCCGATCGTTCACTTCGGCCAGCTCTTCGGGATCGAGCTCGAGCTTGTTGAGATAGCGCCCGAGATCGAACGACGCCTCGGACAGTTGCACTGTCGCCTCGCGTGCCGCAGCCGCAACGCCGTTGAGCTGCTTGTCCAGCAGCGCCAGCTCCGACAGGATGCCCGCCATCGCCTGCAGGCGCTCGATGATCGCGCCTTCGCTGTCGTACAGCGCCGCCTGCACGGCGCCGGCGTCGTTGCGCAACTTTTCGACGTTGCCCAGCACCGCCGCCCGCGCGAGCAGTTCTTCATACTCGCCGGCCCGCAGCTCGGCTTTGTCGATCTCCGCCGCCTGGAACTGCGAAAACTCCAGTTGCTGCTGACGCAGCTTCAATCCCGTCTCGAACTCCCGCAGCTTCGCACGCGCAGCGGTGAGCTCAAGGTGCACGACGTGATAAGCGTCCCGCAGCCTGGTCAGCCCCGCGTAGTCGTCCAGCACTTCGAGCTGGTTCGACGGCTTGAGCAGGTACTGGTGATCGTGCTGCCCGTGTACGTCGACCAGCGCCTCGGCCACCACGCGCAGCATGGCCAGGGTGATCGGCTGGCCGTTGAGGCTGACGCTGGATCGGCCCGAGGCATAGACGCGCCGCGTGAGGAGCAACTCTCCACCGTTTTCCTGCACGGAGCAGTCGCAGGCTTCTTCCACTTGTTTCATCAAACGCGGATCGCGCAGGTCGAACACGCCGGAAATTCGCGCCTCATCGGCCCCGCGCCGCAGCATGTCCGCCGGCGAGCGCAAGCCCAGGAGCAGTTCGATCGCGCCGATCACGAGCGACTTGCCCGCCCCCGTGGCGCCGGTGAAACAGTTCAGCCCGGCGGCGAGCTCGATCTTGGCGTCGGCAATGACGGCGAGATTGGAGATGTGCAGTTCGCGGAGCATTGTTAGCCAGAGAAGATGCCACCGTTCGACCCGTCGCTTCGGCCACGCCGTCGTGGGCCGAGCGGTCGATTAGCGCACCGTCGCCCCCGGGTCGAGTGCGTCGCCGGGGCCGATGAGCGACAGCCGGCCCGTGACGTCGCTGGCCGCCAGC
The DNA here is from genome assembly GCA_036387945.1 of Tepidisphaeraceae bacterium. GTDB lineage: Bacteria > Planctomycetota > Phycisphaerae > Tepidisphaerales > Tepidisphaeraceae > DASVSS01. Next base: position 11,637 of record DASVSS010000270.1, on the reverse strand, counting down.
AGCATGCCGTGGCTGACTTCGCCTTTGATGACTTCGCGCGGCGCGAGATTCGCCACCACCACGATCTGCCGGCCGACGAGGGCGTCGGGGGCGTAGTGTTCTTTAATGCCCGCCAGGATCTGCCGCTTCTCGTCGCCGAGGTCGATCTGCAAGCGGACGAGTTTTTTGGACTTCTCAATGATCTCGGCGCTGACGATGGTCGCCACGCGCAGCTGCACCTTTGCGAAGTCGTCGTACTGAATCGTGGCGGGAGCGGGAGTATCGGTCATACACGGGCATTCTAGCGTGTGTTGACGGATATCGAACAACCGCGTCGAACAATCGTCTTGAACAATCGCGCGTCAGGCATTTCGGCGATTCGGCGATTGGCCCTTCCGCCTGCGCGACAGGACGGCGTGGACGAATATCAGCCCGAGGATCTTTCGCCCGGCGCGAAGCGTGCCCCCGAGCGTGCCGGCGATCTTGGACTGGCCCGCCGCCCGCGGCCGGTAGTCGACGGCGATCTCTTCGAACGCGACGTGCGCCTTCGCGGCCTTAATCTGCATCTCGACGGTCCAGCCGAAGTCCGGATCGCCCATCTGCAGCCGCTGCAACGTCGGCCAAGTGACGGCGCGAAAGGGGCCGAGGTCGGTGAACCGCGCGTTGAGCAGGGCGCGCATCAGGAAGCAGGCGAGCTTGTTGCCGAAGTATTGCTGGGGCGTGAACGCACCGGCCGGCTGCGGTCGGAGGGTGCGCGACCCGATGACGAGATCGGCGCGCCCCGAGGCGATCGGCTCGATCAGCCGCGGCAGCTCCGAGGGATCGTCGGCGAAATCGGCGTCCACAAAGACGACAATATCCGGCGGATCGGCAGCCAGAAACGCCAGCGCCGCGAGGCACGCCGATCCGTATCCCTGCCGCGTCGCGGGCACCACGATCGCGCCGCCCCGGCGGGCGACGGCGGCAGTGCCGTCGGTGGAATTATTGTCGGCGACGACCACGCGGCGGATGAGTTCCAGCGGCAACGCGGCGAGGACGAGTGGCAGGGCACCCTCCTCGTTGAAGGCCGGGATGACGACGTCGATGACGGGGGGGTGGTTCATCAATGCGTGATTCCGGTTCGCTCTCCTGCTGCCTGCAGGAGAGGGGTGAGGAGGGGCGTAGGATGGCAAGTCGATTGTAGGGTACGGTGAACGGCACCACCCGCGACGAAGGTGCATCAATTGTGCGGTGAACCTCACCCTACGGGCACGCTTAGACCTTGTCGTCCGCCGCTCGAGCCCTCTCCCTAACCCTCCCCCGGCGTACCGGGAGAGGGAACCGGAGGCGATCGTTTGGGGATCGGCTCAAATGTCGTAGTCGTTCTCGAAGACCCGCGCGTCGCGCACTTTGAGGAATACGCGCTGGCCGCGCTGGAGATTGAGCTCTCGCTGCTGCTCGCGGGGGATCGTCGCTTCGAGCGTCGAAGGGTGGTCGAGCCGGCGGAGGGTGACATTGAGCGTCGGCCCGCCGAAGCCGATGTGCTCGATCTCGGCGGGGACGAGGTCGCCGCCGCTGTGGCCGGTAAGCGTGGTCTCGATGACGACGTCATGCGGGCGGACGTAGGTCTTTTCCGCCTGCTCGCGCCCGTGGAACAAGTTCACGTTACCGAGGAACTTCAGCACGAACGGCGACGCCGGGTGTTCGTACACTTCTTCGGGCGTGCCGAGCTGCTCGATCCGGCCGTTGTGCAGGATCGAAACGCGGTCGGCCAGTTCCAGCGCTTCTTCCTGGTCGTGGGTGACAAAGACGCTCGTGATGCCCACGTCGTCGTGGAGCTTGCGAACCCAGCGGCGCAGCTCACGGCGTACTTTGGCGTCGAGTGCGCCGAACGGCTCGTCGAGCAGCAGCACCTTCGGCTCCACGGCCAGCGCCCGGGCCAGCGCCACGCGCTGCCGCTGCCCGCCCGAGAGTTGCGACGGGTAGCGCTGCGCCAGGTTGGCCAGCTGCACCATTTCCAGGAGCTTCGTCACACGGTCTTTGATCTCCGCGCGCCGCGGCCGCAGTCGCCATGGGCGCACGCGCAACCCGAACGCGACATTCTCGAACACGCTCATGTGGCGGAACAGCGCGTAATGCTGGAAGACGAATCCCACCTTACGGCGCGAGACGTGCTCGTCGCCGACGGGCTGGTCGTTGAAGAACACTTCGCCACCGGTGTCGGGCACTTCCAGACCGGCGATGATGCGCAGGAGCGTGGTCTTTCCCGAGCCGCTGGGGCCGAGCAGGGCGTGAAGTTCGCCCTGCGCGATTTTCAGCGACACGTTGTCGAGCGCCTTGAACGAGCCGAACGTGCGGGTGATGTTGCGGACTTCGATGCTCACGGGTGCTCTTTCTCCTCGGCTGTCGCGCCAGCGGCGCGACGCTCGATGACAATCTTCAATAGTAGCGTGACGATGGAGATGCCCGTCAACACCGACGCGACGGCGAAGGCGCTCTGGGTTTTATACTCCTGCCACAACTTTTCGATCCGCAGCGGCATGGTGTCGTTCGCGTCGACGTTGCCCGACACGACCGAAACCGCGCCGAACTCGCCGATCGCCCGGGCGGTGCAGAGGACGATTCCGTACAGCAGCGCCCACTTGATCTGCGGCAGCGTGACGCGCCAGAACATCTGCCGGCCGTTGGCCCCGAGCGTGAGAGCGGCCTGCTCTTGGTCGGCGCCCTGGGCGTCCATGAGCGGGATCAAAGCCCGGGCGACGAACGGGAAGGTGACGAAGATCGTCGCCAGCACGATCGCCAGCGGCGTGAAAATGATCCCTTCCTGCCACTGCGCAAATCCAACCGGCCACCACGAGGCGCCGAACCCGGCCCAGTACGCCGACAGGGGCATCGGCCAGCGGAAGTGTGTGGCCCAGTCACCGATCGACCCGAGCCGGCCGAGCAACAGGATGAAGATCAACCCCGCCACCACCGGCGAGACGGCAAAGGGCAGGTCGATCAGCGACAGCATCAGCGTGCGGCCCCGAAAACGGAACTTCGAGATCGCCCACGCGGCGGCCAGGCCGAAGAGCAGGTTGAGCGGCACGACGACCGCGACCACGCCCAGCGTCATCCGCATCGCGTCGCGTGTCTTCTCCGATTGCGCCCGGCCGCCGAGGTAGGCGCGGCGCTGGGCGCGGTCCATCCCGCTCGTGTCTGCCTGCTCGGGCACGTAGAACGTCGCCGCGTAAGCAGGCACGCCGGCTTTGATTTCGGCCGGCAGCGCCGTGGGATGCCGCAGCGCTTCCCACGAGATGCCGAATGCCTGGCGGAACACGTTTGCCGCGGGCACGACGATCATCGCCGTCAGAAAGATCACGGTGATGCCGACCGCGAGAATTTTGCCCACCGACGACGCCGGGTGGCGCAGGTGATCCGGCAGGGCGGCGGGGTCGCGGGTCGCGGCCGGCGTGGCGGTGGCGGCGGGGGAGGCGCTCATTGACGCTGCCTGCGGCTGAGCCAGTCGATGCCGTTGAGGAGCAGAAGAATCGCCAGCGAGATCAACAGCATCACCAGGCTGACGGCGGTGGCGCGGGCAAGTTTGGTCGGGGCGTCGACTGGGTCGTAGATCAAGTCGATAATGACCTGCGGCGCGATCTGGCTGCGGCCGGGAATGTTGCTGGCGACAAAGATCACCGACCCGTACTCGCCGACGCAGCGCGCGAACGACAGGGCGACGCCGCTCAGCCACGCCGGAAAAATCTCCGGCGCGATGAGTCGACGCAGAATCGTCACCGGGCCCGCGCCGAGGCTCATGGCGGCCTGTTCGTATTCAAGATCCCAATCCTGCAGCACTGGCTGGATCGAGCGGATGACATAGGGCAGCCCGACGAACGTGAGCATGACCGTCGTGCGCACCCAGTCGAGGCCGTCGAGCCCGAAGATCAGCCAGGGCTCGCTCCCCCCTTCGCGCCGCAGCGGCGATCTGTCGGCGGAGAATAAATCAGCGAACGTCAGCCCCGCGACGGCCGTGGGCATGGCGAAAGGAAGGTCGATGATCGCGTCGAAAAATTTGCGGCCCGGGAAGCGATAACGCACCAGCGCCCATGCCGCGATCGTGCCGAACACGCCGTTCAACACCGCCGCGGCAGCGGCGACCGTAAAAGACAGCTTGTAGGCGGCGACGACTTGCGGGTTGGTGATCGTGTCGCGGAGCTGCGTCAGCGTCAGTTGCGAACTCCGCAGCGCCAGCCCCGCGAGCGGGATCAACACGATCAAGCTCAAATAAAACGTCGCGTATCCGAGCGAGAGGCCGAAGCCGGGGAGAATGCGGGCGGAGCGGTTGGTCATGAAAGATTTGGCCGCCGGGAATTAGGCGGTGGCGGGGCGGATTGCAAGGCCGCGCCAAAGGCATCGGAGCATCCGCCGGGGCGATGTTCCGTCTCGCCTCGCGCGCACCGGACGGGAAGAGACCGGGAAAAGACTTCGACGAATGCCGTCGCGCCCGGCCCCTGCCCACTCCGGGCATTTCCGGAGTGGGCAGGGTTTCCGCTGCGCCGCAAACAATCAGTTCTTCTTTGCGTAAATCTGATCGAATACGCCGCCGTCACTGAAGAACGGCTCCTGGGCCCGGTTCCACCCTCCGAAGATTTCGTCGATCGTGAAAAGCTTGATCGGCGGGAGATTCGCGGCGTGCTTTTTCAGCGCCTCCGGGTTCCGCGGGCGGTAGAAATTGGCGCCGATGATGTCCTGCGCCTCGGGCGTGTACAGCCACTTCAGATACGCCTCCGCCACGCTGCGCGTGTTGCGCTCGTCGACGTTTTTGTCGACGATCGCCACCGGCGGCTCGGCGAGGATCGACACGCTCGGGTAAACGATCTCGAACTTGTCCGCCCCGTACTCGGCCTTGGCCAGGTACGCCTCATTTTCCCAGGCCAGCAGCACGTCACCGACGTTTTTCTGCACGAACGTCACCGTCGAGCCGCGGGCGCCGGTGTCGAGCACCGGCACGTTTTTGTAAAGCCGCGCGACGAAATCCCGCGCCTTTTCGTTTGTGCTGGCGGGAAAATCCTTCGCGTTCTTCCCGGCCTCGATCGACGCGTCCAGCTCGCCCGGCTGGCCCAGGTCACGACCCTGCACGCCAGCGGCATACGCCCAGGCGGCCAAGAAGTTCCAGCGGGCGCCGCCGCTGGTCTTTGGGTTGGGGGTGATGACCTGCACGCCGTCTTTGACGAGGTCGCTCCAGTCCTTCACGCCCTTGGGATTGCCCTTGCGCACGACGAAGACGATCGTCGAGGTGTACGGGCTGCTGTTGTAGGGCAGTTCCGCCTGCCAGCCGGGAGAGATGAGGCCGGCTTTTTCGATCGCGGTGATGTCGGCGCCAAGCGCGAGCGTGACGACGTCGGCCTTCAGTCCGTCGACGACGTTGCGGGCTTGCTTGCTCGACCCGCCGTGCGACTGCTTCACACTCGCGGGCTGTCCGGCGCCCTTGGCGTGTTCGGCGTAACCGGCGTTGAGCTCTTCGTACAACTCCCGCGTGGGGTCGTAGGAGACGTTCAACAATTCGGTGACGGCCAGCACTGGGGAGCCGGCCAACGTCAGGGCAGCAGCGGCTGCGATCAAGAGGTTCGAAAGTTTCATGGTGTCTTGTTCCTCAGAAGAGAGCGACGAGGGCAAAAAATCAGAATGGGATGACCTGTGCCTCACGCGATCGACAGCGGGCTTGGACGCCGGTCGGTGGATGAGGAAAGCGGTTTGCGAGGCGATAGGCGATCACGGGTCTGGGAGAATATCAGCCGCAGTCATGATGTCAATGAAAGCGATAGATTTAGTAGGGAATCGTCGCCCAGAGGGCCCTTCCGGGTCCGACGGCACCTTAGTATGCGCGAAGCCGGCCACGCGGGACCGATAATTCTTCGCCGCTCCGACTTGTCACGTTCGCGTCCGATTCGCACGATAAGACGCAAACGCCCTTGTCGGGCACGACCGCTAACGCTTACCGGCTCACGCAGCACTAAAGGATCGTATGAAAGGCATTGTTCTGGCCGGCGGGGCGGGCACGCGGCTTTATCCGCTGACGTGCTGCATCAGCAAACAGCTGCTGCCGGTGTACGATAAGCCGACGATCTACTACCCCCTGAGCGTGCTCATGCTCGCGGGGATCCGTGAGATCCTCATCATCAGCACCCCACGCGATTTGCCGATGATCCGCAGCCTGCTCGGCGACGGCAGCGAAATCGGCATGCGCCTGGAGTACCGCGAGCAGCCCGAGCCCAAGGGCATCGCCCAGGCCTTCACCATCGGCGCCAGCTTCGTCGGCACCGACCCCGTCTGCCTCATCCTCGGCGACAACATCTTCTACGGCGACGCGATGACTGGCATGCTCGAAGATTCCGCCCGCATGACAAGCGGGGCCCACGTCTTCGCGTATCAGGTCAAAGACCCCGAGCGCTACGGCGTCGTCGAATTCGACAAGGGCTTCAAGGCCCTCAGCATCGAAGAAAAGCCCAAGCAGCCCAAAAGCAACTGGGCGGTCACCGGCCTGTACTTTTACGACGGCACGGTCGTCGACATCGCGAGCAATCTGACACCCAGCGCCCGCGGCGAACTCGAAATCACCGACGTCAACCGCGCCTACCTCGCCCGCGGCGACCTGAACGTGCAGCCGATGGGCCGCGGCGTCGCGTGGCTCGACACCGGCACGTACGACTCGCTTCTGAGCAGCAGCCAATTCGTCCAGACGCTCGAAGAACGCCAGGGCCTGAAGGTCGCGTGCATCGAAGAAATCGCGTTCCGCCAGAAATTCATCGACGCCGCCCAACTGCAGAAGCTCGCCGACAAAGCCGGCAAGAGCGAGTACGGCACTTACCTGCGGCGCGTTTTGTCCGATGGCTGAACCGTAACCCCGGCATCCCGAGATATGCGGGCCTGCTAAAGACAGATCAATCGATGCACTTGTTCAAAACGCTTTATGAAACCGCCGCTCGCGCACGCTACCTTCCAGTGTTGGGCATGAGCGGGATAGCCTACTGCATCGAGTCCATGCTGGTGACGCACGGATTGCTAAAACGCCGTGCCGAAGCCGCCGCGTTCGAGATCGACTCGTTAGGCGGGACAGTTTTCCTCCGTCGACGCACGACGGACTGGCTCGTCGCAGGAGAGATCATCTTCAAAGGCGAATACGACGCGATAGCCGCACTCAACCTTTCTGACGTGCGGCACGTCGTCGATCTCGGGGCAAATATCGGTCTGTCCGTGCGTTACTGGCAGAAATTGTTCCCGGTGGCCGAGATCCTTGCGGTGGAACCGGAAGCAGAAAACTTCAGGCTTCTTCTGCAAAACGTAGCAGGTGGCCCTGACCCGCTTCGCGTGCGGGCATTCCAATGCGGCATCGGCGGCTCCACGCGGACAGCCCACCTCGATATGAACCGGAATGACTGGGATTACCGCGTGCTTGACCATCCGCAGGCCGGCAGCCGCCCCGTGCGCGTGCTATCGCTTCCCGAACTGCTCGACGAAACCCGGTGGCATGGTCCGATCGACTTACTGAAGTGCGACGTCGAGGGCGCCGAAGAAGAGCTCTTCGACGCCGCCGCCCCTTGGCTGAACCGGGTACGTTATATGATCGTCGAGCTCCACGGCCGATATGACGCTACGCGGTTCGAAGCGGCACTGAAAAAAGCCGGCGGTGATTTCAAAGTCAGCGACGCGACCGACAGAAACAAGCGCAGAGAGCTGCTACTTTGCACGAATCAACGGACACCACAGGCAGCCGCGTAGACACGCGATGGAAGGACACATATGAGCATGCCGACCCTACTCGTCACCGGCGCAGCCGGCTTTATCGGCAGCAATTTCGTACGCATGCTCGTGAAACGGCGCGCGCCGGTGAAGCTCGTCGCGTTCGACAAGCTCACTTATGCCGGGAACCTGGCTAATCTGTCCGATCTGCTGGGCGATCAGGTCGTGTTCGTCAAGGGCGACATCTGCGACGCCGCGGCCGTCACGAAGGCGATCGACGACCACGGGGTCACGCAGATCGTGCACTTCGCCGCCGAGAGCCACGTCGACCGCAGCATCCTCGGCAGCGGCCCGTTCGTGCTCGCCAACGTCGTGGGCACGCAGGTGCTGCTCGACGTCGCCAAGGTCAGGAAGATCGAAAAGTTCCTCTACGTCAGCACCGACGAGGTCTACGGCACGCTGCCCGAAGACCAGCCCGACGTGAAGTTCACCGAAGAAACGCCGCTGCAGCCCAACAGCCCGTACTCCGCCAGCAAGGCCGGCGGCGACTGCCTCGTGCGCAGCTACTTCCACACGTTTCATATGCCCGTGCTGACCACCCGCTGCAGCAACAACTACGGCCCGTACCACTTCCCCGAAAAGCTCATCCCGCTGTTCGTCACCAACCTGATGGAAGGAAAGCAGGTCCCGCTGTACGGCGACGGCAAAAACGTCCGCGATTGGCTCTACGTCGAAGACCACTGCGACGCGATTTACACAGTCCTGCAGAAGGGAAAGTTCGGCGAAGCCTACAACGTCGGCGGCAACAATGAGATGACCAACCGCCAGATCACTGAAACAATCCTGCAGGCGATGGACAAGCCGTGGGACCGGTTCGTCAAGTACGTCCAGGACCGCCCCGGCCACGACCGCCGCTACGCGATCGACGCGAGCAAGATCAAACGGGAGTTGGGCTGGGAGCCGAAGTTTCGGTTCGATAACGCCATCAAGACAACGATCCAGTGGTACCGCGACAACGAGAAGTGGTGGCGGGATATTAAGAGCGGCGACTATTTGAAGTATTACGAGACGCAGTACGCTAGCCGCTGATGAGCACGCTGATCTGTCCGGCAATTTGGTTGATTGGCGGCGGGTCGGTCCTTCTCTTGCTTCGTGTTCGTCAACAGCGATATGCCGAACAGTTGGTGCTTGACTGGTTAACGCAGAACCGATCCGAGTTGGTAGGAACACGAATCCGCCGCAATCGGTGGGGTCCGTTTGCGGCGATTCAAGTTCCGCCGCAGCTATTCTTCTTCCACATTCAATTTCGCGATTCCAATGGCGCGTTGAAAAATGCGTATGTCGCCGCTGGACGTCGTGGCTGGTTAGGCTTGGGCGATAACTTTGTTCGTGTGGAGCCGGACGACGGTAAGGGCGGCTACTTCTTAGGCTGATCTTCAATGAGCATCTACGATCGCATCCTCATCACCGGCGGCAACGGCATGCTCGCGTCGTCATTTCGCAAGCGTTTTGAGCCGATGAACCTCAACGTCGTCTACGCCGACCGCGGCGTGATCGACGTGTGCAGCGCGTCGTCCGCCGACAATGCGTTCGCGGAGATTCGGCCGACGCTCGTCATCAACTGCGCGGCGTATACGAAGGTCGATCTCGCGGAGAAGGAGCCGGAGAAGGCCGACCAGTGCAACGGCCACGGCGTCGGACATCTCGCGAAGCTCTGCAAACAACACGGCGCGATGCTCGTGCACTACAGCACCGATTACGTGTTCGACGGCTCGCAGACGCGGCCGCTGCAGCCGGGCGACCCGCTCGGGCCATTAGGCGCGTACGGCAAGTCGAAACTGCTCGGCGAAAAGTTGTTGCAGGAGAACGCGCCCGAACGATGGCTCATCCTCCGCACCGCGTGGCTGTACGGCCCCGGCGGGGCGTGCTTTCCGGCGACGATGATTAACGCCGCCCGGGCCGGGAAGGCGCTGAAGGTGATCGACGACCAGCACGGCACGCCGACGTTCACGCACGACCTTGTCGACGGCACCCTCGAGCTCGTCCACCGCGGCGCGACAGGCATCTTCCATCTCACCAACAGCGGTGAGACGACGTGGTTCGACTTCACAAAGGCGATTCTTGAAGAGTTCGATCTCAAGAGCGATTTGTGGCCGACGACGTCGGCGGCCTGGAAGCAGATCAAGCCGGACTCCGCCCATCGGCCGGCGTACAGCGTGCTCGACTTGTCGGCGTACGAGTCGCTCACCCGCCAGCAGATGCCGCACTGGCGCGACGCGCTGCACCGGTATCGATTGGCATTGTAGGATGCGGTGAACCGCACCCTACAATGCGACATGCCTGCGGACGTCGTTTGCTGCGATTTGTGTCGCCGCCTTGTACCGAAGCGACTGATTACGCTGCACCACCTCAAACCCAAATCCCGCGGCGGCACGGCAGAGCACCGCGTGCCGCTATGCCGGCCGTGTCATAAGCAGATTCACGCGACGTTCGACAACCGCACCCTGGACCGCGAGCTGGCCGATCTCGACCGCCTGCGGCAGCACCCGCTGCTGGCTGCGTTCATGAAATGGATTCGCAAGCAGTCGCCCGGCCGCAACTTCAAAACCGCGACGGCGGCCGCACACCCGCGTGCGAAGGCGCGCCGACGATAGAGATGAGGGCGGCGTCGGCGGCGCGTCGCATATTTTCAGACGGCGCTGTGCATCCGCGGCCCCGGCGGCTGCTTCTGGATGATGGCCGCTTCGGCGTCGAGCATTTCGCCCCATCGCGCCGCCACCACGTCCGCGGGCAGCAGGTGCTTGGCGAGCTGAATGAACGTCAGGTAGTGCCCGTGTTCACTTGCCCGAAGGCCGCGATAAAGCTTCTGCAGCTCGGCATCGCCTTCGATGGCGTCGCCCAGCAGGGCGAAGCGCTCGCACGAGCGGGCTTCGATGAGCGCGCTGATCATCAGCCGGTCGATCAGCTCTTCAGGCCCCCGGCCGCGGCGGACCTGCTTGTGCAGGTCGGCGGCGTACGCGTTGCCGTGCCGCTTCGTCAATCGCCCGCCGCGCCGCGCGAGGATGCGGGTGACCACGGCCAGGTGCTCGACTTCGTCGCGCGCGACGGCGGTCATGGCCGTCACCCAATTCTCCGGCGGGTTGGGCTCGGGCCAGCGGTTGAGCAGATCCAGCGCGTTCGCGGCGGCCTTCTTTTCCAAGTGTGCGTGATCGTTGAGCAGCGCAAGCGGTTCGGTAAGCACGTGGGTGGCCCAGTCAGCGGGAGTGCGGTACCTCAGCGGTAGATCTGCTTCTTTTGCACTTATCATTGGATGGGATGCTCGATCGATTGGGTTCGATGTCGTGCGCAGTCTGAAAAAGATAACGCATGGTCGCTTAAGCGACCATGCCGCCGACTGGAAGCGACGGCCCGTATTTCGGTGGACGCTTGTGCTTTTGCGGTGCGTGTCTACCTTAGTGCGCTTAAATGAACGGGCCTTCGGGCTTTGAAAGGACTTTGCGATGCCACTGATGACCACCAAGCCGATGTTCGATCTCGCTTACGAAGGCGGCTTCGCCGTCGGGGCCTTCAACGTCAACAACATGGAGCTCTGCCAGGGCATCATCGAAGCCAGCGCGGCCGAGAAAAGCCCGCTCATCCTCCAGATCAGCAAGGGCGCACGCAAGTACGCGAACATGATCTACCTCAAGGCGATCATCGACGCCGCGGTGACGCAATACCCGTGGCTGCCGATCGCCATCCACCTCGACCACGGCGACACGGTTGAGCTTGTCGACACCTGCATCAACGACGGCTTCACGAGCGTCATGATCGACGGCAGCCACCATGATTACGAAGAGAACGTCAGGCTGAGTGCCGAGGCCGTGAAGCATGCGCATGCCGCGGGCGTGACGGTTGAAGCTGAGCTTGGCATGCTGGGCGGGATCGAAGAGGACGTCGTGGGCCTCGACGCGGCGG
>DASVSS010000269.1:0-4133 GCA_036387945.1 Tepidisphaeraceae bacterium | reverse complement strand
ATCCTTCCATGCGGTGACGAAAGAGGGCTGACCTGATGTGCCACGAATCCCCACCCTTGGATCTGGGTGTGCTGGCATCGCTGGGCCAGCCCCTTTCTCTTTCACTCCCGCCGGACCTTGCCGGCAGTCTCGGCTACCCGTGTGTGCCGGCCGAGCGGTTCGTCTGCTTCTATCACGGGGTGATCGACCCCCACGACGGCTTAGCGTTGTTCTGGCACGATGGGATGATCTGGTCGTATGCCGACCAAGATGCTCGGGCCGTCTTCACCGAACATCCCGGCATCTCTTCGTCCCTCAACGCGTATTGCCTCGGGGGAGCAGGCGCGAGGGGGGCGCGGCGTCCGTCCGAGCACGCACTTCTGATCGATACGCAGACCGACCTTGCGTACGCGCTCCCGGTGGACGTGGCCCTCGCATACCCGAGGGCCATGGCCGGCGAGGGTGTTCGGCAGTTGGGCGCTGGCGTCGACCTGACATACCTGCGGACCGCGAACGGCATCCTCAGCACCCCGCTAAGGTTTACCGGCACAACAAAAGCCCGAGTCACGGCTCTCCAAGCGTGGCTAGACACGCATGTGATGCCGTTCTGAGATCGACAATCGCCTTTGCCCAATCCAAGGAGTAACCCTGCAAATCACCCGACGCAGAATCGACATCTTCCCCGCCAGCCGCCATGACATCGAACATCGAACCGTGGTGCGGGGTTCGCACGTCGTGGTCTCCATCCGAGATCCCGGCTCACCGCCTCCAACTCTTCGCCCGCACTTTCAGCGACGGGACGTGCTCTACCTTTGCTTCGATGATCTTGAACCCGGGGCTGACCTTGATGACCTTCGGCTTATGACGCTCGCCGACGCGAAGCTCATCTGGAGATTCGTGATCCGATACCTGCCCCACGTGGATGCGATCGTTGCTCACTGCGAGCAGGGCGTCAGTCGCAGCCCCGCGGTCGCAGCGGGGCTGCGACTGAGGTTAGGGCTCAACGCCAGCGACATCTTCGAGTCGTTCGAGCCCAACCTGTACGTGCTTCGATTGATGCTGCAGGCACGTGAGCCGCATGCTTAATGGCGACCCGCATTCGCTTGCGGTGATCTCAATCGAGATCGATGACCGTCTGCTCATGGCGGTACTTTGACGCGCCGATCAACAGCTTGGAGCCGCTCAGTTTTAGCGCGGCGTTGTCACGGTCACCAAGCGTGAACTGGCCGACCCTCCGCAACCGCGTGTGATGCGATGTCCGATCGAGGTCAACCCTCAGCCAAAGAACGTCTTTGAAGACTCCACTCCCGCTGCCTCCTCGCCACAAGATGAGCACGTGCAGTTCAGATGGCGTGTGGCCGACGTGTCGATAGGCGGCAAAACCGCGGCTTGGATCACTTGCTGAGACAGTGCCATTCCGAAGTACCACCTGCGGCCGGTCTGCCAGCAAATCTGCGGACTCCTCCAGATCGACCTCGGCGATGTCGCACTGCTCGCCAGCAAGATCGCCGAGAAGGCGCTCCACGTCGGCCGGATGAACAAGACCGTTTTTGAACGAGAAGTCGGGCGGCGAGGTGCTCGGTACAGCGGCGGTGCAGGCGGCAAGCTGGCTGAAGACAGCCACGCTAATCCCTTGTACCAGGGTCCTTTGCAGCTGCCGCTCATACCATAATCCACCTTGACAGGAAGTCACGAGGCTTCGTCTCCCGATCGTGCCCTTGTCCGCACCTCCTCATCGGGATCCTCCTTGAGGTCGTTTAGACTTTCCTCAACAAGCGGGTTCTCGTCGATGTACCAGCCCGCTATCAGGTAATCCACAAGGGCAAGTCGAACCTCTCGATCGGGGTGGCGTCGCAACTCTACCAGCACCCGCGGGACCGCAGTCACCAGCCACCTCAACGCATCAGACGTGCCCTGGCCACCGCCGGTGGCGAGCATCTCTGCCATTACGCCCGTGGCCTCCGGTACAGGGGTCCGCTCGTCTAACCAACCGTCAAGATAGTGAACCCACTTCCTGTCGTCGCCCCCCATCGCCTCGAAAAGCCGTCGCCGCATCCCGGGCGTTGCCAACGACGAGCACTGATCGGCTTCGTAGTAGACCGGGTCGTCGCCGGGGCTGGTGTCCCGGATAATCCCAAGAAGTGCATCGATTGCGACCCCGCTGCCCGCCTCCGCCAGCCAGCGGAGTTCTCGAACCGTCTCCTCTTGCCGGTAAGTGGGGCACAGGCGATCCAACCGTTGCGTGAGAGCCGAAGCAACTGGGTCCTGCGGCAAGCCGCGCAACACCCACCGCATGTATTCGTCGAAGGGATACCACGAACAGCTTTCGCTCTCCTTGTCTGCCGGCACGTAGGTCATGATCGCGCAGAGCGTCTCGATGGTGTCAGCCGGGAGGAGCGAGCCCGTCAGCTGGTGCAGGCGTGCTAAGAGGACGGCGGCATTCCACGAGCGGTAGTCCGGAGCCTCGCTGTAAAACGAGCGTAACGCACCGGAGGATTCAAAGCCTGCGGTACCTTGCGATGCCGTTTCGCTCAGCTCCGGCAAGAGCAGCGTTGGCTCCATCGCAATCAGCGCCTCCGCCGCGCGCTGTACTACGAGCGGCTTGCCACAGTAGTCATCGCGTTTTCGCGACTGCCGCGGCCAGCGTTCGCTGATCGCACACCCGAAGCCTGCACCCAAAAGCTCAAGGTAATACGGCAAGGCAACATGATGCGGGAGGTGCCAAAGACACCGCTCAAGCAGGTCGAGGAAGTCAGCTGCCTCGTCCTCCAGCTTGGAGCGCCAGTCGTACTTGGGCGCGGTCACGGCCCGACACGCCTCGCGTACAGCCCACTCCACGCCCGCTCGCGCTGGCGACGCGTGCCACTCTGGTAGCCGCAGCGCGTTGCACGCCTCAGCCAGACCCGCGCGCAGCTGTTGCTCGTCCTCGAACTCGTCCGCTTGCACGGGTTCAGGGGCTCGCTCGACGGCCTCCTCAAGCTCCGCGGCCGCGATTACGGCAGCTGCCGGGAGAATGCCCACTTTTTCGTCGCCGTGATACCGGGAATCGGCGCAGTCGAGGCATAGGTAGAACTCGCGTTCGCCGTCGAAGGCCACGTACGCCAGGTCGTCGGCCCGCCCGGGACAGCCGCTGCAGCGTCGGCCGACCTCCAAGCGCACGAGGTCCCACCCGTTTGACTGCATCCAACTGCGCACGACCGGCTTGCCCTCGTTCATTTCCCTTGCCCGGTTAGAAACTAGAACTGCGGACGTACCGAATCCCAAACGGTGCTTCGATTCGATAGCAGCTTCATCGGAAAATGTACACCATCAACGGTGTGGAAGCATACGTTTTGAACAACCAACCCCAGATTCAGACGTGAGCAATGGCCGTCGGGGTGATCGGACGTAGTCGCAAGCGACGATTGGTCGTCTCATACACCTCGATGAACGAACCATCCGCGCTATAGAAGGTCTGCTTGACGCGCGTGCCGGCCGGAAGGGTCACTGTTCACGGCAAACGCATTGAGCGGGACAAGATAACAAGGGGCCTGCTTACCCCACCCTGCAAGGCGATAAGCTCACGGATACGCTGCCAAAACCGGCCGGACGACTTCGATACGAAAGCGGACTCCATGATGTGGTTCAGTACCGGGGCGACAAGTTCGGCGAGAATGAACGCTTTCGCGGCTACCTCCTTCGCGGCTACCAGTACGCCGAGGCACTCGACAGGCTGACCAACAGGCCCATCAAGCTCAACGCGTCGCTGCGCGGCGAGGGAGCGAGGGTCGTGCGGCAGGAGGAAATCGTCGTCGGGATGGACGACAGGAAAAACATCGAATGGGCCACGCTCTTTCTCCGAGACATGCGCAGTTACGGCGACTGGCCCCGCTGTGTCGTACTCTCGCCTCGTGTTGCCAATGACAGAGTTTGATCTTGGCAAGTTCAATCAGATCAACATGTCATCATGGGTGCGTTACAGCGACACGAACGTTGTGCCGCTGGCCTTCGCCTCGTCGGCCGGGCTTGTCCCGTACTGCAGGAACCAAGATCGGCTGCCGACGGTCTTCTTCCATCCGATGTGCTCGTGCCGGCGGTAAGCCTTTGAAACTCGTCTTGTTCATGACGCACCTCTATCTACGCTTAAATTTTCACTCAACTACGGTTGCGGGGCA